>NZ_MIFU01000129.1:0-10348 GCF_001855215.1 Pseudomonas sp. 06C 126 | reverse complement strand
TGTGGGGTTTCCCCATGTGAGAGTAGGTCATCGTCAAGATTAAATTCCGAAACCCCAATTGCGAAAGCAGTTGGGGTTTTGTTTTGGGCGGTAGAAAAGGTTCTGGCATATCGCCACTGTTCACCCCGACAAATTTGCACAGTTATTTCTGAGCCAGAACACTAGAATAGACGCCTGATCATTTTAGACTTAGAGCCCTATATGTCCGACCCGGTTGATACCCCTCAGGTGTCCGACCTACCTCTGGAGGACCTGGTTGCCTGTCATGAGTGCGACTTGCTGATGCGCAAGCCAGAACTTGCGCACGGTGAAAAGGCCCTGTGCCCGCGCTGTGGTTATGAGATGTACGCCCACCGCTACAATGTCGTCGAGCGCAGCCTGGCCTTGGTGATCGCGGCGCTGTTGTTGTACATCCCGGCGAACTTTCTACCCATCATGCAGCTCAATCTACTCGGGCAGTCTTCTGAAGACACGGTCTGGAGCGGCGTAGTCGCCCTGTTTAATACCGGGATGCAAGGCGTGGCCGTGGTGGTGTTCCTGTGCAGCATGGGCATTCCATTGCTTAAGTTGCTGTGCCAACTGGCGGTCTTGCTCAGCATTCGTTGGAACGTAGGCCGCAACTACGGCCTGTTGCTGTACCGCATTTATCACCATCTGCGCGATTGGGGGATGCTTGAGGTCTACCTGATGGGCGTGCTGGTGGCGATCGTAAAGTTGGCCGACATGGCCGCCCTCAGCGTAGGCCTGGGACTGGCCTGTTTTGTCAGCCTGTTGATGGTCCAGGTGCTGCTGGAGGTAGTCATGTCACCTCAACAGATCTGGCAAGCGTTGTCCGGGGAGGACGAACATGCGGGCGATTGATGCTGGCATTCTGATCTGTACTGAATGTCACGAATTGAACAGGCAAGACCCGGACACAGACGAGCAAACCTGCACCCGTTGCGGCGCGCTGGTCCACGCTCGCCGTCCGAACAGCCTGATGCGCACCTGGGCATTGCTGATTACTGCGGCAATTCTGTACATCCCGGCTAACCTGTTGCCTATCATGACGGTCAACTCCCTGGGGCAGGGCGCGCCGAGCACGATCATGGCCGGCGTGATCGAACTGGTTCAGCACGGTATGTTCCCGATTGCCGCCGTGGTGTTTATTGCCAGTATCCTGGTACCAACCTTCAAGCTGGTAGGCATCGCGCTGCTGCTGTTCTCGGTGCAGCGTCACCAGCCGCTTTCTGCCCGACAACGCATTATCATGTACCGCTTTATCGAATTCATCGGCCGCTGGTCCATGCTGGATATTTTCGTGATCGCTATTCTGGTTGCGGTCGTAA
The DNA here is from genome assembly GCF_001855215.1 of Pseudomonas sp. 06C 126. Lineage (NCBI taxonomy): Bacteria > Pseudomonadati > Pseudomonadota > Gammaproteobacteria > Pseudomonadales > Pseudomonadaceae > Pseudomonas > Pseudomonas sp. 06C 126. The sequence continues at coordinate 9,020 of NZ_MIFU01000129.1, read as the reverse complement.
ACTTTGGGCGACTTGCCAGTATCGAGGCCAATCTCGGTGCCGTGGCATTCGCCAGTGTGGTGATTTTGACGATGCTTGCTGCAGTAACTTTCGATCCCCGACTGATTTGGGATAACACGGAGTCGGACGACGACCATGACTGATTTGCCAAAGGCTAAAACCCGCCCCGCTTCGAACTGGTCGGCCATATGGGTACTGCCCTTGATCGCCCTGGTGATCGGCGGCTGGCTCGGATGGCGTGCCTACAGCCAGACGGGCATCGAGATCCAGGTTCGCTTTGAGAGCGGCGAAGGCATCCAGGTCAACAAGACAGAAGTGGTCTACAAAGGCATGCCTGTGGGCAAGGTCAAGACCCTGGCCCTGGATGATGAGGGCAGTAATCGCGGGGTGATTGCCACCATCGAGATGAACAAGGATGTCGAGCAGTACCTCAAGGCCAATACGCGCTTCTGGCTGGTCAAGCCAAGCGTCAGCCTGGCTGGCATTACAGGCCTGGAAACCCTGGTCTCGGGCAACTATATCGCTGCCAGCCCTGGCGACGGCGAGCCTACGCGCAAGTTCAAGGCGCTCTCCGAAGAGCCACCTTTATCCGACGCCAAGCCCGGCCTGCACCTGACCGTCAAGGCCGAGCGGCTCGGCTCGCTCGACCGTGGCAGCCCGGTGTTCTACAAACAGATCCAGGTCGGCCAGGTCAAAAGCTACTTGCTGTCCGCCGATCAGAACACCGTCGAGGTGAAGATCTACATCGAGCCGACCTACGCCAGCCTGGTGCGCAAACATACGCGCTTCTGGAATGCCAGCGGCATCAGCATCGACGCCAACCTGTCCGGGGTCAAAGTGCGCAGCGAGTCCCTGGCCAGCATTGTCTCCGGTGGTATCGCCTTCGCCACGCCAGAGAATCGCAAGGACAGCCCGCCCACCGATCCGAGCCTGCCGTTCCGCCTCTACGAAGACTTCGATGCCGCCGCCGCGGGTATCCGCGTCAAGGTCAAGCTCAGTGACTTCGAGGGCCTGCAGGCAGGTCGCACACCTGTGATGTACAAAGGTATCCAGGTCGGCAGCCTCAAGGCTCTGAAGGTGGACTCTGATCTGTCCAGCGCCAGCGCCGACCTGACCCTCGACCCATTGGCCGAGGACTACCTGGTGGAAGGCACCCAGTTCTGGGTGGTCAAGCCGTCCATTTCCCTGGCGGGCATCACTGGCCTGGAAGCGTTGGTCAAGGGTAACTACATTGCCATCCGTCCCGGCGACAAAGGCGCCAGCCCGCAACGCGAGTTTGTCGCGCGGCCTAAGGCGCCACCGCTGGACCTGCGCTCCCCAGGCTTGCACCTGGTTCTGCTCACCGAGAGCCTCGGCTCCCTGGAGGTCGGCAGCCCGATCCTCTACAAGCAGGTCAAGGTCGGTTCGGTACAGAGCTATCAGTTCTCGCGCAAGCGCAAGCAACTGGTGATCGGCGTGCATATCGAGAAGGAATACGAAGGCCTGGTCAACGGCTCGACGCGTTTCTGGAACGCCAGTGGCGTGACCCTCACCGGTGGACTCACCGGCGGCATCCAGGTCAAAAGCGAATCCCTGCAAAGCCTGATGGCCGGTGGTATCGCCTTTGAAACCCCTGAGCCGAATGTGCCGCTGAGAAATCGCATTCCACGTTTCCGCCTGTTTGCCGATCATGAAGCCTCCAGCCAACGCGGCACCCTGATCACCATCAAGGTGGACCGCGCCGATGGCCTGCGCACCGACACGCCGATCCGCTTCAAAGGCCTGGACGTGGGCAAAATTGAAAGCGTCGACCTGAGCGCCGACATGCAGTCGGTGATGCTCAGCGCACGCATCACCGAAGTGCCTGAGCGGATCGCCCGCGCCGGCAGCCAGTTCTGGGTGGTCAAGCCCGAGTTGGGCCTGATGAAAACCGCCAACCTGGAAACCCTGGTCACAGGCCAGTACATCGAAGTTCTGCCACCGGTGAAAAGCACCGGCCCGCAAAAGAACTTCGTGGCCCTGGCCCAGCCGCCAGAGACCAATGTGCAGGAGGCCGGCTTGAGCCTGGTGCTCAGCGCCGCCCGTCGTGGTTCGTTGAAAGTTGGCGTACCGGTCACCTACCGTGAAGTCACCGTGGGCAAGGTCACTGGATACGAGCTGGGCAAGACCGCTGATCGCGTGCTGATCCATGTGCTGATCGAGCCCAAGTACGCACCGTTGGTTCGCAGTGGCAGCCGTTTCTGGAACAGCAGTGGCTTTGGTCTGGACTTCGGTCTGTTCAAAGGCGCGACGGTACGCACCGAGTCCTTGGAAACCCTGATTCAGGGCGGGATCGCCTTTGCCACGCCAGACGGCGAGCGCATGGGCAACCCGGCGCTGCCTGAGCAGACGTTCCCGTTGTTCGACAAGTTTGAAGACGAGTGGCTGATCTGGGCGCCGAAGATCCCCCTGGGGAAATAAATCCAGGAGCTACAAAAAAGGCCGCGATCCAAAAGATCGCGGCCTTTTTATTGCTTCGCAGGAGCCGGCAAGCCAGTTCCTACAAGGTGTGCAGCATTCGGTCAGACCTCATCCAACTCCGGCTCGTCCGCCTGCACATTCACCGTTGCCTTCACCACATCATGGCGACGGATGTACTTCCAGTCCGCCTCATCGATGTAGATCCCGTTCGGCCCGCTGCCGCCTTCCAGGTCGATCGCCACCTGGGCGGAAACCTGCGGCTTCACACTGGCCAGGATCGGCACGAAGCCCAGTTGCAGGCTGGTTTCCAGCAGGGCTGCCTGGTTCTTCTCGTCGATATCCGCTGCCTCATCAAGGTAGTACGGCAGGCGCACACGACCGGCCTGGTCGCGGTCCATCAAGTGCAGCAACAAGTACATGTTGGTCAGCGCCTTGATGGTCATGGTGGTGCCGTTGGACGCGGCACCATCGATGTCGGTGTGAATCACCGGCTGGCCATTGACCTTGGTGATCTCGAACGCCAACTCGAACAGATCCTTGAGCCCCAACTGGTTATGGTTGGCGGCGACCAGGCGCGCCAGGTATTCCTTGGCCTCTTCGTTCTTGTTGTCCTGCTCGGCGCTTTGGCTGAGGTCGAACACCGACAGGGTCTCGCCTTCCTCATACTGACCAGCGCTGTGGATGATCTGGTCGATATGCTTGAGCGCTTCCTTGTTTGGCGCGAGCACAATGCGGAAGCTTTGCAGGTTCGACACCTGGCGCTTGTTGATCTCGCGGTTGAACAGCGCCAACTGGTGCTCAAGGCTGTCGTAGTCGCTGCGGATATTACGCAGGGTCCGCGCGATATCCGTCACCGCCGCACGGCGTGCCTTGCCCAGGGTCAGGGCTTCGTCGGTACGGTGTGCGTACGCGTTGATCAACAGGTGCAGGCGACGCTCCATATCGTCTTCGCTGTCGAACTTGGCCACGCCCTTGAGGCGCACCTGGGCATACAACGCCTCGATCTGGCCATCGGCGCGCAGCAAACCCTGCCAGCTGTCCTGATAGTCGTTGAGCAGTGGCAGCAGGTTGTCCATGGAGTCGTCGACCGGGTCCATGAACGGCGTGCCGAACGGCAAGTCAGCCGGCAACAACTGGCGACGGCGCAGCGCGTCATCCAAAGTGCGTTGCTTGGCTTCCATATCGCCGATTTGCCGGCCGACCAGCTGCAACTTGGCCGACAGCTGCTGGACGCGCTCGGTAAACGCATCGCTGGAGCGTTTCAACTCGTCCTGCGCGGCTTCCATTTGCGCCAGGTGCTCCAGTTTTTCGCCTTCCTCGGCGCTCAGGGTCTGGCTGCGACGGAAGTCTTCCAGGGCTTTCTGCGCATCCAGTACTTGTTGGTACAGCGCTTCAGTCTGGGTCTTGCTCGCCGCCCGGTCAGACGCTACCGCCTGCTGGGTTTTGAGTTGCTTGAGTTCTTTTTCCAGGCGTTCTTTCTGGTCGCGCAATGCCGCACGATCCGCCAAGGCTTGCAGGGCAGGTGGCTCGATATGCGAGATGTCGATGGACAGCCCCGGCACTTCAAAGCGCTCGCCGGTGAAGCCATCAAGGATCAGCTCCAGGGATTTTACCCACTGGCCGTCTTCATCCAGGGTGATGCCATGTTCGCCCAGCGGCAGGCTGAACAGCGAACTGTTGAACAGGCGCATCAGACGCTCGACGTCTTGCTGTGAGAATTCTTCCCGCAGTTTGGCGTAGCTGTTGTTGTCGGCGTGATCGAGTTGCTGCTTGACCGATTTCAGGCGTTTTTCCAGGTCGCGCAGGCGCTCATCCAGATCCTCGGCGCTGAACTGTCGCGACTGCGCCAGGGCGCCGGCCAGTTCGTCGTGCGCATCCTTGGCCGCCAGCAGTTGCTGCTCCAGGACCTTGACGTCATCCACCAGCGCAAAGCGATGCTTGAGCACCGACAACTCGCCCAACCAGCGCTGGATGCCGCTGATTTCCCGCTCCAGGCGCATCAGTTCCTGGGTGCCACCGCGCTGATCGTTCTGCAGCGCATCCTGCTCGTTGCGGTAGTGTTCGGCCTGGATTGTCAGCTCTTCCTTGCGCGCACTGGCGTAGTCCGACCAGGTGCCCAGCAACGAATCGAGCAACGGCGACAAACGGTGAAGCTTGCCACGCAGGACGTCGCGCTGTTTCACACCATTGGCCAACGCTTCGACCAAGGGGCCGGCGGCGACCAGGGAGTTGTAGTCCTGCTCCATGCGCCGCACATCGCGGAAGGCTTCTTCGCACGCGGCGATGTAATCCACACTGCCAGAGCGCAGGCTGTGCTCGAACGCATCGAGGAACAGTTGCTTGAGCTTGGCCGCAGTGATTTCGCGCATGTGCAGCAGGTTGATAAACAGTGCGCGGAAGGTCTTCAGGCTTTGCTCGCTGGTGGAGCGCAGCGGAATCAGGGTCAGGTCCAGCGGGATCGAAGTATGGCCACCCACCAGCAAACGTCGCAGTTCATCGGGCTTGAGCTCATAGGCTTTCAGGCCTTCGCGCTCAAGGTTGGTGAACAGCTCTTTCTGGCGCAGGCAGGTGTCGTTCTTCTGATAGTGGGCCAGGTCCAGCTTGCCGGCGTAGGCAAAGAACTGGTGACCGAAACCGCCGCCCGGGCCGCGGCCGACCACGCCGATCACGTGGGGGCCATGGGGCAGGGACACTTCGACGAGGATGTAGCTGGTGTCGGTGGCAAAGTAGAAGCGTCGCGACTGTTCCAGGGTGTACTTGCCGAAGCTCATGTCCGACATGCGCGCCAGGATCGGGAACTGCAAGGCGTTGATCGAAGCCGATTTACCGAGGTTGTTCGCGCCATACACCGACAGCGGCTCTTCCAGCGGGAACAGGCCCAGGCTGTAGCCGGCGGTATTCAATAGGGCGAAGCGGCGAATGCCGTAGCGTTCCTTGCTCATGCATCGGTCTCCTGTTCTTCGGCAATGGCGCGGGCCAGGGCGTCTTCCTCGCTTTGTGTTTCAAACTCGCTGAGGTCCAGCGGGTCATCGGTCTGCAGCAGTTTTTCATCGCTGTCTTCGTCGATGATCACCGGCGCCGGCAACGGCAGCACGCTGTGTACACTGGCCGCCAGGTCGCGGTCGGCCTGGACCGACAGGCACACGTCGAGGAAACGATGCATTGGCGGCAGGAACCGGTAGACGCCGTTATCTTCACTGGCAAAGCCGAGCTGGGTCATGCGGCGCATGATTTTTTCTTCCAGCTCTTCCTGGGTCTGCACTTCGGCCTGGATAAACAGGTCGCGGTATTTCTCCAGCAAGGAGGGCAACTCATCGCGGCCCAGGCTGCCACCATCCAGCACGGCAATCGGGTCGCGGCCCTGATCGGCCAGGTGCTCGACGATGATGAAGGTGAACAGTGCCAGGCGCTGTGCGGTCTTGTTCACCTGCGCGGCGGCTACGGCGGTGTCCGGCACGAAGTAGTAGAAACCACGGGTATCGCACACCAGCTCAAAGCCCAGGGCCTTGAACAGCGTGCGGTACTGGTCCTGGAAGTTCGACAATTGCGCGTACAACTCCGGGTCGCGGCGGCTGACGTGGTAACCCTTGAACAACTCGCGAAAGATCGGCGCCAGTTGGGACAGTTCGGATAGATCAAGATGCATGAGGTGTGCTCGCAGAGTGCTCGGCCGCGTCGCTGGCCGGGAGCAGGGCGAATGAGCGCAGGCTGACCTGGTGCTCGTGAGTATGGTAATCCTGGCGTTCCAGGCGCTCGCGCTTGAAACGCTTCTCCCGCGACAGGCGCGAGAACCAGTACAGCAATTCGTCGGTGGCACCGTCCGGTTCCTGCTCCAGCAGCCAGGTCATCAGGTCCGGCATCGGCAGGGCGTCTTCGCAACGCTCCAGCATCTCCTTGACCGTACGCGGCGCACGCTGGGCTTCGCCCTTATGGGATTTGTGCGCCTTGGGGAAGCGCGCCGGTTTAGGTTCGAAGTTCGCCAGGGCATACACGTAGGCCTCGACCTGACTGGCACTGCCCAGGAAGGTACTTTGCGGCCGGGTAAACATCGGCATCGCCGCTTGCGGCACCGCGTCCAGGCCCTTGCGCCGGATCGCCGACAGGGCCAGCGCTGCGCCACGGGTCACGGCGTTGTGCCGGCGTGCTTCTTCACGCAGCGGCAGCAGCAGTTCGCGGGCGTGACGCAAGGTCAACTGGGCGCTGGTCTGCATTTCGAGGATGCGCGCGTGGGTGCGCAGCAACATGTCGTCATCCACCAGGTGGCCCAGGCGCTGCTGCTCGGTGAGCATGCGCAGCAGCACGTTCTCCACCTTGCGTACGCCTTGCTCGAAGGCACCGTCGGCGTTCACCAGTTGAATCATCGGTTCGACGTACTCATCCCAGGTCGCCAGGACCTCGGCATAGCGCTGGCGCAACGGGATCTGTCGGTCGCTGGTCTTGGCGCGGTCGGCCACGGCAGCGAGGGCCTGTTCGTCGTTGGCGAGTTTTTTCAGCACGTCACGCACGCGCATGTCCAACAACCGCAGTTGGCGGGCCAGGTCATGGCCGTCGCGGATGTCGAAGGCGTCCTGGATATAGCCGGCCAGGCGCTCGAGATGGCGCAGGTAGGCTTCGATTTCCAGGCACAGGCCTAGCCGGTGCTCCTTGCGAAGATAGGCCAGGAAGTCATGGATCTGCGCATTGAGCTCGAAACGGTTCGGGCTTTTGGCGACAGGCACCAGGATATCCAGGCGAATCCACACGTCCAGCAGGCTGGTGATGTCCTGTGGCGTGCTGTCCAGTTGTTGGGCGGCCAGTTGCGCGCGCAGTTCGCCAAGGCTCAGGGTGCCTTGGTCGAAGTGTTCGCACAGTGGCTCAAGCAGGGCCCAGTGTTCGGCGAGGGCGCGCAAGACGCGCTTGGGTTCGATCATCGGAATGGCCGGCTGGTTGGCGATTAAAAGCGGCGATTGTACTGCATCAGGCGCGGGATTTATCCACAGCCGGTCAGGGCGCCTTCGCGATGGAGGGTCAGGAATGCAGAGAAAAGCATCAACGGTGGGCGATCGTTGCCGAAGGGCGGTAGAATCTGCGCTCTTTAGTTATCCACAAGTGGCCGAGCCTTGCTTATCGAGTCCCGACGTCGCGCTTACTTGACCGCCATGCAGGTGGTCAACTGGCTGCCGCGCACCGAATTGCCCTTTGCCGCCCCGTCGCGGCCCGAACTGCTGCAAGCGCTGGAACCGTTCGAGCCGTTCGCTGCCTCGGGCGAAGAAGCGGCGGCGCCGGTTGCGGTAGTCAAGCCCGCGGCTGAAGCGTCCGTGCGGCCATCGGAGCGGGTCAAGATCGAAGTGCCGCGCCCATCAATGGCGCCCAAGGTCGCCGCAGTGGCCGAAGATGCCCCGGCGCCGGTCGCCAAGGCTCCGGTCGTACCGCCACCGCGTTTTGCCTTGCAACTGCTGCGGGCCGGGCGCTGTTTGTTGTTGGTGGAGTTGCCGACCGGCGAACGTTTCCAGGCCCGCGATCCTGCCTATCTGCTGCTCAAGGACATGCTGCGCGCCGCCGGCCTGCCCGACAGCCCGCAGATTGTCGGCGAGCCCGTGCGCTGGCCGCTGCTGGTGCGCGGCAATATGGACCAGGGGCCGGACGCCGCGCGCGACTTCGTGCAAGGCTTTGTTTCGGCCCGCCTGGAAGATGAACCCTGCGTGTGCCTGTGGCTGATCGGCCTGCCCGCCGTGCGGTTTGCCGGTGAGGCGAATGCCGAGGCCTGGTACCGCGAGCTGCAGGTCGACGGCCTGGGTTCGGTGTGGGCCTTGCCGGGCCTGGAATTATTAATGGAAGAGCCACAGCGTAAGGCTGATGTCTGGCAAGCCATGCGCCGGCTGATGGCGCGCTGGAAAACAACCGATGAGTGAGGCTTTATCCTTTCGCCCGATGACCGAGGCTGACCTCGACGCGGTGCTGAAAATCGAATATGCGGCGTTCAGCCACCCCTGGACCCGTGGCATCTTTCTCGACGGGCTGGGCAAGTACCAGATCTGGCTGATGTTCGAAGGCGAGCAGCAGGTGGGCCACGGTGTAGTGCAGATCATCCTCGATGAAGCGCATTTGCTGAACATCACCGTCAAACCGGAAAACCAGGGCCGCGGCCTGGGCCTGGCGTTGCTGGAACACCTTATGTCCCGTGCCTATGCCGCCAGCGCCCGGGAATGCTTCCTCGAAGTGCGCGACAGCAATACCGGCGCATTTCGCCTGTATGAACGCTATGGGTTCAACGAAATCGGCCGTCGCCGCGATTACTACCCTGCCGTCGGTGGTCGCGAAGACGCCGTCGTCATGGCCTGCACCCTGGTCGACTAAACACCCCTTGTAGGAGCTGGCTTGCCAGCGATAGCGGTATTGAATTCACCATCGCTATCGCAGCATAGGTATCTACACAACTATCTTCTTGGTGTGTGTACATATCCGTTGCTGCGATCACGGCCACTTAAGGTTCCGCTCTTACAGCGGGTCACTTTCGAAGAGCGCGAAAGTAACCAAAGCGCTCTTGCCCCACCACTCGGTGCCTCGCCTAGGCTCGGCATGCCCGCAGTCAGGCATTGCTC
>NZ_MIFU01000128.1:0-11730 GCF_001855215.1 Pseudomonas sp. 06C 126 | reverse complement strand
GGTGCCTGTGTTGCCGCTATCGCAGCCTCGCTGAAGCTCGACAGCTCCCACAGGGATTGGCGCTGGGGCGGGGATTTCAGTCTGGGTGGAGATCAAGGGCTCGACAGCTCCTACAGGGATTGGCGGTGGGTCGGAGTCGAACCCTGCCTGGCCTCACGCCTCAATCAATGGCAATAACTCGTCCGCCCAGGCCAGCCAGCTTTCTTCGAGCATGATTCCGCGCCGCAGCACCACGTATTGCAGGCGCTGTGCGTGGGTCAACGACGCAGACGAAAAGTCGCGCTGCTCAATCTGCCGATATGTCTCAAGCATGGCCTGGTGTTGCTTGAACAGGCGCAGCACTTCCTCACGCAGGCCCAACGGCCCGATGACCGCCTCGGCACGTAGCTTGATCAGCAGTGCCTGGCTCTGGTCCCCCGACTCTTGCGGCTCGCTCGCCCAACGCTGCAACTCTTCGCGCCCCGCAGGTAGCACCTGGTAGATTTTTTTGCGCCGCTTGTCGGCCTCGGGACAGTCCTGCGCCATGAGCCAGCCGGCTGTGACCATGCGCCCCAGCTCACGATAGATCTGCTGATGGGTGGCCTGCCAGAAGTAACCAATGGAGCGATCAAACCGGTTGGCCAGCTCATACCCCGTCGAGGGTTTTTCCAGGAGTGAGGTCAGGAGTGCGTGTTGGATGGACATGGGGCGCAGTCTATCTCCGTGGTTCTGGAGCGGGCGAGCATGAAGTCGATGAACGTCGATGTCGCGCGAGTGTGGTGGTGGTCGGGCATGTAGAGCATATACATGTTGGTGCCGAAGATGCTCAGACGCCAGGCGTCCAGTGCGGTCACCAGCGTGCCCTGGCGTACGTCGTCCTGCACCAGGTAGTCCGGCACCAGCCCTACACCCAGCCCGGCCAATACGGCTTGGCGCAGGAACAGAAAGTTCTCTGAAATCAGGGTGGGCTCCAGCAGTACCTCATGGCGCTCATCGTCCAGGTACGCAGCAACGCGCAATTGTCGGCCGACCACCGCCGCGGTAATCAGCGGTGCGGTGCGCAAGTCGCTCAGTTGTCCGGGCACGCCATGTTCCCGGGCATAGGCCGCCGAGACGCAAGCCACGTAGCGCAACACGCCCATGTCCCGAGCCACCAGGTTTTGCGGCGGCTCGGACATGACCCGTACTGCGATATCCACTTCATCGCGCATCAGGTCTTCGACGCGATTTTCGAACATCACATCCAGCACGATCCCCGGGTACAGCCGCTTGAAGTCCAGCAGCCAATCGGCCATCACCCACTGCCCGTAACCGCTGGGCACACTCACCCGAACCCTGCCCTGCAAGCTCTGGCCCAGCGATGAGACCGACTCTTGCGCCGCCAGCAGTTCATTGCGAATGGCCCGCCCGTGCTCATACAGGCGCAGGCCGATCTCGGTCGGCTCAATGCGGCGCGTCGTGCGCCGCACCAGTTGCAAACCGATCGACTGCTCCAGGCGGCTGAGGTGGTAGCTGATATTGGCCCGGCTGACTTTAAGTCGCCGTGCGGCCTCGCTGAGGTTGCCTGCATCGATGATTTCGACCAGCAAGGTAAGCGACTTGAGGTCCATGGGGATCACTGTCAAAGAATTTTGAACAGCCTGTCAATCAGGGCTGTGATTGTCAATGAAGCTTTGCCTTCCGATAATCCTTGGGATAACCAGCCACTGAGCACAACAGGTGAAACCATGGGTGAACCGATTCTTGTGGGGCGTGAAGGTGCTGTCCTCGTGCTGTCCAATAACAACCCCGCCACACGTAATGCACTCACGCCCGAGTTCTATGCAGCATTGCCCCAGGCCCTGGCCCAGGCCGAGGCAGACCCGTCGATTGGCGCCGTGGTGCTGACCGGGGTTGGCGGCCATTTCTGCGCCGGCGGCGATCTGCATCGGCTGGCATTGCGTCGGGCCATGACGCCAGCGGAGCGCCGGGTCAATCTTGAAGGCCTGCATGACCTGATCCGCGCGCTCCAAAATTGCAGCAAGCCGGTGATTGCCGCCGTCGAAGGCGCCGCCGCCGGCGCCGGCCTATCGATTGCGTTGGCTTGCGACATGCTGGTCGTGGCGCGTAACGCGGCGTTTTCGGTGGCCTACGTCAAGGTTGGCCTCACGCCCGATGGTGGTGCCACGGCGTTCCTCGCCGAGTTTGTTTCGCGCCAGGTACTGACGCAACTGTGCCTGACAGGTGAGCGTATCAGCGGTGAACGCTTGCATGCCTTGGGCGCGGTCAATGCGCTGACCGAACCCGGTGACGCGCTCCCGACAGCCATCACCCTGGCAACCCGGATTGCCGCTGGCCCCCAGCGTGCAATGGCACGCATCAAGACCCTGTGCCGCCAGGCCAGCCGCACGACCCTGGAACAACAGTTGGAGCTGGAGGCCAACCATATGGTGGTGTCCATGGGGGACGATGAAGCTGCCGAAGGGATTGCCGCATTCTTTGACAAACGCCCCGCAGACTTCAACGGCTTACGAATAACCGATCAATAGTTCCGCATAGCGAAACACGATTCCATATATTTGACATACAGCCGTATTGCGTGCAAATCTCCAGCGAGATGGCACCGCCATACCGCCCGCATATCGATTAACCCAGACTCATAACAATAGGGTTTTAGAATGTTCAACCGTCACCTGCCCCATTGGCCGGAGGGTGCGCCCCACCACCTGACACTGCCGGATACCAGCCTGTTCTGTAACCTGGAAATCTCTGCCCGGCGTTATCCGCAAAAGACCGCGATCATCTACTACGACACCCTCATCACCTACGCCCAGTTGCTCGATGAGGTCGAGCGGCTGGCCGGGTATTTCCAATCCCAGGGGGTCAAGCGCGGCGACCGAGTCCTGTTGTTCATGCAGAACTCGCCGCAGTTCATCATCACCTACTACGCCGCGCTGCGCGCCGATGCCATGGTGGTACCGCTCAACCCCATGAGCCGCGCCAGCGAGCTGGAACACTACCTGCACGATACTGACGGCGAGATCGTCGTCTGCGCCCAGGATCTCGCGCCGTTTGTCACGCCGCTGCTCGGCCGCTTCAAGCTGCGCCACGTATTGACCACGGCCTACTCCGAGTACCTGCGTACACCCACCGACCTGCCCCTGCCGCCCGAGTTGCTGGCCCCGGTTGAAACGGCAACGTTGCCGGGTGTGACACGCTGGCAGGCCGCCCTCGATTGCGGGCAACGCCCCGGCCCCCACCTGAGTGACGCCGACGATCACTGCGTGATGCCTTATAGCTCAGGCACAACCGGCGTACCCAAGGGCTGCCTGCATACCCATGGGTCGGTGATGGCGACAACGGTGCACCGCCAAGCCTGGACCAACCGCAATTGCGAAGACGTGGTGCTGACCACCCTGCCGCTGTTCCATGTCGCCGGTATGCAATCGTCGATGAACGGGCCGATTTTCAGTGGCGCCTGTGTGGTGGTCATGACCCGCTGGAACCGTGAAGTCGCCGCACAGTTGATGCAGCGATATCGCGTCAGCAACTGGTCCAATATCGTCACCATGGCCGTGGATTTCCTGACCCAGGACGGGCTCGACCGCTATGACCTGTCGAGCCTCAACTACATTGGCGGCGGCGGCGCGGCGATGCCCGGCCCGGTCAAGGACAAGCTCAAGCAGTTGCTGGGCCTGGACTACATCGAAGGTTACGGCATGACCGAAACCATGGCCGCGACCCATATGAACCCCAAGGCGCGCAGCAAATCCCAATGCCTGGGCATTCCGGCGTTCGACGTCGACTCGCGCGTGATCGACAGCACCACCGGCCTGGAGCTGGCGCCCCACGAGGTGGGCGAAATTGTCTGCCGGGGCCCGCAGGTGTTCAAAGGCTACTGGCGACTCCCGCAGGACACCGAAAAAGCCTTTATCGAACTGGAAGGTAAACGCTTCCTACGCACCGGCGACCTCGGCTACTACGATGAAGACGGCTACTTCTTCATGGTCGACCGCATCAAACGCATGATCAACGCCTCCGGCTACAAGGTCTGGCCTTCGGAAGTCGAAAGCCTGATGTACCGCCATCCGGCGATCAAGCAGTGCTGCGTCATCTCCTCCCCCGACGCACGCCGAGGGGAAGCGGTCAAAGCCCTGGTGACCCTGCACCCCGGACAACAGGACACCACGGCCAGCGACATCATCGAGTGGTGCAAGGCCAACATGTCGGCCTACAAAGTCCCCGTCACCATTGAGTTTCGCGAGCACCTGCCGCAATCCGGTGCCGGCAAACTGCTCTGGCGCCAATTGCAGGATGAAGAATGGGCCGCCCACACCCCCTCCGTTACTGGCACAGGAAGCTGATTGATGTCTGACGCCGTTATTGTCTCCACCGCGCGTACCGCCCTGGGCAAATCCTACCGGGGCGCCCTGAACAACACCCACAGCATCGACCTGGCCGGGCATGTGATCCAACAGGCCGTGGCCCGTGCCGGGATTGATCCAGGGCTGATTGAGGATGTGATCCTCGGCGCGACGTTCCAGGAAGGCGCCCAGGGCAAGAACATGGCACGCCTGGCGGCCATCCGTGGCGGGTTGCCTACCACCACCGCGGGTTTGTCGATCAACCGCTTTTGCAGCTCGGGGCTGCAAGCCATCGCCCTCGCGGCACAACGTATCGTGTCGGAAAAAGTCCCGGCGATGATCGCCGGCGGCGTGGAATCCATCAGCCTGCTGCAAAACGACAAGCTCAATACCTATCGCAGTCAGAACCCATGGCTGCTGGAGCACAAACCCGAGCTTTACCTGTCGATGATTGAAACCGCCGACATCGTTGCCCATCGCTACAACATCAGCCGCGAGGCCCAGGACGAATACGCCCTGCTCAGCCAGCAGCGCACCGCCGCGGCCCAGGCCGCCGGTTTGTTTGATGCCGAGATTGTTCCTTTCACCACGCACATGCTGGTCAAGGACAAACACAGCGGCGAGGTCAGCGAGCAGCCCGTCACCCTCACCCAAGACGAATGCAACCGCCCCTCCACCACCCTGCAAAACCTGGCCCTGTTGGAGCCGGTGCGCGGAGCCGGGCAATTCATCACGGCGGGCAATGCCAGCCAATTGTCCGATGGGGCATCGGTGTGCCTGGTCATGGACAGCCTCTACGCCGAACGCAATAACCTCGAGCCGCTGGGGATATTCCGGGGTTTTGCCGTGGCCGGCTGCGAGCCGGACGAAATGGGCATTGGCCCGGTCTATGCCATCCCGCGCCTGCTCAAGCGCAACGGGCTGAAGATCGACGATATCGACCTGTGGGAGCTCAACGAAGCCTTCGCTTCGCAGGTGATCTACTGCCGGGAAAAGCTTGGCATTCCCTTGGAGAAGATGAATGTCAACGGCGGCTCCATCTCCATCGGCCACCCTTATGGCGTCACCGGCTCACGCCTGACCGGCCATGCCCTGATCGAAGGCAAACGGCGCGGCGCCCGATATGTGGTGGTGACCATGTGCATCGGCGGCGGGCAAGGCGCTGCCGGGTTGTTCGAGGTGGTCTGACGCAGAACCAGCGTGCGACGCTGCATCTGTGTGGGAGCTTGCTCGCGAAAGCGGTGGGTCAGTCAGAATCTATTTTTCTGACCCGCCGCCTTCGCGGGCAAGCCCGCTCCCACAGGGGATCTGTGCCAGGCGCAGAGTCTTTGGCCACCCATCACATGGGGGAGCTGGATTGCCTGGGCTACACAACTTTCAAAAACTGACGACTCACCCTGTGGCAAGCGGCGTTCCGACAAGCCCGCTCGCCACAACAAGTCCGCATTTGCATGCGGTGGTTTCAGTCAAACCGTTCGATCACGCAGGCAATGCCCTGGCCAATCCCGATGCATAGGCTCACCAATGCGTAGCGCCCTTGTTGGCGCTCCAGGCTGCGCAAGGCGGTCAGGGCCAAGCGGGCACCGGAGGCGCCCAGCGGGTGGCCGATGGCGATGGCACCGCCCTGGGCATTCAAGCGTGGGTCGTCGAAGGCCAGGCCCAACTCCTTGGCGCACCCCAGTACCTGGGTGGCGAAGGCTTCGTTGATTTCAATCACGTCCATATCCGCCAGGCTCAGCCCGGCACGCGCCAAGACTTTGCGAATCGCCGGTACCGGCCCCAGGCCCATCACCCGTGGTGCGACCCCCGCGACCGCACCGGCCACGATCCGTGCTCGTGGCTTGAGCCCGTGACGCTCACCGATAGCGCGGTTGCCCATAATCAGCGCCGCCGCGCCATCGTTGATCCCCGAGGCATTACCCGCCGTGACCACGCCGCCCTCGAACAGCGCGCCCAGACGGGCGAGCGCTGGCTCGTCGGTGCTCGGCCGTGGGTGCTCATCGGCGACCACCGCCTTGGGCGGCAACTTGCGCCCCTGGGGCACCAGGACCTGCAGCAGTTCCTCCTCGTAAAAACCCTCGGCCAGCGCCTTGGCATACAACGCCTGGCTGCGCGCCGCGAACGCATCACTGTCGCCACGGCTGATACCCAGATCGTGCGCAATGTTATCGGCGGTCTGCGGCATGCTGTCGGCGCCGAATTCGGCCTCGATCCGCGGGTTGGGAAAACGCGCACCGATGCTGCTGTCAAAAACCTGGAACGCCCGGGAGAAGGCCGCCTCGCTCTTGCCGACAACAAACGGTGCACGGCTCATGCTCTCGGTGCCGCCGGCGATAAACAGCTGGCCTTCATCGCACCGGATCATCCGATTCACATCCAGCACCGCCGCCAGCCCCGAGCCGCACAAGCGGTTGACCGTCAAGCCACCGGTGGTCAATGGCAAACCCGCGAGCAATGCCGCATTGCGGGCGACGTTGCGCGCATCTTCACCGGCCTGGCAGGCACAGCCCGCCACGACGTCTTCGTAGTCCTCGGCAGCGAACGGGCTACGCGCCACCAGGGCGCGGATGACCTCACCCAGCAAGTCATCGGGGCGCACGCTGGCCAAGGCGCCGGCGCTGCGGCCAAAAGGTGTACGCAGGCCATCATAGATATAAGCAGACATGGTTATTGCTCCTGCACGGCAGAGGGTTGATCGGGAGTTTGCAGGCTCAGGCCCAACTGGACCCGGCGACGCAGCCAGGGGCTGGGACGGTAGCGCGGCTCCTCATAGCAGCCTTGAATGCCACGCAGCACCGCGAGGATTTTGTCGGCGCCATAGAACTCGGCGAAGGCCAGTGGGCCGCGCGGATAACCCAGCGCCAGCATCACCGCGCGGTCGAGGGTGGCCGGGGTGGCGATGCCGCGCTGGACGATTTCCGCTCCCAGGTTGGCCACGCTTGCCACTACCCGCTGGATGATGAAACCGGGTGAGTCATTGATCACTTCCACCGGTACCCCGTTGCTGCCCAAGGCCTGAACCGACTGGGCTTCGAATGCCGGGTCCAGCGCAGGCTGGCGCATCAGCACCAGGCGTTTGGAGAAGTCGCAGAAGGTGTCCAGGGCCAGGGTGCGCTCGGCGGGCAACCCCTGGCGCGCGATCACGCTGCTGGCATCTTCCCCCAGCGGGGTGATCAGGCAGATCGCATTGGCCGAGGGTTGAGCGGCCTCTTCGAGCATCGCCCCACCGGCGCCGAGCAAAGCCGCCACTTCACCCCTCACCTGCGCATCCTGGCTGTCGAGCCAGAAGCTGCGGTCAACCGACACATGCGCGCGTTGGGGCTGCGGCGAACGCAGTTGCTGACCATCGACATAGCGGTAAAAGCCCTGCCCATCACTCTTGCGCCCCAGCAAACCTGCGGCCACCCGCTGGGCCGCCAGGTAAGACGGGGTATAACGCGGATCACCATAAAACTGCGCGTAGATCGACTCCATCACGCCATGGGAGATGTCCAGGCCGGTGAGGTCAAAAAGCTCGAACGGCCCCATGCGAAACCCCGGGCCATCGCGCAAGATGCGGTCGATCTGCTCGAAATCGGCAATGTTCTCGCCAAGGATACGCAACGCTTCAGTGCCATAGGCACGACCGGCATGATTGACCAGAAAGCCCGGCGTATCTGGGGTCTGAGCCGCAAAGTGACCAGCCGCCTCGGCCAGCGCACACAGGCGCTCCACCACCTGCACCTGGGTACGTTCACCGCGCACTACCTCGACGATCTTCATCAGCGGTACGGGGTTGAAGAAGTGAAAACCGGCAACCCGCTCGGGGTGTTGGCATCCGCTGGCGATCTGCGTGACGGACAGCGACGACGTGTTGGTAGCCAATACCGCGCTCGGCGCAACGATGGCTTCCAACTGGCGAAACAGCCCTTGCTTGGCCTCCAGGTTCTCGACGATGGCTTCGATCAACAGATCGCAACCGGCCAAGGCTTCCAGGCTCGCAGCAGGCTGCATGCGCGCCAGCGTCTGCGCCAACTGCTCGGGGCTGAGCTTGCCCTTGGCCACCTGGCGCTCCAACAGGTCCTTGTTAAAGCTCAGCGCCTGTTCGACCGCTTCAGGGCGCACGTCATACAGCAGCACCTCACAGCCTGAGGTTGCAAACACTTGAACAATGCCACGGCCCATGGCGCCGCTGCCAATCACACCGATACGTGAAAACATGGTTTCTCCGATTTTATGTTTCGCTGTGCAGAACCTAATTCCGTATTGACTAGAATACTAATTATTGTCAGGCTCAACTTCAATCTAAAAAAGGCTCTTTGCGGAACATACCGTGCATAGCAAGTGCCGCCGTTCACCCCATAACAAAAAGAGAACACACCATGACCGTCTCACCACCCGCCGACCTGCAAGGCCTGTTCAGTGGATTCGCCGCGTACCTGGGCCTTGATCTGGTTGAATACGGCCAGGCGCAAACCGTCATCGCGCTGCAGGTGCGCCCCGAGCATCTCAACCAGGCCGGCAACCTGCACGGCGGTGTGATTGCCGCCATGGCCGACGCGGCGCTGGGCATGTGCGGCACCTGGAACATCGACCCGGACCTGTGGCGCTTGTCCCTGACCCTGTCACTGAACATCAACTACATGGCTCCCGCCCCCGCAGGCAGTCGGGTTCGGGTCATCGCCCGGGTCCGGGGCGGCGGGCCGAAAATCTACATGGCCGCGTGTGATGTGCTCGATGCCGAGGACCACCTGTTGGCCAGCGCCGAAGGTGTGTTCAAGCGTAGCCGCCTGCGCCGCCTGCCCGCGTGAAGCTGACACGCCTGCTGCCACTGGCCCTGCTCTGCGAACTGGTTGCCCTGGGCACGCGTACCAGTGCGTTCAGCCTGATCGCGGCGCTGCTGTTCGGATTGTTTTTTATCCGCCACTGGCAGTCGCTCATGCCCTACCCTCGGCGCCTGGGCCTGGCGACGCTAGTGTTGCTCGCGATCTGGCTGGTCAAGGCCCCGCTGGATCTGCCCGCCGTCCAGCGCATGAGCAGCGCTGGCGCCTATTACGCAGCGTTCATTGGTGGATTGGGGCTGATGGGCTGCCTGGTCAAGCGCCTGCCGGCACTGCGGGAGGTGCATCGTTTTCTGTTGCGTGGACCACGTTCGCTGCTCTATCCGCGCTATCTGCTGGCCGCATTGGGGCTGGGGTCAATCCTCAGTTTCGGCATGCTCAACCTGATGTGCTCGACCCTGCACAGCTACCTGCAGCCGTTTGCGCCGGATCATCCGGGCCGGCGTGATGGCCAGCGCGGCGTGCTGACCGCTGCCATTCGCGGTTTTGCCCTGGTGCCGTTGGTTGCGCCGACCAGTATTGTCGTGGCGATCATCACCCGTGAAGTACCGAGCCTGGCCTGGGCCGACCTGCTGCCTTACGGGGTGATCGCCACGGTGCTGCTCATGCTCATTGGCGCACGCACGGAAAACCGCCACTTGCAGACCCTGGTCGACGAATCACCCGAAATCCCCGCCGCGTCTCTCAACCCGCTGGCGCTCGGCACCGCCGTGGGCATTGGTGCGATTGTGGCGCTGGCCAGCCTGAGTTGGCTGAACATCACCCAGGCATCGCTGATGGTGGTGCCGCTACTGGTCAGCGGCTGGCTGTTCCTCGAAAGCCCGCGCAAGGCCTACGACGAATTGGCCGAGCATCTGGCGGGCATGCGTAATGAGATTTTTATATTTGGCTGTTCGGCGCTGTTCGGTGCGCTGTTCAATCAACTGGTTTCCCTGGAGCAGGTGGTGCCGTTGCTCGGTGGCTCCTCTCAGGTTTTCTGGGTGCAATGCATGGCGCTGCTGGGTGTGGTCGGGCTCGCCCTGGTTGGCATTGCGCCGATTATCACCCTGAGCATTTGTGCCGGCTTGCTGGCCCAATTGCAGGTGGCCGGCGTCAACCCACTGGGGCCTGCCGTCAGCCTGGTCTGCGCGTTTTCCCTGGCGATGCTGCTCTCGCCCTTTGGGCCTGCGGTGCTGATCCTGGCGCGCACGGCTGGCACCTCGGCGTGGACGATTGTCCTCACCTGGAATGGCCGTTTCGCGCTGATCGCCATTCCGGTGTTGCTGGCCCTGTCGTGGGTCGTGCAATGGTTCCACTAGCGGAACAGGATTCCGCTATGCTGCCACTTTGCGCGACTATATAAGTCGTTGCATTGAAATCGCGACGGTTACTGCCCACACTGCCGGGCATTATCGACTAACCTCTTCCACTGCCTGTCCGCTGCCCACACGAGCCTCCATGACTGAAGAAATCGAAACGCCCGAGAACGAACCCAAGGACCGGAAATTCGTCGAAGCCCTGAGTCGCGGTCTCGAAGTGCTGCGCGCGTTCACCCACGGCAACGTCACCCGTGGCAACCAGGACATTGCGCGGATTACCGGCCTGCCCAAGCCCACGGTTTCGCGCCTGACCTACACCCTGACGCAGCTTGGCTACCTGAGCTACAACCAGGACGTGGAAAAGTACCAACTGGACTCGGGGGTGCTGGCCCTGGGTTACGCCTACGTCAACAACCTGCGGGTACGCCAGCTGGGCAAGCCGCTGATGGACGAGTTCGCACGGCGTACCAACACCACCGTTGGCCTCACCTGCCGCGATCGCCTGTCGATGATCTACGTGGAAAGCTGCCGCCCACCCGACGTCGCCAGCCTGCGTATGGAAGCCGGTGTGCGCCTGCCGTTGAGCACCACTGCCGCAGGTCGCGCCTACCTAGCCGCCACGCCGGAAAACGAGCGGGCGCATCTGATCGGCGAAATAGCCAAGAAAGCCGGTGACGAATGGCCGGCCCTGGAGATCTCGTTGAACGAGTCGTTCCGCGAGTATGAAGAGTTCGGTTTTTGCCTGTCCCTCGGCGAGTGGGACCGCAACGTCAACGCCGCAGGCGTTCCGCTGCGCCTGGCAGACGGCAGCATCATGGCCCTGACCTGTGGCGCGCCGAAGTTCCAGCTGCCTACCGACACCCTGCAAAGCTCCCTGGCGCATCAACTGGTGATGTTGGCCAGGGACATCGAAAGCCTGGGCGCCTGATCGCCATTGCTCATGCAGGCGCGCAACTGATCGCGCCTGCATGAGCCATCTACAGGCTAGCGCTCAACTCGGGAACCGCCTCGAACAAGTCCGCCACCAGGCCGTAATCAGCCACCTGGAAGATCGGTGCTTCTTCGTCCTTGTTGATCGCAACGATCACTTTGGAATCCTTCATACCGGCCAAATGCTGGATCGCGCCGGAGATGCCGACGGCGATGTACAGCTGTGGCGCCACGATCTTGCCGGTCTGGCCGACCTGCATATCGTTGGGTACGAAGCCTGCGTCGACCGCCGCGCGCGAAGCGCCGACTGCCGCGCCCAGCTTGTCGGCCAGGGCGTACAGGTGCTTGAAGTTGTCACCG
>NZ_MIFU01000127.1:0-12301 GCF_001855215.1 Pseudomonas sp. 06C 126 | reverse complement strand
CGGCTCCAGCGGCATCCCGGCCCTGCGCCAGAGCATTTCGGCGATGCTGCCCAATGCCCAACATGTAGAAGGCAACATCTTCGGCAGCATTGGTAGCGGGTTGGCGATTGAGGCCAGTAAGCGTTACGGCTACTGATCTTTAGTTAAGACCGTGGTGCGGCCTTCGCGAGCAAGCCCGCTCCCACATTTAGATCGAGTTCCGCCTGGGGAATGCAGTCCAAATGTGGGAGCGGGCTTGCTCGCGAAAGGGCCAGTCCAGGCACCCTGAACCCTCAGACCATCCCGCCCAGCTTCAACTCACTCTTCAAATACGCATAGTAGATCGGCCCCGCCACCACGCCCGGCAGGCCGAATGCGGCTTCAAATACCAACATCGCCAACAGCAACTCCCACGACTTGGCACTGATCTGCCCGCCGACGATGCGTGCGTTGAGGAAGTACTCGACCTTGTGGATCACGATCAGATAACCCAGCGCCGCCACCGCCACCCAGATCGACATCGACAACGCGACGATAGTGATCAGGGTGTTGGACATCAGGTTGCCGATCACCGGCAGCAGGCCCAGCAAGAATGTGAGGACGATCAGGGTCTTGGTCAGCGGCAGATGGATCCCCGCCAACGGCAGCACCACCGCGAGGAATATCCCGGTGAACACGGTGTTGAGGGCAGCGATTTTGATTTGCGCGAAAACGATGTTGCGAAAAGCCTGGACCAGCAGGTGCAGGCGGTCGAACAGCGCGGCGGCCAGGGGTTTGCGTTTGGTCAGGTCGGGGACCCGCTGCAGGGCGATGATTGCCCCCAGGACCATGCCGATCAGCAGGGTCACGAACATATGCGCCGCGTCCTTGCCCACCAGTTGCAGGTCGCTCAGGTGCTTGCTCAACCATTCGCCGATGGCTACGCGAAACTCGGCGGCGCTGGCCGGCAGGTAGGCGTCGAGGAACGGCGGCAACTGGCCGCGCGCGCGGTCGACCACGCCCATGAATTTATCCAGGGAGGCCCCGGGGTTTTCCGCTTCGTGCAGCAAAAAGCTGATAGCGCCGGCGAAGATCAGGGTCAGCACGCTGACAATCACGGTACCGAGCAATGCCACCGCCAGCCAACGCGCGCGGCGGCCTTCGATCAGGCGTTGCAGCTGTGGAGTGAGCATGTTGACCAGTTCGAAAACCAACAGGCCGGCCAACAGGCTAGGCAGCAGTTTTAACGGCAGGACCAGCAGCAACCCGCCGAAGATGATGATGTAGCTGGCCAGCAACAACACATGACGCGAAGAAAACGTTGGCATACAGCCTCTAAACGAACGGCGTTAAAGGACATGTAGGAGCGGGCTTGCCCGCGAAAAACTCACGGGCAACGCGTGCATTCAGGATGAGCGCGATACCGTTCACGTTCTTCGCGAGCAAGCTCGCTCCTACAGGTGTAAGGGCTGTGCGAGTGTCGCAGCCTTAGGTAGTCCGGGGCTATTAATTCTTCAGGCAGGTGCTCATAAAGGTTTTACGCGCATCGCCAGTCAACGCCTTGGTTTTCGCCGACGCGTTGCAGTCCTTCATTTTTTGCTGCTGCGGGGTCAGGGTCTTGGCGTCGTTGGCTGCCGGGGCCGAGAGGCAGGTTTTCATGAAGGCCTTACGCTCGTCGCCCTTCAAGGTCTTGGTGGTGGCTTCGGCGTTGCAGGTGGTCATTTTGTTTTGCTGGGCAGTGGCCGCAAACCCTTGGGAACAGAGCAGCAGACCGATCATCAACAACGGAATACGCAACATCTTCATGGAGTTTTCTCCCTGTTACCACGCCGAGGGGCGCGGCCTCCCCTGCAGTGTAGACAAAGCCTGTTACACCTTCACCTGCTACGTAGATTCGTCCGCCGATACTGCTCCGGTGTGCTGCCGGCCTGGCGCTGGAACATCGCAATAAACGCCGAGGCGGTGCTGTAGCCCAGGTCAAAGGCCACTTCCTGCACGCTGCGGCTGCTTTCCAGGGCTTCGATGGCCGCAAGAAAGCGCAGGCGCTGGCGCCATTCGCCAAAACTCATGCCCAGTTCCCGCGCAAATTGCCGGGCCAGGGTGCGTTCGCTGACGTGCACCTGCTGTGCCCACTGCGCCAGCGCGCGGTTGTCTCCAGGATCCACCTGCATGCCTTCAAGCACGCTGAGCAGGCCGGGACTGCTGGCATAGGGCAGGAAACAATCATGCACCGGCGCCTGCCGGAGTTGGTCCACCAGCACTTGGGCCAGGCGCACGTCGGCCTCGTTGGCGGGGATGTTGACATCGCGCTCGGCAAAGTCACTGAGGATGGCCTTGAGGATGTTGCTGATGGTCAGGGTGCAGGGCTGCGAGGGCAATTGCTCGCACAAAGACGGCGCCAGGTACACCGAGCGGTAGACAATCGCCTGGGCGTTGTAGGAACTGTGCTGGGTGTTGGGCGGGATCCACACCGCGTATTGCGGTGGCGACATAAACCGGTTGCCGCCCACTTCAAAGCGCATCACGCCACGGGCCGAATAATCCAGCGAGCCCCAGGCATGCTGATGGCTGGAGGCGCGGCTATCGGCGGCAAATTCCGAATAGCGAAAGTACACCGGGGCCGGCAGCACTTCGAAATCGGGCAGGTTGATGTAGGTCTGGGACATGTTGTCTGGATCCAAAGGTGGCTTGGCCGGATCGAAGTATAGGCTTCGATCCAGACAAAGGATAATCAGCCTTCACTAACGTTCCTGGTTCCTTGCAATGCAATACGCTTATCCGCTGCTGGCCATCTTTATCTGGGCCGGCAATACCGTGGTCAACAAACTCGCCGTGGGTTCGATTTTCCCGGCCGAGATCGGCTTTTATCGCTGGCTGCTGGCTGCCATCCTGTTTACCCCGTTCATGCTCAAGCCGGTCATCGCCAACTGGGCGCTGATCCGCCCCAACCTGGGCAAGATCGCCGTGCTTGGCGTGCTCGGCATGGCGGTCTACCAGAGCCTGGCGTACTACGCCGCGAGCCTGACCAGCGCCACCAATATGGGGATCATCCTGTCGCTGATGCCGTTGATGGCCCTGACCGCGGCCATTATCAGCCTCGGCCAGCGCCTGACCTTTGGCGCCCTGACCGGTGCGGTACTGTCGTTTGCCGGGGTCGCGGTGGTCGTCTCGTCCGGCAGCCTCGGCGCGTTGCTGCAACACGGGGTGAACCTGGGCGACGCGATGATGCTGGTAGCCACCCTGGCCTATGCGATCTACAGCACCCTGCTGAAGAAATGGCAGCTGCGCCTGCCACCGTTGGTGCTGCTGTATTTGCAGGTGCTGGTGGCGGTGGTGGTGCTGTTTCCGCTGTTCCTGGCCTCGGACAAGGTCGGCCTGGGCCCGTCGAATATTGGCCTGGTGGTGTATGCCTGCCTGCTGGCCTCGATGATCGCGCCACTGGCGTGGATGCATTCGGTGAAAAACCTGGGACCGAGCCGGACCACGCTGTTTTTCAATCTGCTGCCGTTGATCACCGCACTGATTGCAGCGGTGGTGCTCAAGGAGCAGTTGGCGCTGTATCACCTGGTGGGGGGTGTGTTGACGTTGGGTGGGGTGATTCTGTCGGAGCGGTGGACGACACCGGTCAGGCGCGTCGCCTGACCGATTGCTACCGCCTAGACCCCGGCCGCCTTCAACCGCTGCGCATGTTCGACAAATAGCCGAACGGGCTCGGCGCCCTTGCCCACCAGGCCCAGGGACTGGTTGACGATATCGAAATGGTCCAGCGCATAGTCATCGCCGATCACCGTACCCAGGTGTGAGCTGTAGCGCCCGACCATGCCATCGCACTGGCCCTTCTCCTTGACGAAGGTCCGCGCAAACAGCCGGCAACTGCGGTTTGTGCCGTCCAGCAGGTTGCGCCCGCGATCGGTCTTGCCCGGCTGCAGGGTGCCAGACCAGGAGTAAAAGCGCACACCGTTCACTTCCTCGGCGCCCTGCCCGCCCCAGGTGTGTGGCAGGCCTTGGGGGTATTGGCGATTGAACAGCGCCACCCCCGCGCTGGTCAGGGATTGATGGGAGGCATGGATATCCGCGGCAAAGCGCGGGCCGCGATAGCCGGTTTCGAGCAGGCCCATCACCACGCCCACCAGGCGCAATAGCGTACTCATGATGCGGCCCTTGGCGCTGTCGGCCGGGTAATGGGTGTGCAGGTAGTCCGCCAGTTCCGACCCGTGGTTGGGCCCGGCCACCGAAGTGACCGAAGCCACCCATTCCGGACGTTTGGCCGCCGCGTAACGGGCGGTGAGCGAACCCTGGCTGTGGCCGATCAGGTTGACCTTGTCGGCGCCGGTCTGGCGGCGTATCTGCTCGATCTGCACCAGCAACTGCTCGCCGCGCACCTCACTGGAGTTGAGCGGCGCCACCTGCACCGCAAACACCTGCGCCCCACCGGCACGCAAGGCCGGGACGATGCCGTACCAGTAGGGGTACAGCACCAGCCTTACAAACCCGAGCATGCCCGGCACCAACACCAGGGGATAACGTGTAGCCAATGTCTGCGCCATGGCGGCGAACATCCTTGAAAAGGGGCGACTGAGCTGATCGTAGACCAGCTCCTGGGTAATCGATATGACAGCCGGCAACATCCGATAAAACTTTTTGCGCCGCGCAGCACTCACAACTTTGAGCGATCACACCACCAGAGTGTGGCGCAAAACCGGATTAGCCTCAGGAGATTGAAATGACCGACATGCATTTGTCTGACGTAAGCACCCTTCGCGAACGTGCGCGCAAGAATGTGGAAAACGGCGCAGTGACAGAAGGCTACAGTGCCGACCGCGAAGAGATCCTGCGCCTGCTCAATGAGTCGCTGGCCACCGAACTGGTCTGCGTCTTGCGCTACAAGCGCCACTACTTCATGGCCAGCGGCCTGAAAGCCAGCGTGGCTGCCGATGAGTTCCTGGAGCACGCCAACCAGGAACTGGAACACGCCGACAAACTCGCCGAACGCATCGTACAACTGGGCGGCGAGCCGGAGTTCAATCCGGACCTGCTGTCCAAGAATTCCCATGCACAATACGTGGCCGGCAAGACCTTGAAGGAAATGGTCTACGAAGACCTGGTGGCCGAGCGCATCGCAGTGGACAGCTACCGCGAGATCATTCAGTACATCGGCGAGAAAGACCCAACCACCCGCCGGATCTTTGAAGACATCCTGGCCCAGGAAGAAGAGCACGCTGACGATATGGCGGACATTCTCAAAGACCTGTAAGCCACACTACAAACCAATGTAGGAGCTGGCTTGCCTGCGATGCATGCACCTCGGTTTTTCAGTAAACCCGAGGCGATGCTATCGCAGGCAAGCCAGCTCCTACATTTGGTTGTGGTTCAGTCAGTTAGCCCTTCACAGTCTTCGGCGCCTTGCCTTCCTTCATCTGCTGCAACAACGGCACACACTGATTCGGCTCATCCCCACTGGGCGCCACCAGCGCCAGCAAGCCCGCCGCAGGTGCGACGATCACACCCAGCGCCACCATCCCCGCGCCACGCAGCAACAGCGGCACCGTTTTGACCCCGGCATTGGGCTTGATGAACGGCCCGTTGACGTACAACGGCGAACGCAGTGAGAACAAGCGAAAGCCCTTGGACTCTGGCGTGATGGTCAGGTCCAGTTGTTCGCTGGCCATGTTCGCGGTGCCATCGATGTAGATGATCGCGTTCTCGGTATCGAACACAAACAGCCGGCTGGTGGCCAGGCCGGTCTTGATCCCGAAGTCCGCCGCTGCGCAGTTGATCTTCACTTCCTTGTCGCCAAACAACTTGCCGATCACATAGTTGCCCACGTTCAACCCGGCAATTTCCATCAGGCTGCGGCTGATCGCGCCGTCGTTGATGAGCATTTTCAGATCGCCATTGGCACTGCCCAACAGCGCCGCCACCGAGTTGCCGCGCCCGGCGATATCGGCGTCGCCGTTAAGCTCGCCGAAGCTGGTTTTCATCGGTTCAAAGGTTGGGAACAGCTGCTTGAGCTTGAAGTTGCGCGCCGTCAGCTTCGCCCGGCCTTCCAGCGGCGTGATGCGGCCATTGAGGCGGATCTGCGCATCGAGCTTCCCACCGGCCACGCCGAAGCGCAGGGGTTCGAGGCTTAATTGGCCATCGTTGAGCACCAGGTGGGTGTAGAGGTCGGTAAAGGGCAGTTCGGCGCTGTGCACGATGCGCTTGCCGGTGAACTCGACGTCGGCGTCCATATCGCGCCAGCGCTCAGTGCGGAACTCCTCCACCGGCAGCACTTTGGTCGCCGGTTGCTTGCTTTCACCGCCACGGGCCTTTTGCTTGGCGTTGGAGTCGGCACCGATCAGCGGCGCCAGGTCGGCCAGCAGCAGTTGGTTGGACACCAGCGCGCCACTGAGCTTGGGCCGTGGCTGGCTGGCGACATAGGCCAGGTCGCCGTGGATATCGCTGTTGCCGATCTTGCCGTTGAAGTTTTCATAGCGGAACGACGCACCGCCGGCTTCATGCAACTTGGCGATCAAGCGACCATCGGTGGAATAGGCCGGCGAGTCCGGCAGGGTCACGCCGGTCAGGGGGTAAAGGTTGCCAAGACTGGTGCCGGACAGTTTCAGGCGCAGATCCAGAGCGCCGAGGTTCAGGGGGTCAGTCAGGGTGCCGGCCAGGGCGATGCTGGTATCACCGACCTTCGCCTGGGCCTGCAAGGGGAATGGCTTGGCCGCGTCTTGCAGGGCCAGCAACCCGCCGATCTTGCCGCTACCCGCCAGTTTCTGCCCGTGGTACTGGCCGCTGACCTTGAGGCCAAACGCATAGTCTTGGGGCGTGGCGCCCTGCTCCAGGGCTTTTTTAGCATCGCGCTCGCCGACGATCTCACTGAACGCAATCGGCTTGCCCAGGGGGTCGATCAGCACATCGAGACGGGTCTTGAGGGTCTGGTCGTCGAGGGTCACATGGCCTTTATCGAAGCCTATGGCGCCGATGTCTACCACCCAATTGGAGGGTTCGGCATTCGGATCCTTGGGATCAAAGGTGAAGGTCCAGTTGGCGCGACCATCGGCCAGACGCTGCAATTGGGCGCTCGGCTCGGTCAGGTCGATGCGCGGGATCACCACGCGTTGGGCCAGCAACGCCAAGGGCGAGATGCGCAGTTCGACGCGTTTGAGGGTGACCATCTGCGGTTTTTTCGACCACTCGGGGTTGCCCAGGCTCAGGTCCTCGGCCACCACATGGGGCCACGGCACCCAGGCCCGCCAACCGCCCTCGTCCGGCTCGCGCTGCCAGACCACAGCCAGGTTGCCATTGATGGCAAAGGCGCGGTGCAGCTCTTCAGAGACCTTGGCATTGATTTGCGGCTTGATCCGGTTCCAGTCGAAGAACACCAGGATCAACACCACGGCGGCGATTAACAGAACGAAGCAGGCACTGCTCCAGGCGAGAATTTTACGAGTGCGCGTCATTGCACAGGGCTCCTGATTACGGCTGCGCGTGCCACCGGCAACGCGCGCAAGGACTAAAGCTTATATGGCTACGACTGGCAAATGGCCTGGGGGTTTAACCGCACATGGCAATTAGCGGTGAAAAGCGCTTTTTCTGACTGATCCGACAGTTTGTCTCATGGCCAGCGCACCGTTGTTACCCATGCCCGTATCGAAAATACCCACCCCGGTGCAAAAGCGCGTGCTTGAGAGGCGCGATCTAGAGCCTCGGCGCAGAACAATCAATTCTGTTGATTATTACCATTGTGTTTATGAACTTTTATATCGAGATATCGAGAGTAGCATTGCCTCCGTACCCACTTTATCGCCCTCCCAAGGAGCAACTCATCATGAAACGCCAATTACTGCTCAGTGTTGCACTCTCTGTCCTGGCCACCAGTGCTTTTGCCCTGCCAGCTACCGAACAAGCCATCCCACAAGCCAAGGCTGACGCTTCGCACATCGGCCAGACCGTTGCCGAAGGGGGTCGTGATCGCCTGGAACAGAAAGGCCTGGTTGAAGGTGGTTCGGACCGTCTGCAAAAACGCGAATTCGTCACTGAAGGCGGCCGTGATCGCCTGGAACAGAAAGGCCTGGTTGAAGGTGGCTCGGACCGTCTGCAACAACGCGAATTCGTCGCCGAAGGCGGTTCCGACCGTCTGGAAGAAATGCATAAAGCAACGAGCTAAGCCGGTGCTGGCCCTGAAAAAAGCCCGATCCCCTGAGATCGGGCTTTGACTTTGTACGATCCGCACCACCTTTGTCCTGCTTCAAGTTCGACGCCGGTAAAGTTGTTTTGCTAGAGTGCGTCGCTGTCCTTGTCTACAAAGCCCACCCGCCCATGCTGCCCCGCGCCGAACAGAAGCAACAGACCCGCCTTGCCTTGATGGACGCAGCCCGCCATCTGATGGAGGGTGGCCGAGGGTTTGGCAGCCTGAGCCTGCGGGAAGTGGCCAAGAGCGCCGGCATCGTGCCCACCGGTTTTTACCGTCACTTTGCCGATATGGACCAACTGGGCCTGGTGCTCGTCAGTGAGGTCGGCCAGACCTTTCGCGCCACCATCCGCCTGGTACGCCACAACGAATTTGTCATGGGTGGCATCATCGATGCCTCAGTGCGCATCTTTCTCGATGTGGTGGCGGCCAACCGTTCGCAGTTTTTATTCCTGGCCCGCGAGCAATACGGCGGCTGCCTGGCCGTGCGCCAAGCCATCGGCGCCTTGCGCGAAGACATCACCTCGGACCTGGCGGCCGACCTGACGCTGATGCCCAAGCTCCAGCACCTGGATGCCGAGGGCCTGCATGTGATGGCCGACCTGATCGTCAAGAGCGTGTTCGCCACCCTGCCCGACATCATCGACCCGCCCGCGGCTGCCCTGCCGGCGCACCTCACGCCCCAGGCCAAGATCACCCAGCAACTGCGCTTTATCTTTATTGGCCTCAAGCACTGGCAAGGCCTGGGCAGCACCGAGTAGCCGCTCAACGCACCGCGTGGAAACGCTTGGCCGTGGTGTAGTTCTTCTTCCAGTAATTGTTGGCCAGCGAGTCGATGCGCACGCTCTTGCCCTTGCGTGGCGAGTGAATGAATTTACCCTCCCCCACATACAGGCCGACATGACCGACCTGGCCACTGCCATTGGCCCGGAAAAACACCGCATCGCCGGGTTGCAGTGCGTTGCGCTTGATCGTCGCCGCCGTTGAACGGTGCATCGCTGCCGTGGTGCGCGGGATGACGATGTTGGCTTCAGTCTTGAACAGATAGACCAGCAAGCCGCTGCAATCAAACCCCTGCTCCTGGGAGGTACCGCCCCAGGTGTAAGCGGTGCCCAGCAATTGATGGGCGCGGTCGATCACATTGTCGATGGTCGGTTGCGGCACGGCCTGCAGCGAAGAGCCGAACGGGGCCAGGCCAGTGTTGTTGCGCTTGGTGAAGTTGGCCGAGGCCGATGAAACGATGCCGAACAGACCGACAAGAACTACACATAAAAAAGACTTGAACATGATGAACGTCGCAATGGATTAAACACGGGGCGAAATCCTAGTAAAACGACGCGTAGCATGATGAACGGAAAATCCAAGATTCTCGTAGGACAAATCCCAAACATCACCACCGATAAATACCCCACGTTCAAATCGCCCAATTCGAGTGCTTGCACACCCCATCGCGCACCAAATTGGATCACCCCCTTCCAGAACGCTCGCCCCGTTTAGTGGCGTAACGCCCAGAACCTACGGCGTTTTCCTACATCCAGCCTGGTTGGCAAGCCCCTTGCTCTAGCCTGTTTAACGCTTATAGCTGGAAGCTTTCCGATGCTGGTGATCCACCGCAAAATTGCGCCCCAATCCACCTGGGCTGCGGAGTTGTTGCTGAACTTCGAAGCCCGCAGCAAAAGCCGTCTGCGCTGTTTCAGTGCCGAGGGCGAAGACGTCGGCCTGTTTTTGGAGCGCGGCCAGCCGCCGCTGCATGATGGTGAATTCCTACAGGCCGAGGACGGACGTGTCGTACGTGTCTGCGCGCGCCCTGAACAACTGCTGCACGTCACCTGCAGCAGCGCCTTCGAGTTGACCCGCGCGGCCTATCACCTGGGCAACCGCCACGTAGCATTGCAAGTGGGTGACGGCTGGCTGCGTCTGCTCGATGACTACGTGCTCAAGGCCATGCTCGAGCAACTGGGCGCCCATACCCAAACCCTCGAAGCGCCCTTCCAGCCCGAGCACGGGGCCTATGGTGGCGGTCATCATCACTCGCGCCACGGTGATGAAGACTTCAACTATCCGCCCAAACTGCACCAGTTCGGCGTGCGCCTGTGAACCCGGCCTGGGCGCTGCTGCGTCTGGCCAGTCCGCAACTGCCGATTGGCGGCTATAGCTACTCCCAGGGCCTGGAAATGGCCGTGGACAATGCCCGTGTGTGCGATGCCGCCAGCGCCCGACGCTGGATCAGCGACCAACTGCTGCTCAACCTCGCGCGTTTCGAAGCGCCGCTGCTGCTTGCCCATTGCCAGGCCGCTGCGGACCACGACTGGGAGGCGCTGCGCCACCTGTGTGAAGAACACCGCGCCAGCCGCGAAACCCGCGAGCTGTTCCAGGAGAGCCGGCAAATGGGCTACTCCCTGCAACAACTGCTCAGCGGCCTGCCGGAGCTGGATGAGCCGGCCCGCCGTTTTCTCGACGCCACCCACGAACCCCACCTGGCCCTGGGCTGGGCACTGGCCGCACGCGCCTGGGCAATCAGCCCCGACGATGCCCTGGCCGCCTGGCTCTGGAGCTGGCTGGAAAACCAATTGGCGGTGCTGATGAAAACCCTGCCCCTGGGCCAGCAAGCCGCCCAACGCCTGACCAGCGAACTGCTGCCGTTGCTGCAACAGGCCCAGCAGGACGCCCGCCAGCGCGATCCCCATCATTTTGGCAGCGCCGCGTTCGGCCTGTCCCTGGCATGTATGGCCCACGAGCGCCAGTACAGCCGCCTGTTCCGTTCCTAGGAGAGCCCCATGAACACACAACCCCTGCGCGTCGGTATCGGCGGCCCCGTTGGCTCCGGCAAGACCGCCCTGACCCTGGCGCTGTGCCTGGCCCTGCGTGATCGCTACAACCTGGCGGTAGTCACCAACGATATCTATACCCGCGAAGATGCCGACTTTCTGGTGCGTAACCAGGCGCTGGCACCCGAGCGCATCATCGGCGTGGAAACCGGCGGCTGCCCGCACACGGCCATTCGCGAAGACGCGTCGATCAATCTGGAAGCCGTAGACCAGTTGAACCGGCGTTTTCCAGGCCTCGACCTGATTCTGGTGGAGTCGGGCGGCGACAACCTGTCGGCCACCTTCAGCCCCGAACTGTCGGACCTGACGATCTACGTGATCGATGTGTCGGCCGGCGACAAGCTGCCGCGCAAGGGTGGGCCGGGGATCTGCAAGTCGGACCTGCTGGTGATCAACAAGATCGACCTCGCGCCGTTGGTCGGCGCCTCGCTGGAACTGATGAACAGCGACACCCAGCGCATGCGCGGCGGCAAGCCGTTCGTGTTCAGCAACCAGAAAACCGGGGTCGGCCTCGAAGAAATCGTCGCCTTTATCGAACGCCAAGGCCTGCTGAGCGCAGCCTGATCCCCTTACCAAGGAGCTGTTTATGAGCCTCAACAAACTGTTTGCCGCCGCCACCCTGCTGCTGGCCCCGGCCCTGGCCTTTGCCCATCCGGGTCATGGCGACAATGGCCTGGTGGCCGGTATCAGCCATCCACTCGGCGGGCTGGACCATTTGCTGGCGATGCTGGCGGTCGGCCTGTGGGCGGCGCAGCAACAAGGCGCGGCGCGCTGGGCGCTGCCGTGTACCTTTGTCGGCACCATGCTGCTGGGCGGCATGCTGGGTTTTGAAGGATTGGCATTGCCAGCCCTGGAAAGCGGGATTGCCGCGTCGGTACTGGCCCTGGGCCTGGCGGTGGCCTTGGCGATTCGCCCACCGGTGGCGGTGGCCGTGGCCGCAACAGCCGTGTTTGCCCTGTTCCATGGTGTGGCCCATGGCCTGGAGCTGCCGGACATGACCAGCCCTTGGGCGTATGCCGCCGGGTTCGTGGGGGCGACGGCGGTATTGCACGCGGCCGGTTATGCGCTGGTGCGGTTCCTGCCGGCTGCAGCGGCACCGCTGGTGCGGGTGGCGGGGGCGGCTTCGGCGGCGACTGGGGTTTGGTTGCTGGCGGGCTGAATCATGCAGTGCCTGTAAGGCACTCATCGCAGCATGAGTATCTACACAACTCTCTGATACTTCTGGGCTCCGGGTTTTGGGCTGATGTAGGGGGCATATCCATTGCTGCGGTAACGGCGGCCATGGGTTCCGCTTTTACAGCGGCTCACTTTTGAACAGCGCAAAAGTAAGCAAAAC
>NZ_MIFU01000126.1:0-12999 GCF_001855215.1 Pseudomonas sp. 06C 126 | reverse complement strand
GGGCTTGTCGGTTGGATACACCACAAAATAAATGTGGGAGCTGGCTTGCCTGCGATGACGGTGTGTCAGCTGCCCGTGCATTGCCTGAACCACCGCCATCGCGGGCAAGCCCGCTCCCACATTATTTGATTGATGGGGCTGTGTTTTTGGTTATTAACAAATAGCTTCTTATTCCTTAACGAATATATGCCCCGTCCCTATACTGGTCAGCAACGTTAAACGCTGCAGGAGGGCACACCCATGCACAGCGAGTTGATCCGTTACCTGATCGTGCCGGGCTGGCAAGGATCGCCAGAAGATCATTGGCAAACCCATTGGCAGAACAGCCTGCCCAACAGCGCTCGCGTGGAGCAGGCCGACTGGCTGACCCCGCGCCGTGAAGACTGGGTGGCGGCCTTGGCCGAAGCCATTGCGGCCGACAGCACTCCGGTGATCCTTATCGCCCATAGCCTGGGTTGCATCACCGTGGCGCACTGGGCGGCCAGCGCGCCGTTGCAGTTCTTGCGTCAGGTGCGCGGTGCGTTGCTGGTGGCCCCGGCGGATGTCGAGCGCCCGGCGTGTGCGCCTGCCTTGCGCAACTTTGCGCCGATCCCCCGCGACCTGTTGCCGTTCCCCAGCCAGATCGTCAGCTCCGACAACGACAGCGCCGTCAGTGCCCCTCGCGCCCTGGAACTGGCGCGTAACTGGGGGGCTGAAGCCGGGATTCTCGCGGGGGCCGGGCATATCAACGTGAAGTCCGGCCACCAGCGTTGGGAGCAGGGTTTCGCCTATCTCTATCGCCTGCAAAACCGTCTGGAGCATCACTCCCGGCGCCGCGCCTAATACCTTTTCAACGCCCCGTCCCTTAAGTGGAATTGGGGCGGGAGCCTGCCATGAGCCTGCATGAAACCTTTGGCCAGCCACTGCTGACCTTCCCCGACGCCGAGAAAAGCCCCCTGAGCATCCGCGCCAAGGCACTGGTGTTTGTCGACCCCCGTTCAAGACAGCTGCGCGAAGACCTCGAAAGCCTGGCCCCGCGAGCCTTGCCCGTGTTGATTCGCGGCGAAACCGGCAGCGGCAAGGAATTGCTGGCGCGCCATATCCATCGCGGCAGTGACCGCAGCGGCCTGTTTGTGTCGGTCAACTGCGGCGCCATCAGCCCGACCTATGCCGATGCTGAATTGTTCGGCTATGCAGCCGGCAGCCACAGCGGCGCGGCCAGCAGCCGGGCTGGCTGGTTCGGCTCGGCCAACGGCGGCACCTTGTACCTCGATGAGATCGGCGACCTGCCGTTGCCGATCCAGGTCAAGCTGCTCGCCGCCCTGGAAAACCACGAAGTCACCCGTGTCGGCGCCCATCAGCCGAGCCCGGTGGACGTGCGCCTGGTCGCCGCTACCAGCATCGACCTGGCCCAGGCCGTGGCCGTGGGCAAGTTCAATGAGCGCCTGTTCCATTACCTCAGCGAAGGCCAACTGGAACTGCCGGCCCTGCGCGAGCGGGTGGGTGACATCCTGTCGTTGGCCGAGTACTTCCTGGGTATCTACAGCCAGCGCCTGGACCTGCCGGTGCCATTGATCAGCGAGGACGCGCAGCGGGTGCTGGAGCAGCACAGTTGGCCGGGCAATACCCGCGAGCTGGAGAACGTGATCCACTTTGCGCTGCTGGTCAGCAGCGGCGATGAGATCTTGCCGGAGCATTTGAACCTGCCGGTGGTGTCGGTGGCGCAGATTGAGCATCAGGTGCGACAGATCCTGAGCAACGGCAGCGAAATCGAGCGCGCAGCGTTGACGCGTCTGTTTGGGGGGTTGGGCTCTGTATGAGCAAAATGGAATATCAAAGTGAATAAAAGGTATTGTTCGGGAATAAAAAATATCGGTATTGTCCATCCCACGCCGCGATAGCACATCGCTGGCACCCCCATAAGAAGTGGTCGTCACCGACGCCCCGGATTTTCGATTAAGGACACTGCATGAAAAAGGTTCTGTTGTTCACCGCCCTGGCGGCTGCCCTGACTGCCGGTATCGCTCAAGCCAACGAAAAGCTGGTGGTCGCGGCCACTCCAGTGCCCCACGCCGAGATCCTTGAGCTGATCAAGCCGACCCTGGCCAAAGAAGGCGTGGACCTGGAAATCAAGGTCTTCACCGACTACGTGCAACCGAACGTGCAAGTGGCCGAGAAGCGCCTGGATGCCAACTACTTCCAGACCCTGCCGTACCTGGAAAACTTCAACAAGGGTAAAGGCACAAACCTGGTCACCGTCGTTGGCGTGCACGTTGAACCGTTTGGCGGCTACTCGAAAAAGATCAAGAAAATCGAAGACCTGAAAGATGGCGCCACTGTTGCCATTCCCAACGAAGGCTCCAACAGCGGCCGCGCCCTGTTGCTGCTGCAGAAGGCCGGTGTGATCACTCTCAAAGATCCGACCAATGCCCTGGCCACGCCAAAAGACATCGCCAGCAACCCGAAGAACCTGAAGTTCAAGGAACTGGAATCGGCCCTGCTGCCCCGCGTCCTCGACCAGGTTGACCTGGACTTGATCAACACCAACTACGCCCTGGAAGCCGGCCTGAACCCGGCCAAGGATGCGCTGATCATTGAATCGTCCGATTCGCCGTACGTGAACTTCCTGGTGGCCCGTCCAGACAACAAGGACAGCGTCGCGATCCAGAAACTGTCCAAGGCCCTGACCAGCCCGGAAGTCAAAGCCTTCATCGAGAAGAAATACAGCGGCGCGGTGGTCCCAGCGTTCTGATTGCCCAAACCCCCTTCAAGGTTTGAACGCCGACGGCTGATACAGCGTCGGCGTTTTTTATTGGGCAATGATGGCCAAAATTGTGGGAGCTGGGCTTGCCCGCGATGCAGGCACCTCGGTGTGTCATTGACACAGAGGTGATGCTATCGCGGGCAAGCCCGGCTCCCACACAAGCCCGCTCCCACATGGGTGGGTGTCATGCCTGTTAATCCCGGCTGTTGATCGCCCGGCGCAACGCCACCAACCACTTCACCAAGTCCTGCGGGTCGATCGGTTTGGTTTCGCTCATCTGTCATTCCCTCGCTGGTTAAATGGCCCTCAGTCTGGCCACGCGCTGCCCATCCCTGTCGTTCAGCGCTGAAAAAAAGACCCTTCCTACACGCCCAAGAACCTTAGCTGTCACCTGCCAACCCGGCGAATCCACCGGTTAGCTTTTTGGGTGATATCAATATGCTATTTCGGTATTTAAATTTTGGTTTTTATACCTTTAAAGTCAGCGCTTCCCGGCGTTACCCACGCTGGACCGGACTGCGTTTACGCCGCATTACCCCTGCGGCGCCCAGGACTTGAAATGACTTTTGACTACGCGTTTATCCTCAGCACCCTGCCGGCGTTTCTCAAGGCCGTTGGGGTGACTCTGCAAGTGGGCTTGATCGCCATCGGCACCTCGCTGCTGGTGGCGCTGATCAACTCAGCCTTGCTGGTGTTCCGCACGCCCTACCTGTCGCGCCTGGTGGCGTTGTATGTGGAGCTGGCGCGTAACACGCCGCTGCTGATCCAGCTGTTCTTCGTGTACTTCGCCTTGCCGGCCCTGGGTTTCAATATCTCCGGGTTCTGGGCGGCGATTATCACCATGACCTTTTTGGGCGGTGCCTACCTCACCGAAGTGCTGCGCGCCGGTGTGGAGGCGGTGCCGCTGGCGCAGATCGAGTCGGGCAAGTCCATCGGCCTGTCCGACTGGCAACTGCTGCGCCATGTGATCCTGCCCCAGGCCGGGATCCTCAGCCTGCCGGCGCTGTTCGCCAATTTCATTTTCCTGCTCAAGGAGACCACTGTGGTCTCGGCGGTGGCGGTGCCGGAGATTCTCTACACCACCAAAAGCTACATCGCCCTCTACTACAAGACTTACGAGATGCTCGCCGTGCTCACGCTGATCTGCGTGTTGTTGTTCTTGCCGCTGTCGCTGTTGCTCAGCCGCCTGGAAAGGAGGCTCCAGCATGGCCAGTTCGGGTCTTGAGTTGTTGTGGGTGTCGTTGCCGCAACTGGGCAAGGGCGCTGCGCAAACCCTGTCGATTTCGTTTTTGAGCATCGCCTTCAGCACCCTTGGCGGGGTGGCGTATGGGGTGCTGCGCACGTTGAATGTGCGTGCGATCAACCTGCTGCTGCGCATTTACCTGGAGTTGTTCCGCGCGATTCCGGTGCTGGTGTGGCTGTATCTGCTGTTCTTTGGCCTGCCGATTTTTACCGGCCTGAGCATCCCCAGTTTCTGGTGTGCAGTGCTGGTGCTGTCGCTGTGGGGCGCCAGTGAAGTGGGCGAAGTGGTGCGCGGCGCGTTGCATTCGCTGCCACGTGGGCAGCGGGAGGCGGGGCTGTCGATTGGTTTGTCGGCGCCGCAACTCTACGGCTATGTGCTGTTGCCCCAGGCGCTCAAACGCATGACGCCGCCGACCATCAACGTCTACACGCGGATCATCAAGACCAGCTCCCTGGCGGTGCTGATCGGCGTGGTGGATGTGATCAAGGTCGGCCAGCAAATCATCGAGCGCACTTATGAGTCGGTATTGATCTACGGCGCGCTGTTCCTGTTTTTCTTCTTTATCTGCTACCCGTTGTCGGCCGCCTCCAAGGTGCTGGAACGGCGCTGGGCCCAAGCATGAGCGCATTGATCGAGTTCCAGGGTTTCAATAAATTCTTCGGCGAACAGCAGGTGCTCAACGGCATCGACCTGAGTGTGCAAAGCGGCGAAGTGGTGGTAATCCTCGGCCCCAGTGGCTGCGGTAAAAGCACTTTGCTGCGGTGCCTGAACGGCCTGGAAGTGGCCCACAGCGGCAGCCTGCGGCTGGCCGGCAAAGAGCTGCTGGATAAACACACCGACTGGCGCCAGGTGCGCCAGGACGTGGGCATGGTGTTCCAGAGTTATCACCTGTTCCCCCATATGAGCGTGCTCGACAACATCCTGCTGGGCCCGCTGAAAGTGCAAAAACGCGAACCCCGCGAGGCCCGTCATCAGGCCGAAAAACTGCTGGAGCGGGTGGGGCTCGCCGACAAGCGCGATGCGTTTCCGCGCCAGTTGTCCGGTGGTCAGCAGCAACGCATCGCCATCGTCCGCTCGTTGTGCATGAACCCCCAGGTCATGCTGTTTGATGAGGTCACCGCCGCCCTTGACCCGGAAATGGTCAAGGAAGTGCTGGAGGTGATCCAGGACCTGGCGCGCGATGGCATGACCCTGCTGATCGTCACCCATGAAATGGCCTTCGCCCGCGCCGTCGCCGACCGCGTGGTGTTTATGGAGGCCGGCCGCATCCTCGAACACAACACCCCCGAGGCCTTCTTTACGAACCCGCAGACCGCACGCGCGCAGCAGTTCCTCGAGAAATTCTCGTTTGTTTCAACACTGCCCAAGAAAATCAAGGAACTGGAGCTGTCATGAAAACTGCCAAGTTGTTACTGCCGCTGCTCGGCCTCGCCTTACTGGCCGGCTGCAACAAAACCGAAGAACCGGCCAAACCCGCGGCTGCCGCGCCGGCGGCGGTGAGCTATATCGACAAGATCAAGGCCCGCGACAAGCTGATCGTCGGCGTATTTACCGATAAGCCGCCGTTTGGCTTTGTCGATGAAGCCGGGCGCTACGTGGGTTTTGATACCGACATCGGCCGCCAGTTTGCCAAGGACCTGCTGGGCGACGAAAACAAGGTCGAGTTCGTGGCCGTGGAGCCGGCCAGCCGCATCCCGTTCCTGCAGAGCGACAAGGTCGACCTGATCCTGGCCAACATGACCGTGACCCCCGAGCGCAAGGAAGCGGTGGAATTCACCAACCCCAACCTGAAAGTCGCGGTCCAGGCCCTGGTGCCTAACGACAGCGTGGTCAAAAGCCTCGACGACCTGGCGACCCGCACCACCATCGTCACCACTGGCACCACGGCTGATATCTGGCTGACCAAGAATCACCCGGATTGGAAACTGCTCAAGTTCGAGAAAAACTCCGAGTCGCTGCAAGCCCTGTCGGCTGGGCGTGGCGATGCCTATGCGCAAGACAACCTGGTGCTGTTCAGCTGGGCCAAGCAGAACCCGGGCTACCGTGTGCTTGAAGAGAAGCTGGGTGATGAAGCGCCGATTGCGCCGGCGGTGAAGAAGGGCAATATCGAACTGCGCGACTGGGTGAATGCCGAGTTGGCGAAGTTGGGTGAAGAGAAGTTCTTGCTCAAGCTGTATGACCAGTACGTGCGTAAAGAACTGAGCGATGACACCAAGCCTGAGAGTGTGATTGTTGAGGGGGGTAAGTGGCAGGGTTGATCCTGTACTGAATGCTCCACCGCTATCGCGGGCAAGCCCGCTCCCACAGGAGAATGCATTCCCAATGTGGGAGCGGGCTTGCCCGCGATGGCGGCAGTACAGGCGCCGCCTACTGAGGCCAATGCCAAGCCGGCTCATCCAACACCCGCTGCCCCACAATCTGTGTCTGTCCCATCACCTTCTCCAGCACAATCGAATTGCACCCCTCATCCTGCTGCAGCGCCGCGATCAAGCGGCTGGCATGGGACACCACCCACACCTGGCATTGCTTGGATGCCTGGATGATCAAGCGTGCCAAGGCTGGCAGCAGATCCGGGTGCAGGCTGGTTTCCGGCTCGTTGAGCACCATCATCGTTGGCGGGCGTGGCGTCAGCAGCGCGGCGATCAGCAGCAGGTAGCGCAAGGTGCCGTCCGAGAGCTCCGCCGCTGACAGTGGGCGCAGCAATCCTTCCTGATAGAACTCAATGGCGAAACGCCCACCCTGCAAGGGCGCGATATGCAAGCGCGCGCCAGGAAACGCATCACTCACCGCCTGTTGCAATGCTTGGGGATCGCCGATTTCGCGGATGGTCTGCAACGCTGCCGCCAGATCATGGCCGTCGTGATGCAGGACCGGTGTACGGGTGCCCAACTGCGGCTGGCGTACCGGTGCATTGGCGTCGCTGCGAAAGTGATCATAGAAGCGCCAGCCGCGAATGCTTTCACGCAGCATCAGCACCTCCGGCGAGCCGCGCAGGCTGCCGACCTGATCGAACAGGCTGTGGTAGTTGGGCGTGTGCTGGGCCAGCACATCCCAGGCCCGCCCGTCTCGGGCACGGACCATCGGCCCGGAGCGCTGCACCAGCAGGCTTGCGGGACGGTAGACATGGCCGGCCCAGATGCATTCTTTCTTGATCTCGGGGTCGAGGGAAAAACATGACGTACTGAGCTCTGGCAAACCCAGGGAGATCGCGTAGCTGAAATCGTCCCCGGCAAATCCCAGGCGCAACCGCTTGGCACCGTGGGGCACACTGGCTTGCACCGCGACTTCACCATTGAGCATGCGTCTGCTGATGCTTTCGGGGCCGGCCCAGAACGTCGAGTCCAGGCCACCTTCGCGGGCCAGCGCATTGATCACGCCGCCCTGGGCGGTTTCTGCCAATAGGCGCAAGGCGCGGTACAGGTTGGATTTGCCGCTGCCATTGGGGCCGGTGATCAGGTTCAGCCGATCCAGCGGTACCACCAATTTATTGATCGAGCGGTAATTGGCCACCGCTAAGGTTTTCAGCATCAGGGGCGTTCCCGGCCGGCATGGACTGCCATCTTACCCTGTGGGAGCCGGCTTGCCGGCGATCAGGCGACGCCGCGCAATTCCCATAGGCGAAGGTGGAACCCTGAACTAAGCTCACAGTCGCATACACACTGGCACGTCGGTATCACGCGAAAGGAGTCTGCATGGGCGGTCCCACCTCAACAGTTATTTGTAGCGTTGCCCTGCTGGTGCTGCTGAGCGGCTGCGGCCAGGAAAAACCTGAGCCCAAGGCCCATTCCAGGGTGTTTGTGCAAACGGTGCAGCCGACCGATTTTGCAGCGGCGGTGACCCTCACCGGGGATATCCAGGCGCGGGTGCAGACCGATTTGTCATTTCGCGTGGGCGGCAAGATTATCCAGCGCATGGTCGATGTCGGCGACCGCGTGACGGCCCGGCAAGTGCTGGCCAAGCTCGATCCCAAGGATTTGCAGACCAATGTCGATTCCGCCCAGGCCCAGGTGGTGGCGGAACAGGCACGGGTCAAACAGACGGCGGCGGCTTTTGTGCGCCAGGAAAAACTCCTGCCCAAGGGCTACACCAGCCGCAGTGAATACGATGCCGCCCAGGCTGCATTGCGCAGCAGTCAAAGCGCCCTGGCTGCCGCGCAGGCGCAGTTGGCCAATGCCCGCGAGCAGTTGGGCTATACGGCGTTGATCGCCGAAGCGCCGGGGGTGATTACCGCGCGCCAGGCCGAAGTGGGCCAGGTGGTGCAGGCCACCGTACCGATCTTCAGCCTGGCCCGCGATGGCGAGCGCGACGCGGTGTTCAACGTCTACGAGTCGCTGCTGGCCGAACCTGCGCCGGATGTACCGATCACCGTCAGCCTGTTGGATAACCCGAGCATCAAGGCCGTGGGCCGGGTGCGTGAAGTGACCCCGGCCGTTGCGGCCAACAGCGGCACCGTGCAGGTGAAGATCGCCCTGGATGCCTTGCCCACGGGCATGCAACTGGGCTCGGTGGTCAGTGCCACCGCCAACGGGCAAGCCAAGGCCAGCATCGAGCTGCCTTGGGCCGCGTTGACCAAGGATCTAAGCGAGCCCGCTGTGTGGCTGGTGGATGGCGACGGCAAGGCGCAACTGCACAAGGTCACCGTCGCCCGCTACCTGACCGGTAAGGTGATTATCGGCGATGGCCTCAAGGGCGGCGAAAACGTCGTGGTGGCCGGTGGGCAATTGCTGCATCCGGGCATGCTCGTGGAGATCGCCCAGGCGCCGGACCAGGCCCAGGCCCAGGGAGTGCAGCCATGAAACGCCTGACGCTGATCCTCGCCAGCAGCCTGTTGCTGATCGCCTGTTCCAAGGAAGAACCGGCGCCGGAACCGGTGCGCCCGGTGCTTTGGGTCGAGGTAAAAGCCGAAGACCAGGAGCACCTTGGGCGCTTCGCCGGCAGTATCCAGGCGCGCTATGAAAGCAACCTGGGCTTCCGGGTGCCGGGGCGCATTGCGCGGCGTGCGGTAGATGTGGGCGCCGAAGTCGACAAGGGCGCCCTGCTGGCGGTGCTCGACCCCACTGACCAGCAGAACCAGCTGCGCGCCGCCCAGGGCGACCTGGCGCGGATCCAGGCGCAATTTATCAATGCCCAGGCCAATGCCCGTCGCCAGCAGGAATTGTTCAACCGTGGTGTCGGCGCCCAGGCACAACTGGACGTTGCCCAGACCGACCTGAAAACCACCCAGGCCTCACTCGACCAGGCCAAGGCGGCGGTGGACCAGGCCAGGGATCAGCTCAACTACGCCGAGTTGCGCACCGACCATGGCGGCATCGTCACCGCTTGGAATGCCGAGGCCGGCCAAGTAGTGAGTGCCGGTCAGCAAGTGGTGACGCTGGCCCGTCCGGATATCAAGGAAGCGGTGATCGACCTGCCCGCCGGCCTCGCCGAGCGCTTGCCGAGCGATGTGGTGTTTTTGGTGGCCAGCCAGTTGGACCCCGGCATCAACACCACCGCCACCGTGCGCGAGATCGAGCCCCAGGCGCAGAGTGCAACCCGCACCCGGCGCGCACGCCTGACCCTGGCCCAGACGCCGCCGGCGTTCCGCTTGGGCACGGCGATCAGCGTGACCCTGAGCTCGGCCATCGCCCCGCGTATCGAGTTGCCCGCCAGCGCGGTGCAGGATGTCGAAGGCAAGTCCCGTATCTGGGTCATCGATACGCAGCAGCAGAGCGTGCAGCCCCGTGATGTAACCCTGGTCAGCCGCGATGCCAGCCGTGTCGTGCTTAACGGCGGAGTGCAGCCTGGGGAGCGTGTGGTCAGCGCCGGCGTCAACAGCCTCAAACCCGGACAAAAAGTCAAAACCGACGAGGACAGCCCGCGATGAAAGGGAGCTTCAACTTATCCGACTGGGCACTCAAGCATCAGTCCTTCGTCTGGTACCTGATGTTCGTCGCGCTGCTGATGGGCGTGTTTTCTTACATGAACCTGGGGCGCGAGGAAGATCCGTCCTTCACCATCAAGACCATGGTGATCCAGACCCGCTGGCCGGGCGCGACCCAGGAAGAAACCCTCAAGCAGGTCACCGACCGCATCGAGAAAAAGCTCGAAGAACTGGACTCGCTGGACTATGTGAAAAGCTACACCCGGCCCGGTGAGTCCACGGTTTTCGTGTTCCTCAAGGACACCACCAGCGCCAAGGCGATCCCCGAGATCTGGTACCAGGTGCGCAAGAAGATCGACGACATCCGCGGCACCTTCCCCCAGGGGTTGCAGGGGCCGTCGTTCAACGACGAGTTCGGTGACGTGTTTGGCTCGGTGTATGCCTTTACCGCCGACGGCATGTCGATGCGCCAGTTGCGCGATTACGTCGAGCAGGTGCGCGCCGAGATCCGGGCTGTGCCGGGGTTGGGCAAGGTCGAGATGATCGGCCAGCAGGACGAAGTGATTTACCTGAATTTTTCCACGCGCAAACTGGCCGCCCTGGGGATCGACCAGCGCCAGGTGGTGCAGAGCCTGCAATCGCAGAACGCGGTGACCCCGGCCGGGGTGATCGAGGCCGGGCCGGAGCGGATTTCGGTGCGTACCTCGGGGCAATTCGCCTCGGAAAAGGATCTGGCCGACGTCAATCTGCGGCTCAATGATCGTTTCTATCGGTTGGCGGATATCGCTGATATCAGCCGTGGCTATGTGGATCCGGCGCGGCCGATGTTTCGTTTCAACGGTCAGCAAGCCATCGGCCTGGCCATCGCCATGCAGAAGGGCGGCAACATCCAGGAATTTGGCAAGGCGCTGCACCAGCGCATGGACGAGCTGACGGCCGACCTGCCGGTGGGCATTGGCGTGCACAAGGTGTCGGACCAGGCAGAGGTGGTGGAGGAAGCGGTCGGCGGCTTCAC
The DNA here is from genome assembly GCF_001855215.1 of Pseudomonas sp. 06C 126. Taxonomy (NCBI): domain Bacteria; kingdom Pseudomonadati; phylum Pseudomonadota; class Gammaproteobacteria; order Pseudomonadales; family Pseudomonadaceae; genus Pseudomonas; species Pseudomonas sp. 06C 126. The sequence continues at coordinate 2,138 of NZ_MIFU01000126.1, read as the reverse complement.
CAGTGCGCTGTTCGAAGCGGTGATCATCGTGCTGGTGGTGAGCTTTATCAGCCTCGGCCTGCGTGCCGGGTTGGTGGTGGCATGCTCGATCCCGCTGGTGCTGGCGCTGGTGTTTGTGTTTATGGAGTACAGCGGCATCACCATGCAGCGGGTGTCACTGGGCGCGTTGATCATCGCCCTTGGTTTGCTGGTAGACGACGCGATGATCACCGTGGAAATGATGATCACCCGCCTGGAAAAAGGCGAGACCCTGGAGCAGGCTGCGACCTACGCCTACACCTCCACCGCGTTCCCGATGCTCACCGGCACCCTGGTGACCGTGGCCGGGTTTGTGCCTATTGGCCTCAACGCCAGCTCGGCCGGCGAATACACCTTCACCCTGTTTGCGGTGATTGCGGTGGCGATGCTGGTGTCGTGGGTGGTGGCCGTGTTGTTTGCGCCGGTGATTGGCGTGCATATCCTCAGCAGCAAGGTCAAACCGCACAATGAAGAGCCGGGGCGCATTGGCCGGGCCTTCAATGGCGGCATGTTGTGGGCCATGCGCAATCGCTGGTGGGCGATCGGCCTCACGGTGCTGCTGTTCGTGGCGTCGGTGTTTTCCATGCAGTTTGTGCAGAACCAGTTTTTCCCGTCGTCCGATCGCCCGGAAATCCTCGTCGACCTCAACCTGCCGCAAAATGCCTCGATCAATGAAACCCGCAAGGCGGTGGACCGGCTTGAAGCGATCATCAAGGACGACCCGGACATCGCACGCTGGAGCACCTACATCGGCCAGGGTGCGATCCGTTTCTACCTGCCCCTGGACCAGCAACTGGAGAACCCGTACTACGCGCAGTTGGTGATCGTCAGCAAAGGCCTGGAAGAGCGCGGCGCGTTGATCGAGCGCCTGCAAAAACGTTTGCGTGATGACTTCGTGGGCGTCGGCAGTTTTGTCCAACCCCTGGAAATGGGCCCGCCGGTCGGGCGCCCGATCCAGTACCGGGTATCGGGCAAGGACATCGACCAGGTGCGCAAACACGCCATCGAACTGGCGACACTGCTGGATAAAAACAGCCACCTGGGCGAGATCATCTACGACTGGAACGAGCCGGGCAAAGTGCTGCGGGTCGATATCGCCCAGGACAAGGCGCGCCAGCTCGGGCTGTCGTCCGAAGATGTGGCGCAGTTGATGAACAGCGTGGTCAGCGGCTCGGCCGTGACCCAGGTGCACGACGATATCTACTTGATCAACGTGGTCGGCCGCGCCGAAGACGCCGAACGCGGTACCCCGGAAACCTTGCAGAACCTGCAGATTGTCACGCCGAGCGGTACCTCGATCCCGCTGTTGGCCTTTGCCACCGTGCGCTACGAGTTGGAGCAGCCGCTGGTGTGGCGGCGCGATCGCAAGCCAACCATCACCATCAAGGCCGCCGTGCGCGACGAGATGCAGCCGACCGACCTGGTCAAGCAGCTCAAGCCTGAAATCGACAAGTTCAGCGCCGCGTTGCCGGTGGGCTACAAGGTCGCAACCGGCGGTACCGTGGAAGAAAGCGGCAAGGCCCAGGGCCCGATTGCCAGCGTGGTGCCGTTGATGCTGTTCTTGATGGCGACCTTCCTGATGATCCAGTTGCACAGCGTGCAGAAAATGTTCCTGGTGGCCAGTGTGGCCCCGCTGGGCTTGATCGGCGTGGTGCTGGCGCTGATTCCCACCGGCACGCCCATGGGCTTTGTGGCGATCCTGGGGATCCTGGCGCTGATCGGCATCATCATCCGCAACTCGGTGATCCTGGTGACCCAGATCGACGCCTATGAGCGTGATGGCTACACGCCGTGGGACGCGGTGGTGCAAGCCACCGAACACCGGCGTCGGCCGATCCTGCTGACGGCGGCGGCGGCCAGCCTGGGCATGATCCCCATCGCGCGGGAGGTGTTCTGGGGGCCGATGGCTTACGCGATGATCGGCGGCATCATCATCGCGACCTTGCTGACGTTGCTGTTTTTGCCGGCGCTGTATGTGGCCTGGTACAAAATCCGCGAGCCCAAGACCGCGCCGTAACTCAAACTGTGGCGAGGGGGCTTGTCCCGGTACAAACCGGGGACATCGTTTACATTTCTAACCGGGGACATGGTTTACAGGTTAATACGCATGGTCAGGAGGT
>NZ_MIFU01000125.1:0-13617 GCF_001855215.1 Pseudomonas sp. 06C 126 | reverse complement strand
AGAGCATTGCCCAGACGTCGAAGTTTTTGGGCAATGGCACGTATGTGGGGCTGGCGCTGGATGTGGGGGTGGCGGGGTTGGAGATCAAGGAGGCGTGTATGAAGGATCGGGGGGAGTTGTGTAGCAGGGCGAGGTATGTGGAAGGCGGGAGGTTGGTTGGCGGGGTTCTGGGGGCCGCAGCGGGTGGGTCAATAGGGGCTAGCCTCGCGCGGTCCACCTGCAACATTGTGTTAGGTGTAGTTACGAAGGGGCAAGGGAGGTTGGCGTGTGGGGTTGTCGGTGGTGCTGCTGGCGGGTTCGGCGGGGGGACTGCGGGAGGGATTTTTGGAGAAGAGGTGGGTGATCTTTTGTACAAGCCAGCAGGAATCTGAACATGTCGTTGTACACATTGATCCTTACAGCGCTGGCAGTTGGAATGGTTGTTTCGGTGGGGCTACTCCTATACGCCGAATATAAGAAACTCGAAGAGTTAGAAAGCTATTTCAGCGAGAACAAGGCGGTCCAATGCAACAAGCGTTTTTGGGGGAGGAATAAACGTATCGATAGAACCATGCGTATGAGCATATTCATCGGTTTTTTCATGCAGCCCAAAACCCATATCAAGAGCAATGAGGTGACCAGGGAAGAGCTGGACTCAGTCCCCTTGGCACTCAAGCGCTGGGCAACGTGGCCGTTTTACTTCTCGTTCATCTATTTCATGGCGTTGACGACCTGGGTCGTTTGGCGCAAGTGGTAGCCGAGCAAACCAAAGCCCAGCAGCGCCTGGGCTTTGTCGTTTCTTCCCACAGAGCTGATCGGATCCTTCCCGCATTTATCTGAAAAAATACTGTACATCCATACAGTCATATCCTACAGTCCATCCCAGGTGAACGGATTTCACCGCGCACCCAAGCCACAAATTTTTTAACTATGGATGGATAAAAAATGAAATCGAAAAAAGCCTTTATGCTGGGCGCGGCCATGGCGGCCTCCTGCTTCGTTTCGGCCTTTGCCCTGGCCGAGCAGTACCCTTCGCAAGCCCCGGCCAAACTGTCCGCCCAGGCGGTCAAGCATGCGGTCGACCAGGCGCTGAAAGTGGGGGGCAAGGTCGAGTCGTCCAAGCTTGCGGGCGAACTCAAGCAAAAACTCCAGGCGGCCAAGGCCGGCAAGGCCAAGGCGGTGGCAAGCAAGGCCGCAGCCAGCAGCGCGCCGGTGGATACGGTGGTTGATGCGCTGCAAAAACCGGGCGAGAAACACCTGCAAGGCGCAGCGATTGCAGCCTTTGCCCCCCTGTTCCCGACCCTGGATATCAACACCCTGTACAACGTGACCGGCGTGGAGACCGGGGCGGAGGTGGCCTATCACTTCAACCTGGCGCAAAGCGCGCGCATCCAGGTCCAGTTGCTGAACCAGAGCGCCGGCACCGATATGTCGTTGAGCCTGTTCCATGACGACGGCCAAGGCAACCTGACGCTGCTGGGCACCTCTGATAACGCAGGCAGCGCCGACGAATACCTCAACGGCGTAATGCCCGCCGGCGATTATTACTGGTACATGGTGGCCAACACCGCGAGCAACTCGCAGTTCAGTTTTGGCGTGGCGGTGGACAGCAATATCGACGCCTTCGAGCCCAATGACACCGCGCAAACCGCGTTCGCGTTGCCGGATGCGCTGAACCAGCTGGCCGGTAACCTCGACAGCGTCAACGATGTCGATTACTTCGACTTCACTTCGCTGCGTGGCCAGGGCGTGGGCATGTTCCTCGGCGATGACGGCGCGGGCACACGCGAGCAGTGGATTTTCGAGCGCTTCGATGGCAACAACTGGGTCGTGATCCAGCCCAACAACACCTCCACCTACCCAAGCCTTACCCCGGGCTACGTCGTCAAGGTGCGGGTGCGGGCCAACCCGGCAGTGGCGCTCAACCCACAGGCGCGATACATCTTGTCCTTTGGCTCGGCGCCGCGCCTGAACCAGAGCAATGTGAATGGCGACAACGTGGTGCGTATCCCCAGTTCGATCATGCAACTGGCCACCCAGGCTGCTCGCAGCCTGAGCTGGAGCACCCAGTGGTCGGACAGCACCGGTGAGCCGCTGCGTGGCGTGACCCCGGTGCTGCGGGTCGACAAACGCTTCGACAACACCATCAACTACCACTGGGTCGACTACGAGGCCAAGACCGGTGTCACCGGCGCGGCGTCCGGCAACGTCGACCTGGGCACCTGCTCCGGCGATCTCAATGTGGTCTACCCGGACAGCTCGTCCGGCCAGACTTACAACTGGCGCACCTGGTTCAACATGGGCGGCTGGCGCATTGAGCTCAAGGAGTTCCCGGGTGTTGGCGTAGGCGGCAATATTTCGCAGTACGTCAGCCTGGGGCATATCTGCAGCCAGACCATCGTACGTTGATCCTGTAGACGCCGGCTTGCCGGCGACGAAGCCCTCAAGTCTTGCATTGACCTTGAGGGCTTCGTCGTTTCCTACAAAGCCAATGCCAGTTTCAGCGGCAAGCGCGCCATGCTGGTGTTCTTCAGCGAACCCAGGTACAGCCACTCACCCTCTTCGCGGGCGCTGGTGATGGGTGAATAGTTGCCCGCGCTGCCATCCTGCAGGTTGGCCACCACCTGACCATTCACATCCAGCCCCAGCACAAAGGCTTTGCGCTCGATGGGCTTGGGCACCACCATCAGCGCCCGCACCATCATCTTGCGTATCGCGGGGTAACCGGCCAAGCCATCGAGCAGTGGGTTACGCGGCGAATACAGCGCCACCCAGAACCGATCCCGACCATTGAAGGTGAGGTTGTCCGGCAGCCCTGGCAGGTTGTCGATAAACAGGTCATGGGTACCCGCCTTGTCGCCCTTGAGCCAATAGCGACTGATGCGATAGGCCCCGGTTTCATTGACCAACACATAGCTTTCATCTGGCCCCAGGGCCACGCCGTTGGCGAATTGCAGATGATCGAGCAAGACGTCGGTCTGGCCGTTGCTGAAGTCATAACGCAACAACCGACCGTCGCCACCATGCTCGATCACCGCTTCACCATCCTGGCCATAGCCCCAGCGGCTGGAGGCATCGCTGAAATAGCCATAGCGTCCGGCGGCGTCCACCGTCACATCATCGGTAAACCCGAAGGGTACGCCGTTGGCGCTGGTGCTCAGGGTGCTCAACCTGCGCTGGGCGTCCAAGGCCAGCAAGCCCTTGATCCCATCGGCAATGATCAGGCGCCCGTCGGGGTGCAGTGCCAGGCCCAGTGGGCGGCCACCGGTGTTGGCCAGCACTTCCAGGGTCTTGCTGTCTGGCGCGGTGCGGATGATCCGCCCGTCATGCAGGCCAGTGACCAGCAACCCCTGGGCATCCACCAGCAAGGCCTCGGGCCCGGCGATGTCCTGGGCGCCAATGCGCTGGACATCCTTCAGGCGCTGGTTCTCGCTATAGGGCCCCGTTTGCAGGGACGGAGCCTTGGGCGGGGCCCAGTTGACCGGCTGGACCTCGGTGGGCATCAGCAGCAAAAAGGCGACGATGGCGATCAATACCAGCAACAGCAGATGACGGATTTTTTGGCTCATGGTGCTTCCCGAGAGTCTTTGGAGGGGGTTGAGACGGGCTCCCAGTGCAGCGTGCCGAACAGATAGTCCATCAATGGCAGCACGATGTTGAAGTTGCGTCCTTGCATCAATTCGCGGCGGTGGTGCAACGCATGGAGTTGGTGCATATGGCGGATCCATGGCAAGCGGGCCAAGGGGTGCCCGGCAGGCAGGTGTTCGCAGGCATGGAAGGTTTCGTAGAGCAGGTAACCGAGGATCATGCACCCGGCGAACAGCCCGGCGACGTTCGGGTTGAGTTGCTTGAGCAGCCACCAGGCGGGGAGGGTGATGGCCAGGCTGTGGAGCACGATCAGCCAGGCCGGAAACAGAATCACCCGCCAGTCCCTGGGGCTGTCATAGGTCATGTGGCCGGGGGTGAAGAAGCTGTGGTGATCACCGGTGTGGCGTGCATAAAACAGCTTGGCAAACCCATGTTTGTGATGGCCCAGGTGGCGATGGACGAGGTAAATGCACAGGTTGAAGAACACCAGTGTCAGGGGCACGGTCAGCCATTCCCAGGCTTGAATCCGTTGGGTGCTGCCCCAGGCCAGCATGATGCAGAGCAAACCGTAGCTGAGCACAAAGCCGGCATGCAGCCACGGGTTATAGCGCGGGTGGACAGCGGCGCGGTAGCGTTCGCGAAAAGCCTCGGTGGGATGGGTCATGGCGGCGCTCGTTATATTTTTTGTTGGGGACCAAGCTTAGTCCGGCCTGCCAATTTTGCGAACTGAGCTCGCCCCGACAGGCGCAAGGGGCTTGCACCTGCCTCATTTACTTGCTAGCTTCTGCCAAAATGTTAACGATAACATTTGCTCTAAAAATAAAAACAAAACAGAGACCCACGCCATGAAAATGCTTCGCAAAACCCTGTGTTTGTTGGCTCTAAGCATCTCCACCGTCGCCCTGGCCGACACCCGGCCTGCGCCTCTGCGCATTGGCGCTTCCTTCCAGGAAATCAACAACCCGTACTTCGTCACCATGAAAGATGCCCTGCAAGACGCAGCGGCGACCATCGGCGCGCAATTGATCATCACCGATGCCCGCCACGACGTGTCCAAGCAGGTCAGCGACGTCGAAGACATGCTGCAAAAGGGCATCGATATCCTGCTGATCAACCCCACGGATTCGGTGGGCGTACAGTCCGCCGTCAAATCGGCCCATGCCGCCGGTGTCGTGGTGGTCGCGGTAGACGCCCAGGCCGATGGCCCGCTGGACTCCTTCGTCGGCTCAAAGAACTTCGACGCCGGCTTCCAGGCCTGTGAATACCTGGCGAAAAACATCGGTGACGCCGGCAATATCGCAATCCTCGACGGCATCGCCGTGGTGCCGATCCTCGAGCGCGTGCGCGGTTGCAAGGAGGCCGTGGCCAAGCATCCACAGATCAAGATCGTCAGCATTCAGAACGGCAAGCAAGAGCGTGACCAGGCACTGACCGTGACCGAAAACATGCTCCAGGCCCAACCCACCCTCAAGGGCATTTTCAGCGTCAATGACAACGGCTCCCTTGGCGCACTGTCGGCCATCGAGGCCAGCGGCATGGACGTCAAACTGGTCAGCGTCGACGGTGCGCCGGAAGCGATCAAGGCCATCCTCAAGCCTGGCAGCAAGTTCATCGCCACCTCGGCGCAATACCCGCGCGACCAGATCCGCCTGGCCCTGGGCATCGCCCTGGCCAAGAAGTGGGGCTCGCAAGTGCCCGCCACCCTCCCGGTGGATATCACTCTGATCGACCAGGCCAAGGCCAAGGACTTCAGCTGGTAAACCGTCCGCGCCCCACGTCAAGCGTGGGGCCCTGGGCACCCTTCTGAACGAGAGGTCGGCGGCATGAGCAGTCTTTTGCAACTGGAAAACATCTGTAAACGCTACCCGGGGGTGCAAGCCCTCAAGTCCATCAACCTGCAAGTGGAGCGCGGCGAAATCCATGCCTTGCTCGGGGAAAATGGCGCGGGTAAATCGACCCTGATGAAAATCCTCGGCGGGGTCGAGCACCAGGATGAAGGGCGCATCCTGATCGACGGCCAGGCGCAGCAGTTCGCGACCTATCGTGACGCGATTGCCGCTGGCATCGGCATTGTGTTCCAGGAGTTCAGCCTGATTCCCTACCTCACGGCAGTGGAAAACATTTTCCTCGGCCACGAGCTGAACAACCGCTTCGGCCTGCTGCGCAAGCGCGATATGCATCAAGCGTCCCAGGCGTTGTTCCAACGCCTGGGCGTGAGCATCGACCTGCAATGCCCGGTCAAGCACCTGAGCGTGGCCGAGCAACAGTTTGTCGAGATCGCCAAGGCCCTGGCCCTGGATGCGCGGCTGTTGGTGCTCGACGAACCCACCGCGACCCTTACGCCAAGCGAGGCCGAGCTGCTGTTCGAGATCATGCGTGAGCTCAAGCGCCAGGGCGTGGCCGTGATTTTCATCTCCCATCACCTCGAAGAAATTTTCCAGGTGTGCGACCGCATCAGCGTATTGCGCGACGGCGGCAACGCCGGCGTGACGGATGTGGCGGACAGCGATATCGACCGCCTGGTCGAGATGATGGTGGGCCGAAAACTGGAATGCAGCTTCCCCCCCAAACCCACCGCCGCGCGCGGGCCGTTGCTGCTGGAGGTCAAGGACATCCAGCTCAAGCGCAACGGCCCGCACAACCAGTTCCAGCTGCACCAGGGCGAAATACTCGGGTTTGCCGGGCTGGTCGGCTCGGGCCGCACCGAACTGGCCCTGGGCATGATGGGCGCGCTGGCGTCGGTGACCAAGGATGTGTGGCTGCGCGGGGTAAAAGTCAGCCTCGACGACCCGGCCCAGGCCTTGGCCCAGGGCATCGGCCTGCTACCGGAAAGCCGCAAGAGCGAAGGCCTGATCACCGATTTCAGCATTCGCGAAAACATCTCCATCAACAACCTGCGCAAATACCAGGGTGCCTGCGGCCTGATCGACAAAACCAAGGAGTGCGCCAGTGTCGATGAGCTGATGCGCCAGCTGTCGATCAAGGCCCCGAGTGGCGAAAGCCGGGTGTTCAACCTCAGTGGCGGCAACCAGCAGAAAGTGGTGATTGCACGCTGGATCAACCATCACTGCGACGTGCTGGTGTTCGACGAACCCACCCGTGGCATCGACGTCGGCGCCAAGGCACAGATCTACGCGCTGATGCGCAAGCTCACCGAGCAAGGCTACGCAATCATCATGATTTCTTCGGAGCTGCCGGAAATCATCGGCATGTGCGACCGCGTCGCCGTGTTCCACAAAGGCGCGATCGTCAAGGTACTGGAAGCGTCCGCCGTCAACCCACAAGAGGTTATGCGCCATGCAACAGGGGGCTCAAGTGAATACGTCCATTAACCGCGCCGAGACCGGCTGGCTGCGCCTGAACCTGGCGCGGCTGGTGCGCTCGCCGGCGTTTTATCCGTTTATCGGGCTATTGGTGGTCACGGCCGTGATGATCGTCGCCAGTGATACTTTCCTCACCGCCAGCAACCTGTCCAATATCGCCCGCCAAGTGTCGATCAACGCGATCATCGCGGTGGGCATGACCTGCGTGATCCTGACCGGTGGCATCGATTTGTCAGTGGGGCCGGTGATGGCCTTGTCCGGCACCCTGACCGCCGGCCTGATGGTCGCGGGCCTGCCGCCGGGCCTGGCGATTGGCGCCGGGTTGTTGATCGGCGTGGCGTTTGGTATCGGCAACGGTCTGTTCGTGGCCTACCTGCATATGCCACCGATCATCGTCACCCTGGCGACCATGGGCATCGCCCGTGGCTTTGGCCTGATGTACACCGACGGCTATCCGATTTCCGGGCTGCCGGAGTGGTTCGCGTTCTTTGGCCGTGAAAGCCTGCTGGGCATCCAGGTACCGATCCTGATCATGCTGGTCACCTACCTGGTGGCCTATGTGCTGCTGCAACACACGCGCATCGGTCGCTATATCTACGCCATTGGCGGCAATGAAGAAGCGGTGCGCTTGTCCGGGGTGCGGGCGGCGCGTTTCAAGTTGCTGGTATACGGCCTCAGTGGTCTGACCGCGGCGATTGCGGGGCTGGTGCTGACCTCGCGCCTGATGAGTGGCCAGCCCAATGCGGGCATCGGTTTTGAACTGGATGCGATTGCTGCTGTGGTCCTGGGCGGCGCCTCGATTGCCGGTGGGCGCGGGGTGATTGTCGGCACCTTGCTTGGCGCCATGCTGCTCGGGGTCTTGAACAACGGCCTGAACATGCTCGGGGTCTCGCCCTATGTGCAGAGCGTGATCAAGGGCGCAATTATTTTGCTGGCGATCTTTATCAGCCGTCAGCGCCACAAGTAAAAAAAACCATCACCGCAACGCGGCCGCCGTGGCCGCGACGGGCTCTCTCATCTTCAATAAAGGTCAGTACACCATGGATAAGCACACCCAAATGCAAGCCGTCGTCTGCCACGGCCCGAAAGACTACCGCCTGGAGCGCATCAGCAAACCCCAGGCGCGGCCCAATGAACTGGTGATCCGCATTGCCGCCTGCGGCATCTGCGCCAGTGACTGCAAATGCCACTCGGGCGCGGCGATGTTCTGGGGCGGCGACAACCCCTGGGTCAAGGCGCCGGTGGTGCCGGGGCATGAGTTTTTTGGCTACGTGGAGCAAGTGGGCGAGGGCGCCGAGGAGCACTTCGAGGTCAAGGTGGGCGACAAGGTGATCGCCGAGCAGATCGTGCCTTGTGGCAAGTGCCGTTTCTGCAAGTCCGGCAAGTACTGGATGTGCGAGGTGCACAACATCTTCGGCTTCCAGCGTGAAGTGGCCGAAGGCGGCATGGCCCAGTACATGCGTATCCCCAAGACGGCCATCGTGCACAAGATTCCCGAGTCGGTGTCTTTGGAAGATTCGGCCTTGATCGAGCCGATGGCCTGCGCGATCCATACGGTCAACCGTGGCGACCTGCAGCTCGATGACGTGGTGGTGATTGCCGGCGCGGGCACCCTGGGCCTGTGCATGGTGCAGGTGGCCGCCTTGAAAACCCCGAAAAAACTGGTGGTCATCGACATGGTCGACGAGCGCCTGGCGCTGGCGAAAAAATACGGCGCCGATGTCGTGATCAACCCCGCCCGGGACAACGCCCGCGAGATCATCAATAGCCTGACCGACAACTACGGCTGCGACGTGTACATCGAGACCACCGGCGTGCCGGCCGGCGTGACCCAGGGCCTGGAGCTGATCCGCAAGCTGGGGCGCTTTGTCGAGTTCAGCGTATTCGGTGCCGAGACCAGCGCCGACTGGTCGATCATCGGTGACCGCAAGGAGCTGGACGTACGTGGCGCGCACCTGGGGCCGTATTGCTACCCGGTGGCCATCGACCTGTTCGAACGTGGCCTGGTGACGTCCAAGGGCATCGTCACCCATGACTTCCCGCTGGATAACTGGGCTGAAGCGTTCGACCTGGCCAACTCGGTGAAGTCGATCAAGGTGCTGCTCAAGCCAGGACAATGACTATGCATTATGTGATTGGCGTAGACATAGGCACCCAAAGCACCAAGGCGCTGTTGGTGGATGGCGAGGGTCGGATCATCGCCCAGCACAGCCAGGGCTATCGCGTGGATACCCCGAAAGTACGCTGGGCCGAGCAGTGGCCGCAGGTCTGGCTGGATGCGGTCGAAAGTTGCGTCAACCACTGCATGGCCAAGTCCGGTGTACACAAGGAGGCGGTCAAGGCGCTGTGTATCAGCAGCCTTTACGGCGGCTCGGGAATTGCCGTGGATGCCGCTATCAAGCCGCTGCATCCGTGCCTGATCTGGATGGACCGCCGCGCCGGCGAGCAGGTGGCCTGGGTGCGCGAACATGTCGACCTGGAGCGCCTGTTCGCGATTACCGGCAACTCGGTGGACAGCTACTACGGTTTCACCAAGATGCTCTGGCTCAAGCAGCACCAACCCCAGGTCTGGGCCAACACCCGCTACCTGCTGCCGCCCAACAGCTATATCAACTACTGCCTGACCGGTGAGGTGGCGGTGGATCACAGCAGCGCCGGCAATATCGGCGGTATCTACGATGTGGCCGCGCGGGGCTGGTCTGCCGAGATGCTGGCGGCGCTGGATATCCCGTTGGCGATGATGCCCGAGCGCTTGCTGTATTCGGGCGAAGCGGTGGGCGGCCTGCTGCCGGAATGGGCGCAACGCCTGGGCCTGGCGGCGGGCATGCCGGTGCTGGCCGGTGGCGTCGACGCGGCCATGGCGACCCTGGCGGCCGGCGTCACCCGGCCGGGCAACCACGTGGCGATGATCGGCACCAGCATGTGCTGGGGCTACCTCAACCAACAGGTGGATGCCCGGCATGGCCTGGTGAGCATGCCCCACGTCTACAACGGTCAGCAGGACCTGTACATCTTCGGCGGCGCGATTACCGCCGGCGCCTCGGTGAGCTGGTTTCGCGAGCAGTTCTGCCAGGCCGAGGAACAACAGGCCAAAGACACCGGCCAGGACAGCCTGTGGCTGCTGGAACAGAGCGCGCGCAAGATCCCGGCGGGCAGTGAGGGGCTGTTGTTTTTGCCGTACCTGATGGGTGAGCGCAGCCCGGTATGGGATGACCAGGCCAGCGGCAGTTTTGTCGGCCTGAACCTGTATCACAGCCGCATCCACCTGTACCGCGCGGTGCTCGAAGGCGTGAGTTTTGCCCTGCGGCACAACATCGAGGCAGGCATGCGTGGTGCCCATTCACTGGACCCACGGTTGATCGTGGTGGGCGGGGCGAGCCATTCGGATTTGTGGATGCAGATCATTGCGGATGTGACCCGCTACCCGGTGTACACCATCGTCCAGGAAGTGGAGGCGGCATTGGGTGCGGCGTTGTTGGCGGCGCATACGGTGGGGCTGGTGGACACCGCGCAGATGGAAAAAGGCTGGGTGCAGTTGGAGCTGCGGGCTGAGCCTGGGGCTGAGAATGTGCAGGCATACGACCGCGCTTTTGCCGACTACCTGAAGCTGTATCCGGCACTCAAGCCGGTGATGCACAGCCTGCAAACGGGTTAAGTGAACACGGACCAAAATGTGGGAGCTGGCTTGCCTGCGATAGCGGTGTATCAGTCGATAAATCTGCTGGCTGACCTGCCGCCATCGCCGGCAAGCCAGTTCCCACATGGGCTCTCTATTGCTTTGGGATATTCATTGATGACCACCACCTTCGACTTCACCCACCAACGCATCCTCGTCACCGGCGCCAGTAGCGGCATCGGCCGGGAAATCGCCCTGCAACTGCTCGCCAGCGGCGCCCAGGTTTTTGCCATCGGCCGTGACGCCAACGCGCTCGCGCAATTGGGTTGCGAAACCCTGTGCCTGGATATTGCCAACAGCGCCTCCCTGGACGCGGCCCTCAAGGACTTGCCGCCGATGCATGGCCTGGTCAATTGCGCCGGTATCTCGCGCCTGGAGCCGGCAGCGGCGATCAGCAGCGCAGCCTTTGACCTGGTGATGAACGTCAACGCCCGCGCCGCCGCGCAAGTCGCCAGCCGAGTGGCGGCGGCGATGATCGCCGCAGGTATTGCTGGCAGCATCGTCAACGTCTCCAGCCAGGCTTCACTGGTGGCACTGGACGACCACCTCGGTTATTGCGCGTCCAAGGCCGCCCTGGATGCGATCACCCGCGTGCAATGTGCTGAATGGGGGCGTTTCGGGATCCGGGTCAACAGCGTCAACCCCACCGTGACCCTGACGCCGATGGCGCAACAGGCCTGGTCCGATCCGGCCAAGCGCGACCCGGCCTTGGCGGCGATACCCTTGGGACGCTTCGCCCAGCCGCACGAAGTGGCATTACCGGTGCTGTTCCTGTTGAGCGAGGCGGCGAGCATGATCAGCGGGGTCAGCCTGCCGATCGATGGCGGCTACACCAGCCGCTAGCCGTTTTCCAGGGTGCCGGCAATCACCACCTTGTCCCGCGGCTTGTACGGGTCTTGCAGGCGGTCGAGCAACAGGCGCACCGCACTGCTGCCGGCCAGCGACGCATCGTGGGCCACGCAGGCAATCGGTACGCCGAAGATATCGGCAAAGGGCAAGCGGTCGATGCCACAGATGGTCAGGCTGTCGTGGGGGATGTTGTGCATGCGCAGCGCGCGCAAGGCCCCGAGGGTGATCAACTGGTTGAACCCCATGATCGCGTCCGGCGCAGCGTGCGCGGCCAGGTAGTCGAGGGTGTGCAGGTAGGAGGGCATCAAGGTGTAGTCGCCGGCGCACACTTGGACCTGCACCTGGGGATGCTCGGCCAGTACTTCGCGCAGGCCCTTGAGGCGCTCTACGGTGATGCGTGAATGCTCAGGCCCGGTCAGCACCAGCAGGCGCTTGAGCGCCGGGTTGTGGCGCAACAGGTATTGCGCGGCTTCGATCCCGCTGTGGTAGTTGTCCAGCACCACGCGGCTGAACGGGCTGTCGTGGATCGTGCGGTCGAGCAGCACCACCGGCGTCTTGCCGTTGCCCAGGCGCTCCAGGTAATCGGGTTGGTAGTCGGGCTCGTCGGAGACCGGCGACAGGATGATCCCCGCCACGCGATAACCCAGCAGGGTGTCCACGGCCTTGCTTTCCAGTTCTTCCAGCTCGTCGGTGTCCACCAGCATGATGGTATAGCCGTGTTTTTTCGCCTCGCGGGAAATCGCCTTGATCATCTCGCTGTAGAACGGGTTGTCGACCGATGCGGTGATCACCCCGATGATCAGGCTTTCGCTGCGCTTGAGCCCACGGGCGAAGGCGTTGGGCACGTAGTCCAGCTCGCGTGCCACCTCAAGGATGCGTGCCAGGGTAGCGGGCTTGACCAGGTCGGGTTTACTCAACGCCCGCGACACCGTGATGGTGGTCATATTGACCCGCTTGGCGATGTCGCTGATGGTGACGGATTTTTTCTTGTTCATCGACAGGGCAGACCAGGAGAAAACATCAGGAGGCTAACATGGGCAGGGGTTCAAAGCACCGGATCCCAGCGTTGCGACCAATCGCTTTCGGCCTTGACCACCCCGCGCAGCAGCACCAGGGCCTGTTGCAGGATCGCCGAATCGCGTTCGCGCGAGTACACAAGGTAAGTCGGGAAACTGAACTCCGGAGCCTTGGGCACACGCTCCATTACTCCGCTTTCGAGGTAACTCTGCACCACCCGCGTGCGGAAATAGCCGCTGCCGCCGTTCTCCAGAATGTATTGCAGGGCCAGTGGCCCCAAGTTGAAACTCACCGCGGCGCGGGCCTTGTCGGGCAGGGCGGCGTCGTGTTGCTGGCGAAAGCCCGGGCCCCAATCGATATACACATAGGGATCGGGACGGGCGGCCAGGCGCACCAGGATCAGTTTTTCCTCCAGCACCTGCTCCACCTGCAACCCCGGCCAGTACTGCGGCTGGAACACCAGCGCGGCATCCAGCACGCCCAGTTCCAGCTGGCGCAACAGGTATTCACCGTCACGCACTTCGGTGCGCAGTGCATGGCTGGGGATATGCTCGCGCAGGGCCTTGGCCCAGCCGAGCATCAACGGATTGCACAGGCTGACTTCGCCGCCGATATGCAACACATTGCGATAGCCCTCGGGCAACGGCAGGTCACGGCGTGCGGCTTCCCAGGTCTGCACCAGTTGATTGGCATACACCACGAACGCCTCGCCATCGGCAGTCAAGCGCGCCCCGGCGCGGTTGCGCACAAACAGCGTACTGTCGAGCTGGCTTTCGAGCTTTTGCACACGTGCGGTAATGGCGGTCTGGGTGACGTGCAACTTCTCGGCGGCTGCGGCCAGGCTGCCGCAGCGGGTGATTTCCAGGAAAGTGCGTGCCAGTTCGATGTCCATGTCGGCTCCGGAGAGGGGGGAGGGACATTGTAGTGTGACAATCGAAAATCGGTGTGTGAAATGCGATGAGTGTGGGAGCTGGCTTGCCTGCGATGGTTCTTGGGGTTGGGTACATATCCGTTGCTGCGGTCATGGCCACTTAAGGTTCCGCTCTTACAGCGGGTCACTTTCGAAGAGCGCGAAAGTAACCAAAGCGCTCTTGCCCCACCACTCGGCACCTCGCCTAGGCTCGGTGTGCCCGTAATCCGACATTGATTTGGGGGGCCGCCGCGATGGGCCATCCATGGCCCAGC
>NZ_MIFU01000124.1:0-13961 GCF_001855215.1 Pseudomonas sp. 06C 126 | reverse complement strand
GGCGCTGATATCGGCGCTCAGGCCCATGGGATTGCTGATGCTGTAGTTGCTCGCCAGGCCGCCGTTGCTGCCATTGACCAGGGTGGCGCCGCTGGCGGTTACGGTCTTGCCGATCCCCGCGTTTTTATCGTCGAACGTTGCACCAAGACCTGTCACGCCAAGGCTCTCAGAGCCCACCAGGCCATTCAGGACACCACCGCTGAGGGTCGCCGCGTTAGTGCCGTCATAGACCTTGCCGCCCGCTGTCACGCCAGTGAGCGTCAGGGCCTTGGCACTGATATCGGCGCTCAGGCCAGTAGGGTTGCTAAGGCTGTAGTTGCTCGCCAGGCCGCCGTTACCGCCATTGACCAGGGTGGCGCCGCTGGCGGTCACGGTCTTGCCGGTGCCGGCGTTTTTATCGCTGAACGTAGCGCTGAGGCCAGTGACGCCGAGGGTTTCATTGCCCACCAAACCATCCAACGCACCACCGCTGAGGCTGGCGAGGTTGTTGCCGTCATAAACTTTGCCGTTGGCCTGCATGCCGCTGATGGTCAGGGCCTTGGCACTGATATCGGCGCTCAGGCCCATGGGATTGCTGATGCTGTAGTTGCTCGCCAGGCCACCGTTGCTGCCATTGACCAGGGTGGCGCCACGGGCGGTCACGATCTTGCCGGTGCCGGCGTTTTTATCGCTGAACGTAGCGCTGAGGCCGGTGACGCCGAGGGTTTCATTGCCTACCAAACCATCCAACGCACCACCGCTGAGGCTGGCGAGGTTGTTGCCGTCATACACCTTGCCGTTGGCAGTCAGGCCGGTGATGGTCAGGGCCTTGGCGTTGATATCAGCGCTCAAACCCGTGGGGCTGCGCAGGATGTAGTTACTGGCCAGGCCGGTACCATCGGCCAAGCCGCCACCGCTGACGGTGACCGTTTTGGCATTACCGACGTTGGCGTCCAGGAACACCCCGGCCAATGTGTTGAGGCTCAGGGTTTCACCGCTGACCAAACCGCTGAGCACGCCACCGGACAAGGTGGCCGCCGTGGTGCCGTCGTAAATCTTGCTATTGGCGGTGATCCCGGAAACGGTCAGGGTCTTGGCGGTGATATCGGCAGTCCATCCCGTTGGATTGGCAAGGCTGTAGTTACTGGCCAGGCCGCCGTTGCCACCATTGACCAGGGTTGTACCGCTGGCCGTCACGACCTTGTCGGTGCCGACGTTTTTGTCCGCAAAGGTGGCGGTAAGACCTGTCACCCCGAGGGTTTCATTCCCAACCAAACCACTCAGCGAACCGCCGCTCAGCGTGGCCGAGAGGCGACCGTCATAGACTTTGTCGACAACGCTCATGCCGATGATGGCCAGGGCCTTGGGCGTAATACTGGCCGTGGCCGTGGCCGTGTTGTTGACGAAGGTGTAGTTGCCCAGGTCGCTGCCTGACAGGGTGATATTGCTGATCAGGACCGTCTTGTCATTGCCGGCATTCTTGTTGGTGAACTCGCTGGCGGCGCTGGCCAATACCACGTCATCCCCGCTGACTTTTCCGTTGATCGTCGCACCTAGGGAGCTGAGGGCGGCGTCGGTATTGCCGTTGTAGACCTTGCTGACGGCAGTCAGGCCGCTGATGCCGCTGATGACGGCCTTGGAAATGTCACCGCTCAGGCCGGCCGGCTGGCTGACCGTGTAGTTTTGCGCAAGCCCCGAGCCGTTACTCAAGGTCACACCGGCAACCGTCACCGCCTTGCCGACACCCGCATGTTTGTCCACAAAGTTGCCGATAGCGTCAAACCCCAGGGTCTGCGTGCCCACCAGGCCATTGAGGGTGCCACCGCTCAAGGCCACCGAAGCGCTGCCATCGTAGACCTTGTTCGCCGTCAGGCCACTGATGGTCAGGACCTTCTGGGTGATGTTGGCAAGCACCGGGCTGATGTCCAGAGGGTTTATGTTGTAGTTGCGGGCAAGGCCGCCGGCGTCGCCCAGGGCCACGTTGATCTGCACGTTTTTCCCGTTGGCGGCATTGGCATCGGCGAACTGACCGCTCAAGGTCATGCTCACTGATTCGCCAACCACCAGGCCACTGAGATGAGCAAACGGCTGGAGACTGACGGAGGTCGTGCCGTCATAGACCTTGCTGTCGGCCGTCAGGCCAGTGATGCTCAAGGCTCTGGGGGTAATATTGGCGCTCAGCGGGCTGCTGGTATCGAGGCTGTAGTTGCCTGCCGCGATGCCGCCCAGGCCCAGGTCAACCTGGATGCCAGTGCCGGCGTCTTTGCTGGTAAAGGCAGCGCTCAACGTCACCTTGTCGATGTCTGCGGCAACCAGCCCGAACAGCGTATGACCGCCCAGGGTGGCGACAGTGGTGCCGTCATACACTTTGTTGTTGACCGTGGTACCGGCCGTGCTCAGGGTGGCCTTGTTCACCGACAAGGTGCCGTCGATGTAGTTGATCGAATAGCCGAACTGCCCACCTGTCGAGGCAAGTCCGCTCAATTTCAGGCTGTAGTCGCCAGCATTGATCGCACCGACGCCAGTGCCGCCCAACACCAGTGAGCCGGTCAGTCGACTGTCGGCGTCAAGGTTTGGCGTATAGGCGCCGCCGAAGGCAGTGCCGTCGTAGGTTTTCGTGACGTCGCCAGCCACCACGTTCAACTGGGTCATGAAGCTGCGCAGCAGCGGGCCAGAACCACCGTTGTAAACCACCCAGGTCTTGTCCAGGTCCCAGCCGGCGTTGGAAAAGGTGGATAGGGTCTGGATTTGTGTTGTGGTCAGTCCACCGGATTGCGTCGGCAACACCATCCACTCGCCCTCGGCATAAAGCTGCCCCGTCGCGTTGGTGTCCCAGAAATTGCCGGAAGACACGGTATTACCGAAATTGGAACCCATGATCCCACCAGCGAACCCATTTCCCGAGCTAGCCGTCACCCGGCCACTGACGAAGTTGTTCGATAAGCTGCCGCCGTCCAGTTGCCCAACCAAACCGCCAGCCAAGTCAGCCGTTGCCGTCACAGAGCCGCTGAAATAGGAGTTGGAAATACTGCCCCCTCCTTGCTGCCCAACCAAGCCACCGGCATAGACCTCGGCTGTCACCGTCGCACTGGAGAAAGTGCCCGTCAGCGTCCCGAGGCTGTAACCGACAATGGAACCGGTGTAAGCCGCGCCGCTGATACTGCCACCGTCAAGCCCCAGGTTACTGACGCGTCCCGTCTCGGAGATCGCACCAAACAGCCCGTTATATTGCTGATTGCCGCGGTCAATCTTCAGGTTTTTGATCACGTGCCCTTGGCCGTCAAGGCTGCCCGTGAAATTTATCCCTCGATTGGCCTCGCCCAGTTGCACAAAAGTGCCATTCCACACATCAGTCGTTCCCGCCGTGGCCCCGGCGACGATATCGCGGCCCAGGGTGTATGTGGCGTTGCGGTCCATGGCCACCAACTGCAGTTGGTGGGCGTTGGTGATGGTCGTGGAATACTCGCTGGCCAGCATCGGCAGCGTGCCACTGCTGCCGTTGTTGATGCCGCTGCTGTCGGCATTGACCATCACCCAGGCATTGCCTGTGGCGCCGGGTGAAGCGCTGAAATTGAAGCCCTGGAAGCTGGAGGTCTGCTTCATTTGCGCGGAACTCAAGCCCACTGCGGCACCGGTACCTACATCACCGGTACTGACGTCGTTACCCCAGCCTGAAAGCCCTGGGTTGACAGTCATGTTGTAGTAGCCGCTGGTGACCGAACCACCGCTGTGCCGGCCAATCAGGCCGCCCGAAGCGGAACCGGTGACCTTGCCCACCGAATAGGCATTGACGATGGTGCCTCCGGCATTCAGACCCACCAGCCCACCATTGTTGGCCGTATTGGTGAGGGCGCCGGTCACCGAGCCGGTACTGTAGACGTTGCTCAAACTGCCCCGATTGGCGCCAACCAAGCCACCGTTGTACGCGCCGCTGCCGACCCCGTTGATACCCACATTGCCGGTGGCGTAGCTGTTGGTGATCTGCCCGCCCGAGGAGTTGTTACCCACCAGCCCACCCGCCGTGCCGCCACCGGTAACGTTACCCGTGGCGTAACTGTTGGTGATGACCCCCGTCGCCCGGTTGGCCGAAACCAGCCCCCCGTTGTACTGCGCGTTGGTCGTACTGGTGACATTCCCCGTCGCACTGCTGTTTTCGATCCGCCCCTCGTTGCGCACCACCAAGCCGCCCAGCCCCGCCCCGCGCAAACCGATCACATTCGCCGTGGAATAGCTGTTGCGCACAATACCCGTGTCGGTGTTCAACGAGACCAGCCCCGCCGCGCCGGCGTAGTTGGTCGACGTCACGGTGCCTGCGGTATGGCTGTTGCTGACGATACCGGTGTTGGTGCCCACCAGGCCGCCCAGTTGTACATAGTCGGTGCCGGTGACCGCACCGCTGGCGTAGCTGTTGTCGACCCACCCACGGTTGTAACCCACCAAGGCGCCGACGGCGTAGATCGACGGGAAGACATCGACCAGCGTGCCCGTCAACGCGATCGACACATTGGTCAACCCTACATTGCGCACCGCGCCGGTGGCACTCACAGCGCCGAACAAGCCGGCATCGGTGGTGGTGCGATTCATGCTCAGGTTGCTGATGCTATGGCCCAGGCCATCAAAGGTGCCGGTAAACTCGCCGCCTGCGACCGTGCCCAGGGAATCGAAGCCCTTACCGCCGTTCCAGGTAGCCGTGGCTGCGGCGTTGATATTGCTACCCAGCACAAAGTTGCCGCTCAACGCACCATTGATCCCTTGCAGGTCCAGGCCAGTAACGCTGCCCATCGCACCGAGGCTGGTGATCACGGTGTAGTCCACACGCGTGCCGTCGCTGCCTTGCCTGGTGCTGAAATTCTGCCCTGCCGCCAGGTTGACCGGGGCCTTGATATTGATGCTGCTGGTACTGCCCGCTGCGACTGCACCCTGGCCATATTCCACGGCCAGTTTGGCGCTGCCGGAGCCGAATATTTCCTTGTTGATATTGACGTTGTTATGGGCGGTCAGGGTCAGGGTGTTGGCGTTCCAGACCACAGTGTCGTTGACGTTGATATTGCCCGCGCCGGAACCGGTGGCGACGGTCGCAACGGTCATGTTGGTGGTTTTCAGCCGATCGCTGACAGCGGCCCCGGTGATGTCGCCACCGGTCGCGGCGATGGTGTAGTCAGTCGGGTCGATCAGCCAGTTGCCGGTCTTGCCCTTGGCCGCTGCCGTGGTGATTTTTGCGCTGTCGGCCACCTTGACATGGGCACCGGAGGTCTCGATAAACCCACCGTTGCCGCCGCTCGGTGCCGAGGCATCCAGGGTACCGGCCACTTGCAGCGTGCCACCGTCAAAACCGCCGAGCAGGACGATATTGCCGCCCTTCTCGCCCAGGGTATGGGCTTCGATCACCCCGGTGTTGTTGACCACGGTTTGCAGCAAGGCGTCGCTGGCCTTGGCGGTCATGATCACCTGGCCGCCGTCGGCCTGGATCAATTGGCGGTTTTCCACCAGGGCATTCTTGGTGGCTTCATCCACCTGTACGTTGAGCAGGCCGTCGCCGGCAAAGTCCAATGTCACCTTATTGCCGGCGGCCAGAGCCACGCTGCCCAGCTTGGCGGCGATCACCCCCTGGTTGCTCACGGTCCCGCCCAGCAGCGCCACCGCGCCGCCGTCGCCAGCCTTGAGCGTGCCCTGGTTGACCACACTGGCATTGTCGGCACTGCCTTTGCCCTGGAACTTATAGTTGCCGGCGGCAAAGTCGCTGTTGGTTATATCCAGGGTCGAGGCCACCAGGCCACCGACATCCACCGACGAGCCTTTGCCGAACAGCACGCCATTGGGGTTGACCAGGAACACCTGCCCATTGGCGTTCAGTTGGCCCATGATCTTCGAGCCATCACTGCCGACCACGCGGTTCAGGGCCACGGAGTCCTTGCCGGGCTGGACGAAGGTGACTTTCTTGTCGGCACCGATGTTGAAGCTCTGCCAGTCGATGGCGAGTTTTTGCGTGGTTTGGTTGATGACCATCTGCTGCTGGTCGGGCGTAAGGATTTGCCCATTGCCCAACACCACCTGACCACCGGTAGGCAAGCCAGATGCCAGCGCGGAGGCCGGCACCAGGACGGCACCGCCGAGTATCAGTGCAATCGCAAACTGCAAGGTGCGCAACGGGGCGCACAGCTCGCTATCTTCCACGTTATGAACCGCACCAACGCTACCGCGCTTGCCCTGTCGGCTGGCGTTTTCGCTGGCAACCACCCACGCGTTGAGGCTGTGATTCCAGATCACACTGAAAATGCGGTTCATGACTGAGGTCGTCCCTGAGCACTAAATGGCACGGTGCCATTACTTGTAGGACAATTCTGCATAGATACGATGAATTTGTAAGCGCCTTGGGATGATAAAACTCATTTAATCGAAGTTTTTTTCATATTTTGGATCCATTTTGGCCCGTTCAATTGAGCGCCAACATCAAAAGCATTAAGGCCATAATCTAACGCTATCAACCGCGATCAAATATTGATCATCCCGCGGCCCTGACCAGCCCCATATCAATCCCCACGTGCACCAGTTCGGCATGGGAGGTCACCTGTAATTTGCTCTTGAGCAACGTCAAGTGATTGGACACGGTCTTGCTGCTGATACTCAGCTGATCAGCGATCGAACGGGTGGGTGTGCCCTTGGCCAGCATCAGGAAAATCTCCAGCTCACGCGCTGTCATGCCCTGCAACCGATGATCGCCCGGATGGTAGGCCAGCTCGGTGGCCAGGGCCTGTTCGATATAGGTGTGGCCGTCGAGGATGCGTTGCACCGCTTCAGTCATCACCGCAGGCGTCGCGCCCTTGGTGATATAGCCCGACGCCCCGGTCTCCAGGGCCTGGCGTACCAGGGGCAGCTCATCGTGCTGGCTGAAAAACAACACGCGCAATTGCGGCAGGCGCTGGCGCAGGCGGCGGGTGGTTTCCAGGCCGCTGATGCCTGGCAGGCCGACACCGCTGATCACCAGGTTGGGCACGGCTTCCTGCACCCGCAGCAGCGCCTCTTCACCGCTGCCCGCCTCGCGGACTTCGACGCCCGGCAACAGCGGGCGCAATAGGCTGGCGTACCCCAGGCGCACCACCGCGTGCTTGTCCACCAGCAGGATATTCATGATGCATGCACTTGCATCATAGGAATGGGCGACGGTCGCGGGCCGTGGAGCTTGTCGACCCCGATCAGGCTGAGGATCAGCAAAAACGGCAAGAGCAGCGCCTTGAGAATTCGCATGATCGTACAACTCCTGGGGATGAGCGTTGCGTTCATGCTAGAGCCCCCAAGCGGCGGGTGATTTACTACTTTGGTACTGGTTTTGCTGTCTATCGTCGCATTCCCAAGGCAGCGCGACTGGCATGTAATGGGCGCATAACTATAAGGATCGTACCTGCCATGCTGCCCGCCCGACTGACCCTGGTTGCCGTGCTGTCGCTGACCCCGCTGTTGGCGGCTGCCGAGGCGCCAAGCGCGTTGTTTTCCCGCGACGGCTACCGCATCAACCTCTACCGCAGCCCTACCCCAGACCACTTGCCGGGCGCGACCATCGTCGATACCCAGGCCTTGCAGGCGCTGCTGGCACAACAGCCGCGCCCGGTGCTGATTGACGTTTACCGCCGGCAATGGCTGCACGGCCAGTTCATCGAAGACCAGCCCCACGCCAACCTGCCCGGCAGCCATTGGCTGGCCAATACCGGCGACGGCGAGCTGACGCCCGAATGGCAAAGCTACTTCGCCCGCCACCTGTACACCTACAGCGACGGTAACCTGGCGCAACCGTTAGTGTTCTACTGCCGCTCCGATTGCTGGTTGAGTTGGAACGCGGTAAAACGGGCCAAAGCCTTGGGTTATAGCGCTGTGTATTGGTATCGCGATGGCCTGGACGCGTGGGAGGCAGCGAAGCTGCCCGTCGCTGCGGCGCACCCTGAGCCCTTTGAGCTTGCCCCTGAACAACCACAATAAAAAGGTGAACGGCCATGTACAAAATTCTGATTGCCGACGATCACCCGCTGTTTCGCGAAGCGATCCATAACGTCATCAGCGACGGTTTTGCCGGTAGCGAAGTGATGGAAACCGCCGACCTGGACAGCGCCCTGGCCCTGACCCAGGAGCACGACGACCTCGACCTGATCCTGCTGGACCTGAACATGCCCGGCATGCACGGCCTCAATGGCCTGATCAACTTGCGCAACGAAGCGCCGACGATTCCGGTGGTGATTGTCTCGGCCGAGCAGGACAAGCAGATCGTGCTGCAGGCCATTACCTACGGTGCTGTAGGGTTTATCACCAAGTCCTCGCCACGGGCGCAGATGACCGAGGCGATCCAGCAGATCCTCAATGGCAACGTGTACCTGCCGCCGGATATCATCCGCACCCAGAAAAACCCCGGCCAGCGGCGCATGCACGATAACCCGGCCTTCGCCCCGGAACTGCTCCAGGCCCTGACCCGCAAGCAGTTGCTGGTACTCGAGCGCATGACCAAGGGCGAGTCGAACAAACAGATTGCCTACACCCTGGAAATTGCCGAGACGACAGTGAAGGCCCACGTGTCGGCGATCCTGCGCAAGTTGAATGTGCATAATCGGGTGCAGGCGATCCTCAGTGCCGGGGATATCGACTTTGGGTCCTACCTGCGGCGCTAAAGGTCTATGTGGGAGCGGACTTGCTCGCGAAAGCGGTGTGTCATTCAGCATTTATTTGACTGATCCACCGCTTTCGCGAGCAAGCTCGCTCCCACATTTTGATCGAGGCTGTGTCAGGGGCGGCCCAAGAGGTGGCTCATGGCGGTCTTGAGTTTCATCGGCCGTACCGGCTTGTGCATCAAGGTGTGCCCCAGTTCGCGGATCTGCTGTTTCAGCTCGTTGCTGTAGTTGGCGGTGATCATCATCGCCGGGATCGCGCTGGCCCGCCGCGCATTGATCCTGGCCACCGCGTCCACGCCATTGCGCTCGTCGTCCAGGTGATAGTCGGCAATCAGCAGATCCGCCTGGGCATGGTAGTTGTCCACCTGCCGCGCCAGGTCCTGCTCGGACAACGCCGTCACCACCTGGCAGCCCCAGCCTTCAAGCAAGGTGCGCATACCGGCGCAGATCGCCGCGTCGTTATCCAGCACCCACACCCGTGCGCCCTGTAAACGTTCCAGCATCGGCTCGCTCATCACAGGCACAGGCAAGGCCTTGGGTGCGCTGTTGCTCAGCGGCACCTGCACGCTGAACATCGAACCGCGGCCCGGCCACGAGCGCACGGTGATCCGGTGCCCGAGGATGCTGGCGATTTTCTCCACAATCGCCAGGCCCAGGCCCAACCCGCGATCCTGGTCGGGGCGTTGCACATCGCCGCGCTTGAACTCCTGGAAAATCTCCTCCAACCGCTCCTCGGCGATGCCCATGCCGGTGTCCCAGACCTGGATCGACAAGCGCTGATGCTCACGCCGACACCCCAGCACCACACGCCCGCTGTAGGTGTAACGGATGGCATTGCTCAACAGATTGCGCAGGATCCGCGCCAGCAACTGGATGTCGCTGCGCACCAGGGCCGAGCAGCCAATGAAATGCAGCTGCAAGCCTTCGCTGCGCGCCACTTGGGTGTATTCGGCGGCGAGGTTGTCCAGCAGTTCGCTCAAGGCAAACGGCGCGATATCGGCCTTGATCACCCCCGCATCGAGTTTGGAAATATCCACCAGGGTGCCCAGCAGGTTTTCCACATCCTCCAGGGAGTTGCTGACGTTGCGCACCAGGGTCTCGTTGGCCACCGGGTCGCGCCGTTCCAGCAAGGCGCCGGTAAACAAGCGCGCGGCGTTGAGCGGTTGCAACAGGTCATGGCTGACCGCCGCGAGAAACTTGGTTTTCGACAGGTTAGCCTGCTCGGCTTCCAGCTTGGCTTCACGCAGGCGCGATTCCACGCGGCGGCGCTCGTCGATTTCCTGCAGCAGTTGGTCGTTGAGCGAAGTCAGTTCCGCCGTGCGCTCGCGCACCCGCAATTCCAGGTTCTGATAGGCCTGATGCAGGGCCTCGGCGGTGCGCCGGCGCTCGGTGATGTCGCGGATCAGCACAAAGATCCCCACCACCTCGCCACTGGCCAGGCGGTTGGGCACATAGGAGCGCAGCATGTAGCGCTCCTGGTGATTGATGTTGGTTTCGGCGAACTCAAACGTCACGCTCTCCCCCGCCAACGCCTGCGCCACGTAGGCCTCCAGGCGTTGGTAATGTTGCTCGCTGTGGGCCTGGCGCAGGCTTTTGCCGAGCATCGCGCCCTGGGCCCAGCAATACCATTGCTCGTACACCTTATTAGTGAACTCGTAGACCAGATCGGCATTGAGGTAGGCAATCAACGCTGGCACATGGTCGGTGATCAACCGGATCCAGCGCTCACTCTCCTGGGACTTCTGCGCGACGGCTTGTTCTCGGCGCAGGGTCTCTGCCAGTTTGACGTCGGTGATATCGGTAAACAGAATCACCCGCCCGCCGTCCTGGGTCGGCCGTTCGCTGACTTGCAGCCAGCGCCCGTTATCCAGGCGATAAAACAGCGTCTCATCGGCGTGCCCGTGGGCTTCTTCGGTGAACAGGCCGTTGACCGTCATCAGCCGCTTGACCTCGCGCAGGCCCATGCCCGCGACAATCTGCACCGGGCTGTTGCTCCAGAATCCCTGGAAACGGCTGTTGAACAACACGATATGTTGGTGCTGGTCGAACAGCACGAAGGCATCGGAAATGCTCTCGATGGCATCGATCAAATGCTGGTGCGCGGTTTCTGCCCGCAGTCGTGCATCACTCAGTAGATGGTTGCTGGCCTTGAGTTCGGCCATGGCCTGGTTCAATGCATCGGTACGTTCGCGCACCTGCTCGGCCAGCACCACTGAATGCTGGAACGCCGCATAGGGGTCGTTGCCACGGGTCGCGCCCGATTCGACACGCTCGATCAGCGCGGCGTTGATCCGCGCCAGCTTGCGATTGTCCTGCTGCAGCGCGCTGATCTGCGCGCGCAGTTCAGCGCTGTCCAGGGGTTCGACCACGGGCAATGGCGACCCCGGTAAAGGTCTGGTTGATGTGCATGCCATTGAACTGCTCTCCGTAGGTGTTGAACCCGATCACCCGCTGCTCGCGCAAAAAGGCGCCGATCGGCTCCAGGGTGCCGTGGTCTTCCAGTTCCAGGCGCCGCAGGAAACAGTCGCAGCCGATGGTAAGCAACAGGTCGCCAAGACGCGCCTGCAGGCCGTCGAACAGGGTCTGCAGGTTGGGCAGGATCGGGCCTGGGGTCATGGCGGTAAGGACGATGCCGTTTTCCACTGCGCAGTAGAAACTCAAGCTCAGGTCATCGTGGACCTGCTGGATTGCGCGCACGTAGTACTGATCGTTGATGCGCACCGCCAACGGGTGGGCGGCGAAGATCCGGTGGTCAAGTTGCGCCACCGCCACGCCGATATGCCGCGCGTATTCTTCGGCGGCAGGTTCGGCATTGAGCTCAAACACCCGCCGCGAGGTGCTGTCGGCCCCCGTCACCACCAGTTTCTGCGCGCGGGGCAGGATGTGGTGGGTGGTAAACACCTCGAAATCCAGCCAGGTATTGACCAGCACCACGACGGCAGCGCCGCTGTGGAAGGCGCCGTCGAAATACACGTGGGTGTGGGTCAAGTGGTTGTCATCACCGGCCGAGCCACCAAAATGCGGGATATCGCCGAGCGCCGCGCTCAAGGCGGCGAGGACCATTTCTTCACGGCTGGAAAGGCCATCGAGCAGGGTCAAGGCAAAGCTGTTGCCCTTGATCGGCGCCAGGGTGTTGCTGCGACAGCCGCCCACCAGGCGCTCGACCATTTGCTGCGCGTCGATCAGGCTGAAGTGTTCAACCTGGTCGATCAATTCGGTGGCGATGGAAAAGTGCGCATGATCAAACCCCACCGCCGTCACGCAATTGCGCCCATAGCCCTGGGGCGTGATCTCGCCGGCGCTGGTGCAACCCACCACGCGCACGCCACCAAAGCGCTGTTGCAGGGCCTGGCCGAGGGCCTGCAGATCGTAGGTAGCCGAGCAGAAGAACAGCACAAACCCCAGGTACGGGTGCAACAACTGGCTGGCCAGCTCATCGGCCACCTGCCACGCCTCGCTGGCCTGGGACATGGCTGTGACTACGCCTTCGCTGTGCACCTGTTGCATGGTCACCTCCGCCGTTTAAGCTCAAGTGTACGAACGCGCGGGATGGCGACCTATGCTACTTGGGTACTGGGTCGGGGCTTCGATGGGATGAGAGTCTCCGGGCTGGCTTGTTTGGGAGATGGCTTTTGTGGGAGCTGGCTTGCCTGCGATCGCATCACCGCGGTGTAACTGATCCACCGAGGCGCCTACATCGCAGGCAAGCCAGCTCCCACACAAACCAGCGCCTATCTTTTGCTGGGTTTACCAGGTGAGCACCGCACCTACGGCAAAGGTATCGGTGTCTTCGTTCTGCGCACTGGTGTCGTGGCCGCTGATCTCGAACTGGTTGTACTCGGCCACCAGCTTCAGGTTGTCGTTGATGTCATGGAACAGGGCAATGCCACGGGTTTCATAATCCGCGCCGCTGCCGACCACGCCGTTGCCGTCGTCCTTGGTCTTGCCGTAGGACAGCGCCAGACGGTTCTTGCCCAGTTTGTAGGAGCCCTGCAACAGGTAGCCGTTGCTGTCGACATTACGCAGCGTGGCCTCACCCGCGTTGTTGGTGAAGAACGGGTTGATGCCCTTGGCCTGGAAGCCGGAACCGGTGAGCGACAAGCCGCCCATCTTCGCCTGCACGCCGTAGCCCAGGCCTTTGGAGGTCACCGACTCGACGGTGGAGTCGGTGTTGTCCGACGTCTGGTAGCTGCCATTGAGCCAGCTGTAGATCTTCGCCCCGCCCACGTCGAACTGGTAGGTGATCTCGCTCTCGGTGCGTGGGTTCTTCTGGTAGGCCTTGCCCAGGGCGCTGCTGTCGTTGGTATCGACCGGGTCCATGATACCCACGGCCACCCGCAGGCCTTCCATCACCGGGGTGCGGTAGGTGATTTGCGAGGTGGGGAACGGGTACGGGTAGCCGCTGCCGATATTGCCGAACGACACACCACCGCCGTCCACCAGGCCCAGGCTGTCGCTGACCTGGCCGTAACCGGCGAGGAGTTCATCGAGCAGGATATTGGAGCGGGCGAACAGGCCGAAGTCCTTGCCGATCAGCACTTCGCCCCACTCGGGGTTGGCCACGGTGCCGTAGAACTGACGGACGTCGATGGCGGTGTCGGTGCCGTTGGTTTCGCTGTCGTTGATGGTCACCCAGAACGAAGCACGGGCGCCGAGCTTGAGGTCATCGACCTGCTTGCCCATGTTGAAGCCCAGGTAGTTGGGCAAAAAGCCCATCTTCACCCGCGACTGGCGCCGGTCGTACTGCTCACCGGCCCGATCCACATCGCTGTTGACGTAGAAGGCGTTGATATAGCCATCGGTGGAGAATGTGGTCTGGTCCTTGTCGTACAGCACGATCTCGGCCTGGGCCAGCGAGCTCAAGCCGAGGCTGGCGATAAAGGCTGGCAACAGACGACGGGGGAAGTTCTTATTGTTATGCATGGCGCGCTCCGCGACGGGGGGTCTGGGTGTCGGAGGCGATTATCGAAAGGCCGGCTGCGCGGTTAAACGCTGCCTTGGAGGGGGATGCGCGGTGCTTTGGACGACAGCGAGGGCCCGCCACTTAAGGCTTACGCCGGTAGGAGCGAGCTTGCTCGCGAAGGTCGTTAACGATCACGTTGGGTATCTGACACCCCGAGGTGTTCTTGCTGGCGTAATCGCAGGCAAGCCAGCTCCCACAGGGGGATGCAGCTGCGCGCTCTGGCGTTGCTGTTGCTGTTGCTCTGCTTTTGATCTGGCTTTTGATCTCAGGCGCCCCGTCAAACCACGATGGCCGCAGGCAGGTATTGCGCAGTGGGCACCCCGGCATGGATGCCGGGGTAGCCGCGACACGGCCATGGATGGCCGATC
>NZ_MIFU01000123.1:0-14289 GCF_001855215.1 Pseudomonas sp. 06C 126 | reverse complement strand
CGCCAGCGGCGCCACCCTGGTCAATGGCAGCAACGGCGGCCTGGCGAGCAACTACAGCATCAGCAATCCCATGGGCCTGAGCGCCGATATCAGCGCCAAAACCCTGAACGTCACTGGCATCACCGCGGGCAACAAGGTCTACGACGCCGCCACTGGCGCGGTGCTGAACCTGGCGGGTGCCGGTTTCAACGGCTTGGTGAGCGGTGACGATGTGTCTGTGCTCTCGGCCATCGGTAATTTCAGCGACAAAAACGCGGCCACCGGCAAAACCGTGAATATCAGCGATATCACCCTGGCCGGTATGGACCTGGGCAACTATCAGGTCAGCCGCACGGCAGCCACTACGGCCGATATCACCAAGGCGGTGCTGAACGTCACCGTGGGCGATACGAGGGTCGCGCAAGGCCAAACCCCCGTGTTCGATGTTGCCTATGACGGGCTGCTCGGCACTGACAGCGTGGCTTCAGACCTGAGCGGCAGCCTGCTGTTCAGCGCACCCTCGAGTGCTAGCGCCGGTGAGTATCAGGTCAGTGCTTCGGGCCTGTCTGCCACCAACTACCAGATCGCTTACATCGATGGCCTGCTGACGGTGGATGCACCGCCGTTGGCGCCGCTGCAAACCGTGGTCGAAGTCGTCGAGCCATTGCGCAATCTGCCCAAGCCGACACAGGCCCCGGTACCCAGCGGGCTGCACCTGCCCAATGATCTCTATACCCTCGTTGACCAAGGCTTACGCCTTCCAGAAGGACTCTGATTCATGCGTCTGCGTTTAAACCCGATTGCGCTTGCCTTGCTCACCGCGACAGGTGGGATGGCCCACGCTGAAATCGCCCCGGATGCCGGGCAGTCGATGCGTGAAATCCAGAGCCAGCCACTGAGCCTGCCGCCCAAACAGACCCTGGAATTGAACCTGCCTGCGGCGCCGGACACCACGGCGAAAGTCACCGGGCCGACGTTGCAGGTCAATGGCTTTACGATTACCGGCAACACGGTGATTGCCGACGATCAATTGCTGGCGCTGCTGGTCGACCTGCAAAACCGTGTGGTCAGCCTCGGTGAATTGCAGGCCGGTGCAGCGCGTATCACTGCGTTGTATCGCCAGCAGGGCTACCCGCTGGCCCGTGCTTACTTACCGGCGCAAGAAATCGACAAGGGCGTGGTGAGCATCAGCGTACTGGAAGGGCAATACGGCCAGGTCAGGATCAACAACCAATCCCGTGTGCGCGATGGCGTGCTACAGGCGCCGCTGTCGGCACTGGACCCGGGGGACGCCGTACGTGCTGCGCCGCTGGAACGCGGTTTGCTGTTGCTGCAGCAGACCCCTGGCGTGGCCGTCCAATCCACCCTGCAACCCGGCGCGGTGGTGGGCGCCACTGACCTAGTGGTGGATGTCAAGGATGCGCCGCTGGTTTCTGGCCAGGTGGACCTGGACAACTACGGCAACCGGTTCACCGGCGAGTATCGCCTGGGCGGGACATTGAACCTGGCCAGCCCCTTGGGCCTGGGCGATCAGGCCAGCGTGCGGGTGATGGGCAGCGACGAGGACCAGCACTACTACCGCGCGGCTTATCAACTGCCGGTCGGCCCGTGGTCGACCCAGGTGGGCGTGGCCTATTCGGACATGGACTACCAACTGGCCAAGGACTTCGACGAACTGGATGCCAAGGGCAATGCGCGGATTGCCAGCGTGTTCGTCCAGCAGCCGCTGATTCGCAGCCGCGCCTTCAGCCTGAATGCGCAGCTGCAATACGACCACAAACACCTGCGCGACGACATCGACCTCTACGATTCAAGCAGCAAGAAACAGGCGCGGGTAGTGACTGCCAGCGTGGACGGTAACCTGCGCGATAACCTGCTGGGCGGTGGCGTCAGTGCGTTCTCCCTGGCCTGGAGCGAAGGCAGCCTGAACCTGGACGGGGCCTTCGACAAACTGTTCGATGGCTTGACCGCAAAAACCGCCGGGCGCTTCCAGAAGATCAACCCTAGCGTGGTGCGCCTGCAACGCTTGAGTGAGCGTTTTAGCCTGTATGGGCAGGTGCAGGGCCAGTGGGCGGACGGCAACCTCGACTCATCGGAGAAGATCAGCCTGGGCGGCGCCTATGGCGTGCGGGCCTATCCCCAGGGCGAGGCATCGGGTGACCAGGGGTATGTGGCCAATCTGGAACTGCGCTATGCGTTGACTGAACAGTGGAACCTGCTGACCTTTGTCGATCACGGTTCGGTGCGCTTGAACAAAGACACATGGTCGGACGGGGAAAACCACCGCAGCCTCTCGGCGACCGGCGTGGGCGCCAACTGGAGTGCTTCGGGCTGGCGCCTGAGTACTGTTGCGGCCTGGCGGGTCGGCAATGCGGACCCGCAAAGTGACGTATCGCGCACGCCACGGGTGTGGGCACAGGTGAGTAAAGCCTTCTAGGCCAAAGCCTCTGCAAACACAGGATAAATCGCCCCCTGCAGGAGCCGGCTTGCCGGCGATGGCGGCCGAATTGGCTGCGCAGGACCCAAGGCCCTCATCGCCGACAGGAGTTAGCGGTCCCAGGTGGTGGGGCAGTCCTTGCAGCCTTCCATATTGGCATCCTGGAAATTGGCATAGTGCTGGCGGGTGCCGGTGAGGGTGGCCTGTTCCAGGTTGCTTTCACCGAACTTGGCTTCTTGCAGGTTGGCATCGCTGAGGTCGGCACCTTGCAGGTCAGCCTTGCTCAGCCAGGTCATTTCCAGGTCCGCCGCACGCAGGTTGGCTTTGTGCAGTTTGGCCCCGGACAATCGCGCAAATTGCAGGTTGGCGGCGCTGAGGTTGGCGTTTTCAAATTGCGCGCCTTGGGCAAACATGCCCCAGCCTTGTACGGCCATCAGCGTCGCGCCGGTGAAGTCGGCCAGGCGCAGGTTGGCTTGTTGCAGGCTGGCGCGGGTCAGGTTGGCGCCTTGCAGTTGGGCTTTTTCCAGGTTGGCCAGGTCGAGGTTGGCGTGGCGCAGGTCGGCCTCGCGCAGGTCGGCGCCGGCCAGGTTCATTTTGCTCAAGTCCTGGTTACGCAGGTTGGCGCCCTTGAGGCTGGCGCCGGGGCATTGGCTGTGGGGGGCGATGGTGCAGCCGTTGATGACCAGGGGTTGGTCGTCGCCGTCGTCGGCGTGGGCGATGGGTAAAGCCAGGAGTAGCACGAGGGGTAGGTAGTTCATGGCAAGACCTTGAGGGAAGGGGCTTTGGGTGGAGGGGCCGCTGCGCGGCCCAACGGAGGACCAGCCCCCTCGCCACGGACAGCGCCCCTCGCCCTGGAGTGGATTATTTTTGGGCGGTCTTGTTATCCCAGCTTGGGATCTTGAACACCCAGAACGATCCGCCTTGCGCCACCGGCTTGGTCAGCTCGGCCATGTCGCCGCCCCACAACGGCACCGCGCCGCCGTAGCCTACGGTCACGCCGATGTACTGCTCGCCATCCTGTTCCCAGGTGATCGGCGGGGAGACGATGCCGCTGCCGGTCTGGAACTTCCACAGCTCCTTGCCGGTTTTCGCGTCGAAGGCCTTGAAGAACCCGTCACCCGTGCCGGTAAACACCAGGTTGCCCTTGGTCGCCAGTACGCCAGCCCACAGCGGCAGGGCTTCCTTGTGCTCCCACACCACCTTGCCGGTGGTGGGGTTCATCGCCCGCAGGGTGCCGACGTGGTCGTCATACATGCGCTTGATACGGAAGCCCATGCCCAGGTACGCCGAGCCTTTTTTGTAGTTGACCTCCTCGGTCCAGTATTCCTCTTTCCACTGGTTGCCCGGGATGTAGAACAGGCCTGTGTCCTGGCTGTAGGCCATGGGGTTCCAGTTCTTGCCACCGAGGAACGGCGGCGAGACTTCCACCGACTTGCCCTTGGTTTCACCCGGCAATGGCTTGGCCGGACGCTGGCCTTCGTTTTCTACCGGGCGCCCGGTCTTCAGGTCGATATGGCTGGCCCAGGTGATGTTGTCGACAAACGGGAAGGCGTTCTGCAGCTTGCCGTTGTTGCGGTCCACCACGTAGAAGAACCCGTTGCGGTCGGCGTGGCCGGTGGCCTTGACCACTTTGCCGTCCTTGTCCTTGTAGTCGAACAGCACCAGCTCATTGTTGCCGGAGAAGTCCCAGGCATCGTTTGGCGTGTGCTGGTAGAACCATTTCACTTCGCCGGTGCTTGGGTCGACGCCGACCTGGCCTGAGGTGTAGAGGCTATCGAAGTCGTGGGGATTGCCGTCCTTGGAGGTCCGCGCCCAGGTGTTCCACGGGCCGGGGTTGCCGGCGCCGACGATGATGGTGTTGGTCTCGGCATCGAAACTGGCGCTCTGCCAAGGGGCACCACCACCGTGGCTCCAGGCCTCGACCTTGCCGGTTTCGGTGGTCGGATCATCCGGCCACGAAGGCGCTTTCACGTCGCCGGTGGTGGTGCTGTCCTTGCCATTGAGACGGCCCATGTGGCCCTCGACAAACGGACGCATCCACACCTCTTCGCCGGTGTCCGGGTCGCGGGCAAACAGTTGGCCGACCACGCCGAATTCATCACCGGAGCTGCCGTGGATCAGCAGGACCTTGCCGGTGACCTTGTCTTTGATCAGCACCGGGGCGCCGGTCATGGTGTAGCCGGCGGCGTGGTCACCGAATTTTTTGTTCCACACCACTTTGCCGGTGTTTTTGTCGAGGGCGATCAGGCGCGCATCGAGGGTGCCGAAGTAGATCTTGTCGCCGAAGATCGCCGCACCACGGTTAACCACGTCACAGCACGGGCGAATGTTGTCGGGCAGGCGGTGGTTGTAGGTCCACAGGCGCTTGCCGGTCTTGGCGTCGAGGGCGAAGACCCGGGAGTAGGAACCGGTGACGTAGACCACACCGTCGCTGACGATAGCCTGGGATTCCTGGCCGCGCTGCTTCTCATCGCCGAACGAGTAGGACCAGGCCGGCGTCAGCTTGAATACGTTTTTGTCGTTGACCTGGGCCAGCGGGCTCCAGCGCTGGGCATTGGTGCCCATGCCGTATTGCAGCACGTCCTTGGTGGTCAGGTGGTCGTTGGCAATGTCTTCCCAGGTGATGTTGCGAGTCTGCTTCGAAGGTTCGGTCGCAGCGAAGCTCGCCGCACTCAAGGACAGGCTGCCGACCAGCAGGAAAGCCTGCACGGCAAGGCTCAGCGGCGAGAGGGCGGGTAGCGATCTTATTGTCATGGTTGCAGTTCCCAGTGGAGGTTTTGGCCTGCACAGGTTGCTGCGTGGACGGGGCGCCCGGATACGGAAAATGTCCCGGTGTGGCCGGGACAATTTCCCGAACCGCATCTGATTTAGCAGTGCCTCGCAAGCCTTACTACCAAGGGAGTAGACCCCGGCCACCAAAGCAGCATACGGCCCTTGGCGAGGCGTTCCTAAGATGGTTGCCATAGCCTCTGCAAAGGGGTTTTGCGTGCAATCCTGAGGGAAAAACAATGACAACAAAACGCAACGCCTTGCTGCTGGCTGGCCTCTTGGCCGGCGTGATCGGTACAGGCTCCGTCTGGGCCCATGGCAACGTGACACCCACTGCCGTGGAAACCAAGGGACTGACGCCGGTCAAGGATGCCGGCGTGACACTGGATGCCGATGGTTGGGCGGCGGTGAACCCGTATCGCCAGTCGCCGCAGCGCGACAAGGCCGTGGAAGTCGGCGCTTCGGCCTACAACCAGAACTGCGCCGCGTGCCACGGCCTGGAAGCCAAGTCCGGTGGGATCGCGCCTGACCTGCGCATGCTTGATGAAGGCGATGCCGGGGACGAATGGTTTGTGGAGCGGGTGCGCCATGGCGCAGTGCGCGATGGCCGGGTGTATATGCCGAAGATGGCCGACTACCTGAGCCAGGAAGCCTTGTGGGCGGTGCGCACTTATCTTGATAGCGTGCACGTCGAGGAGTAAGCCATGGGCTGGCGCGCACATTGGCTGTTGGCTTGCTGGTTGCCACTGGCCGCCTACGGGATGGACCCCGGCAAAGACCCGGTGCCGTCGGTGATGTGGAGCTACTACCACAAGCAGTATCTGGACAACGCCCCGTTCGTCTTTGATGAGCGGGTCAAGTTGCTGGCGCCGCCATTTGCCGAGGACGCACGCCAGGTACCGCTGGAAATCGACGCTCGCGCCTTCAAGGACGAGGTGGTGAAAATCATCGCCTGGGCCGAACTCAATCCATTGCCGAAAATCGTCGATTTCCAGCCGGGCGAGGGTGTGTTGCCGTGGCTGGCGATCCGCATTCGGATCGAGCAGGCCACGCCGTTGCGCGCCGCCGTATTGACCAAGGATGGTCTGTGGCACGTCGGTTCGACCCTGATCGACGCCGCCGGCGGTGGCTGCACGGCACCCAGCGTGGTGCGCAGCCAGCCGGGTTGGGAAGAGCATTTGGGCGAAGTGTTGGGCGGTCGTTACCCACGCAGCGATTTCAGCCGGTTGCGCCTGCAAGTAGCGCACCCGATGGACAATGGCATGGTCAGCGGCATCCCTGAGTTCTATATCAACCATGCCGAATTGCGCGACGCCCAGGATCGGGTGCTGGCACGCCTGGAGTTGTTTGCGGCGGTCAGCGAGAACCCCGACCTGGCGTTTGACCTGCAAAGCCCAGGGCCAGTGCGCCTGGTGCTGCGCGACACCAGCGGCAGCCAATTCGAAGGGGCGCTCCCATGAAACTGCTGCTGTGGCTATTGCTCGGCCTGAGCCTGCCGGCGCTGGCTGATCTGGACTACGCCCTCAAGCCCCGGCAGATCGCCGCCGACACCTGGCTGCTGGAAGGCAGTACCGATAATTTCGCCAGGGACAACGGCGGCAATATCGTCAATGCCGGGTTTATCGTCACCGAAACCGGGGTAGTGGTGATCGACACCGGCCCGTCCCGGCGCTACGGCGAAGCCTTGCGCCAGGCGATTGCCACGGTCACTGACAAACCGGTGGTCCAGGTCCTGTTGACCCATCACCATCCCGACCATGTGTTGGGCAATCAGGCGTTCAAGGACGTGCCCATCGGCGCCCTGCAAGGCACTACCACGCTGCTGCGCGAGCAGGGCGACGCCATGGCGCAAAACATGTACCGCATGGTTGGCGACTGGATGCGTGGCACCGAAGTGCTGCTGCCGAGCCAAACCGTCACGCCGGGCGTGCAGACCTTTGGCAATCATCGTTTGCGCCTGTTGGCCTTGAGTGGGCACACGGGGGCCGATCTGGCGATTCTCGATGAAACAACCGGTGTGCTGTTTGCCGGCGACCTGGTGTTTTACCAGCGCGCCCTGACCACCCCCAATACCCCGGGCCTGTCGGTATGGCTGGCGGATATCGCCACCCTGCAAGGCCTGCCCTGGAAGGTGATCGTGCCCGGTCATGGCCCAGTGGCAATCGACACCCAACCCTTCGCGCAAATGCGTGACTACCTGGGCTGGCTCGACCAGCTCATGGCCACCGGTGCCGCCAACGGCAGCGCCATGGGCGAGATGATCCGCAGCCCCATCCCCGAACGTTTTGCGGCCATCAGCTTGAGCCGCTACGAACTGATCCGCAGTGTCAGCCACCTGTATCCCCGCTACGAACGCGGGCAGATGCAACGGATAGATCAATAACAACATCCCCCCCGAAAGAGGCCTCATCATGATCTACGCACAACCTGGCACCCCCGGCGCCATCGTCAGCTTCAAACCACGCTACGGTAACTTTATCGGTGGTGAGTTTGTGGCCCCGGTCAACGGTGAGTACTTCACCAACACCTCGCCCGTCACTGGGGAAGTGATCGCTGAATTCCCGCGCTCCAGCGCCGCCGATATCGACAAAGCCCTGGACGCTGCACATGCCGCTGCCGACGCCTGGGGCAAGACCTCGCCCCAGGATCGTTCCCTGGTGCTGTTGAAAATTGCCGACCGCATCGAGCAGCACCTGGAAGTCCTGGCCGTGACCGAGACCTGGGACAACGGCAAGGCCGTACGCGAGACCTTGAATGCCGACGTACCCTTGGCCGCCGACCACTTCCGCTACTTCGCCGGCTGCATCCGCGCCCAGGAAGGCGGCGCCGCCGAGATCAACGAGCTGACCACTGCCTATCACTTCCACGAGCCCCTGGGTGTGGTCGGGCAGATCATCCCGTGGAACTTCCCGCTGCTGATGGCCGCCTGGAAACTCGCCCCGGCCCTGGCCGCCGGCAACTGCATCGTGCTCAAACCGGCCGAGCAGACGCCGCTGTCGATCATGGTGTTTGCCGAGCTGATCGCCGACCTGTTGCCAGCGGGCGTGCTGAACATCGTCCAGGGCTTTGGCCGTGAAGCCGGTGAGGCCCTGGCTACCAGCAAGCGCATCGCCAAGATCGCCTTTACCGGCTCCACCCCGGTGGGCGCGCACATCATGCACGCGGCGGCCGAGAACATTATTCCGTCCACCGTCGAGCTGGGCGGCAAGTCACCGAATATCTTCTTTGAAGACATCATGCAGGCGGAACCAGCCTTTATCGAGAAAGCCGCCGAGGGCCTGGTGCTGGCGTTCTTCAACCAGGGTGAAGTGTGCACCTGCCCATCGCGGGCGCTGGTGCAAGAGTCGATCTACGAGCCGTTCATGGCCGAAGTGATGAAGAAGATCGTCAAGATCAAGCGTGGCAACCCGCTGGACACCGAGACCATGGTCGGCGCCCAGGCGTCCGAGCAGCAGTACGACAAGATCCTCTCGTACCTGACCATCGCCCAGGAGGAGGGCGCCGAACTGCTGGCCGGCGGTGCTGCCGAACATCTGGAGGGCGACCTGTCCAGCGGCTATTACATCCAGCCGACCCTGCTCAAGGGCCACAATAAAATGCGCGTGTTCCAGGAAGAAATCTTCGGCCCGGTGGTGGGCGTGACCACCTTCAAGGACGAAGCCGAAGCCCTGGCGATTGCCAACGACAGCGAATTTGGCCTGGGTGCTGGCCTGTGGACTCGCGATATCAACCGTGCCTACCGTATGGGCCGGGCGATCAAGGCCGGGCGTGTGTGGACCAACTGTTATCACCTGTATCCGGCGCATGCCGCGTTTGGCGGTTACAAGAAGTCCGGCGTGGGGCGTGAGAACCACAAGATGATGCTTGACCATTACCAGCAGACCAAGAACCTGCTGGTGAGCTACGACATTAATCCTTTGGGGTTCTTCTGATCTTCTGATTGAAATGCCAGCTTCCACCGTTTGATGGGTAGACAGCCTGACTGGTTGAAATGCAGTCAGGTGTGGGAGCTGGCTTGCCTGCGATGGCGGTGTATCAGTCGATAAATCTGTTGGCTGACCTGCCGTCATCGCAGGCAAGCCAGCTCCCACAGGGGAATGCAGCTTCGCGCTCTGGCGTTGCTGTTGCTCTGCTTTTGATCTGGCTTTTGATCTTGGGCGCCCCGTCAAACCACGCCTGCCTGCGGGCATGCCGACCCAAAAGCGCGATTTGCCTAAAGACTCCTGCCCATCGCAAGCAAGCCCCACCGTTTGCTCCACATACATCCACGACTAATGTCTGCCGCCGAGTCGTTCGAAAGTAGCATTCGCCCGCCAGCCCCCCCCATGCATTAATGAACCCACCGGACTCTCCCGGCATAACAAGAGGATCGCCCCCATGTGGACCAAACCCGCCTACACCGACCTGCGTATCGGCTTTGAAGTGACCATGTATTTCGCCAACCGCTGAAAGCGTTGCAGGAGCCGGCTTGCCGGCGATGGCGGCCGGATTGGCTCAGCGCTATCGCCGGCAAACCAGCGCCCACAAGGGATAAGGGTTAGCCCATTGGTCTGATTGCATTCGCCAGCGGATGCGTTAGTGTGGCCCGTATCTTCCAAAAACAATAAAAACAGGCTTACCAATGAGCCAGAGTCTCAGCCAACTGCGTAAATTCGTTTCCCCAGAAATCATCTTCGGCGCCGGCTCCCGGCACAATGTCGGCAATTACGCCAAGACCTTTGGTGCGCGCAAGGTCCTGGTGGTCAGCGACCCTGGCGTGGTCGCTGCCGGTTGGGTCGCGGATGTCGAGGCCAGCCTGCAGGCCCTGGGTATCGAGTACTGCCTGTACACCGCCGTCTCACCCAACCCGCGTGTCGAAGAAGTGATGCAGGGCGCCGAGGTGTACCGCGAGAACCATTGCGATGTGATCGTCGCCGTCGGCGGCGGTAGCCCCATGGACTGCGGCAAGGCCATCGGCATCGTGGTTGCCCATGGTCGCAGCATCCTTGAGTTCGAAGGGGTGGACACCATCCGCGTGCCCAGCCCGCCGTTGATCCTGATCCCGACCACCGCCGGCACCTCGGCCGATGTGTCGCAGTTCGTGATCATTTCCAATCAGCAGGAACGCATGAAGTTTTCCATCGTCAGCAAGGCGGTGGTGCCGGATGTGTCGTTGATCGACCCGGAAACCACTGCCAGCATGGACCCGTTCCTCTCGGCCTGTACCGGTATCGACGCGCTGGTGCATGCCATCGAGGCCTTTGTGTCCACCGGGCATGGCCCGCTGACCGACCCCCATGCGCTGGAGGCCATGCGCCTGATCAATGGAAACCTGGTGCAGATGATTGCCAACCCGAGTGATATCGCCCTGCGCGAGAAAATCATGCTGGGCAGCATGCAGGCCGGCCTGGCGTTCTCCAATGCGATCCTCGGTGCGGTGCATGCCATGTCCCATAGCCTGGGTGGCTTTCTCGATCTGCCCCATGGCCTGTGCAACGCGGTGCTGGTGGAGCATGTGGTGGCGTTCAACTACAACTCGGCACCGGAGCGCTTCAAGGTGATTGCCGAGACCTTCGGCATCGACTGCCGGGGCCTCAATCACCGGCAGATCTGCGGGCGGCTGGTGGAACACCTGATTGCGCTCAAGCATGCCATTGGCTTCCATGAAACCCTCGGCCTGCACGGGGTGCGCGTGGCGGATATTCCGTTCCTGTCGCAACACGCCATGCATGACCCGTGCATCCTGACCAACCCCCGGGAGTCGAGCCAGCGTGACGTCGAGGTCGTCTATGGCGAAGCTCTCTGACGATCAACAACGGGCCCTGGCCGGGCTGCTGGGATTGGGCGATCACTCGGCGCGCAAGAGTCACTACCCCGAGCTGACGGCGCGGCTGGATGAGTTGGAGGCCGAGCGCAAGCGCTACATCCGCCTCAACGACGAACTGGAGCAAAGGGTCGCCGCGCGCACCGATGAACTGCTTGAAGCCAACCACAACCTGCAACAGCAGATCGCCCGGCGCGAGCGTATCGAACAGGACCTGCGCGACGCCCGCGACGCGGCCCAGGCCGCCAACCGCAGCAAGGATAAATACCTCGCCGCCGCCAGCCACGACCTGCTGCAACCGCTGAACGCCGCACGCCTGCTGATCTCTACCCTACGCGAGCGGGAGCTGCCCAGTGTGGAGAAGGTTCTGGTGGAGCGCACCCACCAGGCCCTGGAAGGGGCAGAAGATCTGCTGGCGGACTTACTGGATATTTCCCGGCTCGACCAGGCGGCGGTCAAGCCGGATATTGCCCTGTATCGCCTCGACGAATTGCTGGCGCCGCTGGTCTCGGAGTTCCAGTCGGTGGCGGCGGCGGCCGGGTTGAACCTGCGGGTGCATATGGGCCGCTATGCGCTGCGCACCGACCTGCGCCTGCTGACGCGTATTCTGCGTAACTTCCTCAGCAATGCCTGCCGCTACACCGACCAGGGTTGCATCCTCCTGGGCGCGCGGCGTCGCGGGGATCGCTTGCGCCTGGAGGTCTGGGACACCGGGCGGGGGATTGCCGCCGACAGCCTGCAATCGATCTTTCTGGAGTTCAACCAACTGGACGTCGGCCGTGCGGCAGACCGCAAGGGCGTGGGGCTGGGGCTGGCGATTGTCGAACGTATCGCGAAGATTCTCGGCTGCCAGGTAGTCGTGCGCTCGTGGCCGGGGCGCGGCTCGATGTTCAGCATCGAGGTGCCGCTGTCGGAGGAAGTTCCGCTGCCCATCAGCCTCGCACCCCCCCAGGCCGGGGCCGGCAACCCTTTGCCGGGGCGGCGCCTGTTGGTGCTGGATAACGAAACCAGCATCCTGGAGAGCATGCGCGCCCTGCTCGGGCAATGGGGCTGCGAAGTGGTCACCGCCACCGATCAGGCCGCTGCATTGGTGGCGTTGCAGGGCAGGGCGCCGGAGCTGATCCTGGCGGATTACCACCTTGATCATGGCGTGGTCGGCTGCGAGGTGGTCAGGCAGTTGCGCGAGCATTTCGGCAGGAAAATCCCTGCAGTGATCATCACGGCCGACCGCACCGACCAGTGCCGACGCTCGTTGCAGCGCCTGGAAGCGCCGTTGCTCAACAAACCGGTCAAGCCGGGCAAGCTGCGGGCGGTGTTGAGCCAACTACTAGGCGCCGCGCCCGACACGACAGCCTAAATCTGGGAGCCCGCTCGCCACAACTGCGCTATCTGCCTGGATTTATGCGATGCAGCAAAGTTGTGTAGATACCGATGTTGCGATGAGGGTGGCTCAAAACTGCCTGTGCCTTGATACCTGTCAAGACCCGCCGCGACGCTTTGCCTCATGCTGCAGGCCTTGATTGTCATGGCCGACGGAGATTTCCATGAGTGCCCCCGCAACACCTGCTGTTTCTTTCAAGCTGCCCATGGGCCTGGTGATCGCCGTGCTGGTGATGATCGGCGTGCTGCTCTTGCCGCTGCCCGCCGACTTGCCGGTCGCCGGGCATCGGATGCTGGCGATCCTGGCCTTTGCCGTGGTGGTGTGGATTACCGAAGCGGTGTCCTACGAAGCCAGTGCGATCATGATTACTTCGTTGATGGCGTTCCT
Organism: Pseudomonas sp. 06C 126; assembly: GCF_001855215.1. NCBI lineage: Bacteria > Pseudomonadati > Pseudomonadota > Gammaproteobacteria > Pseudomonadales > Pseudomonadaceae > Pseudomonas > Pseudomonas sp. 06C 126. The sequence goes on along the minus strand of NZ_MIFU01000123.1, from coordinate 1,533 downwards.
GCTGGGCACCGCGCCGTCCTTGCAGGACCCTACGCACCTGATCGGTTCCAGCCCGGCGATTAGCATGGCGCTCACCGGGTTTGCCAACCCGGCCCTGGCCCTGGTGGCCGGTGCGTTGTTTATTGCTGCGGCCATGACCCACACCGGCCTGGACCGGCGTATCGCCCTGGTCACCCTGACCCGGGTCGGCACCAGCACCCGCGGGATCCTGGTGGGCGCGATTGCCGTGACCATCCTGCTCAGCCTGGTGGTGCCCAGCGCCACGGCCCGCAGCGCTTGCGTGGTGCCGATCATGATGGGGGTGATTGCCGCGTTCGGCGTGGACAAACGCTCGAACATCGCCGCCGGGATCATGATTGTCGTGGCCCAGGGCACCAGTATCTGGAACGTCGGCATCCAGACCGCCGCGGCGCAGAACCTGTTGACCGTGGGCTTTATGGACAAGATGCTCGGCCAGCGCGTGTCGTGGATCGACTGGCTGATCGCCGGGGCGCCGTGGGCGCTGATCATGTCGGCAGTGCTGCTGTTCCTGGTGCTCAAATTGCTGCCACCGGAAAGCAACAGCATTCCTGGCGGCAAAGAGGCCGTGGCGCAGTCCCTGGTGGATATCGGCCCCATGACCGGGCCGCAGAAACGCTTGCTGACGGTCTCGGTCCTGCTGCTGCTGGCTTGGGCCACCGAAGGGCGTCTGCACAGCTTCGATACCACCTCCACTACCTACGCCGGCCTGGTGTTCCTGCTGCTGCCGGGTATCGGCGTGATGACCTGGAAGGACGTGCAATCGCGCATCCCCTGGGGCACGGTGATTGTATTCGGCGTGGGCATCAGCCTCGGCACGGCACTGCTGACCACCCAGGCCGGGCAGTGGCTGGGCGCGCAGGTGGTGGGGCACACCGGCCTGGATCAACTGGGGCCGCTGGGGGTGTTTGCAATCCTCGGCGCGTTCCTGATTGTGATCCACCTGGGCTTTGCCAGCGCCACCGCGCTGACCTCGGCGTTGCTGCCGATCCTGATTGCCGTACTGCAAACCCTGCCCGGTGATTTCAGCCGGCTGGGCATGACCATGTTGCTGGGGTTTGTGGTCAGTTATGGCTTTATCCTGCCGATCAACGCCCCGCAGAACATGGTGTGCCTGGGCACCGGCACCTTCACCGCGCGGCAGTTTGCCAAGGTGGGCTTGCTGGTGACCGTGATTGGCTACCTGTTGATGCTGGTCTTCGCCGCGACCTACTGGAGCTGGCTGGGCTGGATCTGAAAATCTGAATCCGACTCGCTGTGGGAGATGGCTTGTTGGATCGCTGCACCGCCGCGATAGCGGTGTGTCAATCGATAAATTTATTGGCTGACCTGCCGCCATCGCAGGCAAGCCAGCTCCCACAGGGGAATGCAGCTGCGCGCTCTGGCGTTGCTGTTGCTGTTGCTGTTGCTCTGTTTTTGATCTGGCTTTTGATCTTAGGCGCCCCGTTAAACCACGATGGCCGCAGGCAGGTATTGCGCAGTGGGCACCCCGGCAGGATGCCGGGGTAGCCGCGA
>NZ_MIFU01000122.1:0-15296 GCF_001855215.1 Pseudomonas sp. 06C 126 | reverse complement strand
AGCCCAGCGCGGGGCAAGCCCGCTCGCCACAACTGCGCTATCTGCCTGGATCTAGGCGTTGCGGCAAAGTTGTGTAGATACCTATGCTGCGATAGCGGTACACCTGCCAGCCAAGAAGTGACTGAACCACCGCTTTCGCGGGCAAGTCGAATCGTCGCACCGCCGCTCCCACAGGGGATATCAGCGAAGCTGGGAATTGTGGCCATACCACCTATCAACAATGGCAGGGCAGCTGCGCCTCAGTGCTAGAGCAAAGGGCATAACGGTACCCACAAGACCTGCCCGTCGAAAGACACAGATCGCGCCCATTCCTGGGATACAGGGAGTTGCCTTTGGTATCCTGCCGGCGCGACCCACCAGGTGCCCGACCATGCGCATTGCTCCGTCCCATGTCCTCCACGAAACCGAACACTGGCTGCTCAATCATCACTTGGCCTCGGCCCTGCCCGGTTATTTGATGCTAGGGGCCAAGATGCCGATCAACTCACTGGCTGATCTGCCGGAAGCGGCTCTGGCGGAAATGGGTGGCCTACTGGCGAAAATCCAGCGGGTGATGGAAGTACAGCTCCAGCCCAAGTGGCTGTACATCAGCCGCTTTGGGCATATGCCCGGTTTCCCGTTGCACTTTCATTTGATCCCGGTCTATGACTGGGTCGAAACGCTGTTCTGGCAGGATGAGCGCTACCGGGTACTGCAAGATTTTGGCGCCGGCAGCAACACGCAGGCGTTGACGGATGGGGCCGAACTCACGCTGTTTATCTGGCGCGAATTCGGTGAGAACCCGACGCCCCCCGCCACTGCCGGGCTTTCGGTGCCGACCGTGATCGAACGCCTGCGTGCGGCGTTCAAACAGACAGGCGCTTGACCATCGGGATACACGCCAGGTCCAGCCCCGTAGGCGAATGATAGATGGACTGCTCGCTGCCTTCATAACCACGGCTGCGGTAGAAATCAGCGGCATTTAGCGTCGCATCCAGCACCACCTCCTCAATCCCCAACGCCAACGCCACTTGCTCCAGGTGCTCCAGCATCTGCCCGCCAATCCCGCGCCCGATAAAACCGGGCCGTACAAACAGCGCGCCGACTTCCCGATGGCCCGGGTCGAGCATGCCGGTGGCGACCGGCTCACCCTCGACGCACCCCAGGTAGAACGGCTTGGCCATCAGCGCGGTATAGCCGTCCTCGGCCGCGCCACGGGTCCAGGTCAGCATCTGCTCAGCGGTGTAGGCACCGATGCATTGGCTGCGGATCGCTTGCAGGCGGATCTCGAAGGCGATGGGGCCGTCGTCGTCGGTGGCGCGTCTGATTTGTAGCATTCGAATCTCCCTGAATTAACCCTGTTTACCGTGACCTCAAGGTGCCATTAGCACACTTGTGCTAATCGACCCCGCAGGCGCCCGGCGCTATATTCGCCGGCAACCCAATGCTCCCCGTCAGCACGTCGAACTCGCCGTGCAAGGGATCGTTGTGCGTGTAAAAAACCAAAACAACCCCAAGGAAGAAGCGCCATGAAACTGCACTCCCCTGTTACCCGCCTTGCCCTGCTGGGCGCCCTGCTGATCGGCGTTGCCGGTTGCAGCAATATCAAACCCACCGAAGACCATCTCAAGACGCTCTCGGAAACCAATCTGGGTGAGCCGGTCAAGCGTGTTTCCAATGTACGCAGTGACTCCATGACCACCTATTACATCGCCAGCACCGCTTCCGGTGACTACAACTGCTCGGTGCCCAGCGGTGCCAGCGGCGGGATGTTTGCGGTGGCCAGCTTCGGCATGATGAAACCCGCTGCCTACTGCCAACCCAAGGGCGCCCGGGGTAACGGGTTGACGCCATTTAACCAGTAACCGGCCCCTGGCTGAGCTCGCGCAGGGTGCCCCGTAGTTCAGCGGGGCGCACTGGCTTGGACAAAATGGCGATTTGCCGGTCGTGCAGGGCTGCCTGGATCCTCTCCACATCATGCCCGGTCAGAATCAGCGCCGGCACCGCCACGCCGCGCTGTGCGCGCAGCTGGTCGATGCACTCGATACCGGTGGCGTGGTTGCCCAGGTCATAGTCGGCGACGATGATGTCGCAATCGCTGACCAGGTTATGCCCGCTCGACTCCGCCTGCACCTCGCAGCCCCACCGCTCCAGCAATGCCTGGGTGGCCAGCAGCACGTTGTGGTCATCTTCCACCAGGCACACTTTCAAACCGGTCAGCAGCCCCGCCTGGCGTGCATCGTCGCGCACCACGGGTTGCTGGGGCGCGGTCGCCAGGGGCAGGCCGCGCAGGCTGACCGAGGTGCCACGGCCCACCCGTGAGCGCAGCCCTACGTCCATATCCATCAACAGCCCCAGGCGCTTGACGATGGACAAACCCAGGCCGACGCCTTCAACGTCTTTGTCGCGCAGGTGGCGGACGCGGTAGAACTCCTCGAACACCCGGGGCAGATGCTCCTGCGCAATCCCCCGCCCCTGGTCGTGAATCTCCACCATCAGCCCGCCGCCGCGCCGGCGCACGCCGACCAGCACCGGGCGCTGGCCGCCGTACTTGAAGCAATTGGAGAGCACGTTCTGCACCATGGTGGCCAACAATGCCGGATCAACCCGCACCCAATGGGCGCAAGGGCGCAGGCGCAGTTCTACGCCGGCCCAACGGGCGGCTTCGGCGTTCTGGCGTAGCAACTCGGCCAACCACTCGCCCAGATGAACAACCTGGTACTTGGGGAGCAAGCGGCCATTGTCCAGGGTGTAGAGATCGAGAATGGAGCGGAACAATTGCGAGACGTTAAGCAGCGAACGGTCGATATTATCCACCAGCCGCCGTTCTTCATCGCCCAGCCGTGCTTCACGCAGGCACGCGGTGAACAGGCCGATGGAGTGAATGGGTTGGCGCAAATCATGGCTGGCCTGGGCCAGGAAGCGCGACTTTTCCAGGTTGGCGGCGATGGCTTCTTCGGACGCCTTGCGCGTGCGCTCCAGCAGCAGGTGGGCGTAGACCGGGATCACCGTACTGGTGATCATCAGCATCAGCACCATAAAGGGTTGCGCCTGCCACAACGGTGTCAGCCAATACACGATCAGCAGCGCCAGCAACGCCAGGCCCGTGGCAATCGCCAGGTAGCGCGAGCCATAGCGCATGCCGTTGCCCAGGTTGACCCAGACCATCACCGCATACAGCGGCAACGCCGCCTCACCGCCGATCACCAGGCCGAACGAGGTGCCGGTGTAGTCGTGGATCATCCCGAAAATCCGCCGCGCCGGGTAATGCCCGGGCCAGCGCGCGATCACCTGGCGCAGCACAATCGAGGCCAGCAGGAACAGGCCGATATAGATCATCACCGGCACATAATGCGCCACCGATTGCCCCGGCAAAAAACCCAGCAGGCCGATGTACACCATGGCGCAGGCGGCTACCACAATACGCAGGTTGGCTTGATCCAGTTCGGCGTCTTTCACGAACTTCATGGGCAACGTCCTTGTACGGTCATCGTCATATCGGCGCGCCCGGCAGGCAGACGCCGAGCAGAGTGTTAAAGTACCACGCCACAGGACGACCTGGCCCCAGGGAGGAGCACCCCATGACATGCCGCATCATCATCGCCGACGATCATCCAATGTTTCGCGAAGGCATGCTGCGCACGGTGCAACGCCTGCTGCCCGAGGCCTGTGTAGAACAGGCCGGCGACCTGGACACGGTGCTGCACATGCTCAAGAGCGGCAGCGACGTCGACACGCTGATCCTCGACCTGCGCTTCCCCGGCCTGACCTGCATCAGCCAGTTGGGCGAACTGCGCCAGCAACTGCGGCGCACCACGTTGATCGTGGTGTCGATGGTCGATGACCCGCTGTTGATCGAACAGGTGATGGCGATGGGGGCCGATGGCTTTATCGGGAAGAACATCGCCCCCGAAGAGATCGGCCAGGCCCTGCTCGCCATCCGCCAGGGCGAGGTGCTGGTCAAGTTCGCACCTTCGGGGCTGTTGCCCCTGGACACCAACACCCTGACTGCGCGCCAGCAGGAAGTGTTGCGGCTGATCGCTCAAGGCAAGACCAACAAGGAAATCGCCAAGGCCCTGGATATTTCGCCGTTTACCGTGCGCATCCATGTGTCCGGGTTGCTGAGAAGCCTTAACGTGCCATCGCGGGCAGCGGCAGCCGTCAAATACACCTCGCCCTTGTAGGAGCCGGTTCCTACAATCGGCGATGGCAAATATCACAAAAGACAGCAAACTCATGGACGACAGCGAGGACAGCATGCCCCCCCACATCAGAGTTGCCACCCCGGCAGACATCAACGCCATTTTCGACATTCGTACCAGCGTCAGGGAAAACCACCTGTCCCATGAGCAGTTGACGGAAATGGGCATCACCCCTGATGCCATCCTGCACGCCCTGCAACAAGCGCCCTGCGTATGGGTCGCCGAAGTGGATGGCGTGGCGGCCGGTTTCTCCATGGCTGATGTGGAGGACGGCTGCGTATTTGCCGCGTTCATCCGCCCCGAATTTGAAGGGCACGGGCTGGGCCGCCGGCTGATGGCACAGGCCGAAGCCCTGTTGTTCCAGCACCATCAACAAATCTGGCTGGAAACCGCCGAAGCAAGCCGGGCCAATGGGTTTTACCAGCGACTGGGTTGGAGGGTGGTCGAGCAGTTGCCGAAGGGCGACATCCGCATGGAAAAACACCGCACTTAAACGCCCCTGTAGGAGCCGGCTTGAACTGGCTCCTACAGGGGTGGGTTTTGTTTGTGGGATTTTCGTCAGCGGCCCCACCCCGCTATCATGCTGCCCCTCGCTCAACCGCCCAGGAACCGCCATGCCCGCCCTCACACTACGCAACGCCATCCCGGCAGATGCCGCTCGCTGCTATGAGATCGAAATCAGCGCCTACGAAGGTGATGAAGCCGCAACCCTGGAGAAGATCACCACGCGCATCGCCTTGTACCCGCAAGGTTTCCTGATCCTGGAAGTGGACGGTCAGGTGGTGGGCTTTATCAACGGCGGTTGCGCCCATGACGTGGTGATGTCGGATGAAGCCTTCAAGGAATTGGTAGGGCACGCAGCAGATGCGCCAAATGTAGTGATCATGTCGGTAGTGGTGGACCCTGCGCACCAGGGCAAGGGCTACGCCACGCAATTGATGACGGCCTTTGTGCAGCGCATGCGCGGGATGGGCAAACAGACCATCCACCTGATGTGCAAGGAACAGCATGTGCCGCTGTACGCACGCATGGGCTACCAGTATGTGCAGCCCTCGGCGTCAGATCACGGTGGGATGGCTTGGCATGAAATGGTGATGACGCTCTGAAACCGCAACGGGCTTCACCAACTCCCCGAAGCCCCGCCGCCACCGCTGGAGCCGCCGCCACCGGAAAACCCACCACCGGAACTTGAGCTGGAACTGGAACTGGAACTTGAGCGGTCGCTGGAACCGCCGCTCGACCCGCCCGTCCCCTGGCCATAGATGAACAGCGCCGCAAACGAACTGATGGGCAAGGCGAACAACCAGCCATCAAGCCCCATCTCCAGCAGATACCCGGCCGCGCCATACACCCCCAGCACCACCACCGACTGTAGGCAAAACCCCACCCGGCTGTTTTTCCAGGCGGCCTTCATCACCGCGAACAGGATCAAGTACAGGCCCAGCACCACCAGCACAGCCATCGGCCAGCCCAGCCAGTTCATAAAGGACACTTCGGTCAGGTAGTGATCCACCAGCCCCAGGCCGATGCTGTAGGCCATCAGCGCCAATACGCAATAAAACACCACCTTGGCCTGCCACAACGCGCCGAATATGGCCGCGCTGATCGACATGCAAAACGGCAGCGCCACGATATAGATCGGCCAGGACTTGCCATTGATCGCGGCCAGCGCCGTCAGCAGCACGGTCACTGCCAGGGCGCCGATCAGGCCGCGTCGCCAATGCAGCTTGCCCGAGGCCAGCAACACCCCGCCGACGGCGCCGAGGATCAGGGCCAGCAACACTGCGGCCTCATCCACCGTCTCCCGGGTCTCGTCCACTGCGGGCAGGTCGCCGCCCTCGACCAACACGCTCAGGGCATCCACGGCGTGTTGCACACCGGCGGCGTAATCGCCCTGGCGAAACGCCGGGGTCATTTGTTCCTCGATAATCCGGTGGCTCAACAGGTCTGTGACCAGCCCTTCCAGGCCATATCCGACTTCGATCCGCACCTTGCGGTCGTCTTTGATCACCAGCAGCAAAATACCGTCGTCGATGCCCTTGCGCCCCAGTTTCCAGGCGCGGAACAGCTCGGTGGTGAACGTTTCAAGATCGGCGTCCGCCGTAGTCGGCAGCAACATCACGGCGATCTGCGCGCCCTTGCGCTGTTCGAGGTCCGCAAGCTGGTCGGTCAGGCGCTGCTGGGTCGAGCTGTCCAGGGTGTGGGTCAGGTCGATCACCCGCTGGTTCAGCGCCACGCTCGCCCATGGCGGCGGCGCCGTTTGCGCCAAAGCCAGCGCAGCCAACACCATGACCAGCAGGCCCAAGGCCGATTGCCGTAAAAACCGCGCCATACTGGGTACCTGACGTTTCGTCCTGAAAGCGCCGACTTTACCCTATCAACGCTATATCTAGTGACCCCATGCGGATGACTCTCTAAACTGACGGCAAAACCTCATAGCAACACGCCACTACGAGCGCGCCCATGGACCTTCGACATCGCAACAACGTCAACGTAGTGGGCAATGGTTCCTCGACACTGGTGTTTTCCCATGGTTTTGGCTGTAACCAGGCCATGTGGAATTACCTGCTGCCCCATTTCGTCGAACGCTTTCGCGTGGTGCTATATGACCTGGTAGGGGCCGGCCTGTCTGACCCGGCGGCCTACGACAAGGCAAAATACGCCACCCTGGATGGGTACGCCGCGGACCTGAATGAGATCATCGATGGGTTTGCCAGCGGCCCGGTGATCCTCGTAGGCCATTCGGTCAGCGCCATGATCGGCACCCTCGCCGACCGCGCCGCCCCCGGGCGCATCGCCGCCCATGTGATGATTGGCCCTTCCCCCTGCTATATCGATGCCGACGACTACGTGGGTGGGTTCAAGCCCGAAGATATCCAGTCGCTGCTCGACACCCTCGACAGCAACTACCTGGGTTGGTCCAGCACCATGGCTCCGGTGATCATGGGCGCGCCAGGGCAACCGGCCCTCAGTGAAGAACTGACCAACAGCTTCTGCCGCACCGAGCCCGAGATCGCCAAGCAGTTTGCGCGGGTGACGTTCTTGTCGGATAACCGCGCCGATATCGGTGGCCTCACCACCCCCACACTGATCCTGCAATCGACCGATGACCTGATCGCCCCGGTCTGCGTGGGCGAGTACCTGCACCGGGTGTTGCCCCACAGCCGCTATTGCCTGATCGACAATGTGGGCCATTGCCCGCATATGAGCGCAGCAGCGGCCTGCGCGGCCGCGATGGATAGCTTCCTGATGCCATGGACCGCTGCCCATGACCAGTGACACATTGCCCGATCCCCTGGCGCTGTTCGACGGCGCGGCCTGTGCGCTGGCCGTCAGCGCCGAAGACGGCACGCTCCTGCGGGTAAACCAGTGTTTCAGTGACTGGGTGGGCATGACGGCGGACGAACTGCACGGGCGACGTTTCCAGGACCTGCTGACCATGGGCGGGCGCATTTTTCATCAGACCCATCTTGCCCCGTTGATGCAGGTACAGGGCCGTGTCACCGAGGTCAAGCTCGACCTGCGCCATCGTGACGGCCACACCGTGACCGTCCTGCTCAATGCCATCAAGCGCGACCACCCCGACGGCGTGCGGCACGAACTGGCACTGTTCGGCACCACCGACCGCGACAAGTACGAACGCGAGCTGCTCAACGCACGCAAGTTGGCCGAAGCCCTGCTGCTGGAAAAAACCGCCGCCGAGACCGCACTCCAGCAAGCCCAAGCCGAACTCAACGAGGCCTATATCAAGGCAAAGCGCCGGGCGCTGTTTGCCGAGCAAATGGTCGCCATCGTCAGTCACGACCTGAAAAACCCGCTGACCGCGATCAAGATGGCCTCCGATTTCCTCGCCCGTGGCGAGCGCACCGCCAAGGAAACCCAATTGATTGGCCATATCGGTCAGTCATCGGAGCGCGCCCAACGGATGATCGCCGACCTGCTGGACTTCACCCAGGCACGGGTCGGCGTGGGCATCGCTGTCACCCCCGCTGCGCTGGACCTGCATGACGTAACCCGGCGCGCCGTGGACGAGCTGCGGGTGGCCTTTCCCCGCGCCACCCTGGTGCATCACACCGTGGGCGCTGCCGATACTTGCCTGGATGGCGACCGCCTGCAGCAAATCATCGGCAACCTGGTGGCCAATAGCGTGGCCTACGGCGACCTGCAACACCCCATCACCATAACCTCACGCTTGGGCGACGACGGGGCCAGCCTCTCGGTGCATAACCATGGGCCGGTGATTGCCGATGCGTTGATGAGCGTGCTGTTTGAGCCCATGACCCGAGGCACCGATCAGCACACCGATGTGCGCAGTGTCGGGCTGGGGCTGTTTATCGTGCGGGAAATTGCCAAGGCCCATGGCGGGGATGTGGTGGCAAGCTCTCAGGTGGGCAGCGGCACTACGTTTACCGTCTGTTTCCAGACCAACGCGACAGCCCCCACCTTTGATCTTTACAGCCTGGAGTAAAGGGGTTCAGGGGTAACTCAGCGTTACCAGGTAAGCCCCTGAGCGCAACGGTTTACCCGCCCCATCGTTCAAACTGTAGCGCCGATCGAAGTAACGCCCATCCCCTGTGGTTTCGGTCACCAGCTTGACCTTGACCGCGGTGTGGTCCAGCGCGCTGACCGTAGATACCGGCTTGACGCCATAGGCGCTGATGTTGCCCCCGGGTGCAAACGTCGGGCAACCGCTCAGTGCAAGCGTCGCCCCAGACCCGCTGCCCGCCGCGCACGTTGCCTCGACGATGCTGCCATGAAACTGGATGACACCTTGGGCCACGGTGGTTGCTGCTTGGCCACTGCCGCTGACGAGCGCGAAAAACAGGCTGATACCAACTGCCAAACCTTGACTGCTCATAGTGAACGCTCCTGGGTATGTACCCATCACGTCGGCAGGCCTGGCCAGTTTCTTGAGCAATTGAGAAATACCTGATGGTTATTTTCTCAAGGATGCCAACCGGGTCTCATATTGCGCAGATACCCGGTGGCTTTTAGGTGGGAGCGCCTACAGGACCGCACCCAGCGCCTTCAACAACACCCCATCGCGGCTATAGATATCCGGCGCGTACAGCAACGCACCCTGGCTATCCACTTGCACTGTCCAGTAGCCCAGCAATACGGGCACCGGCGTGGCCAGGCGGAACTCATGGGTCACCCCGGTGGCCAGCAACTCCTCGGTACGCGCCTTTTCGGCCGGGTTCACCAGCAAATCACGCAGCAACATCGGCTGTTCCACCCGCACACACCCCGAGCTGAACGCCCGTGGCCCCTTGCTGAACAACGGCTGGCTGGGGGTATCGTGCAGGTACACGGAGAACGGGTTGGGGAACCGCATGACAATCTTGCCCAGCGGGTTACGCGGGCCGGCGTCCTGGCGCAGGAGGATATTGCCGGGGTGCGACCAGTCCACTTCTTCGGGCGAGAGTGCGCGACCTTCACTGTCGAGCACCTTGAGGTTCTGCTGGCGCAAGTACTCCGGGTTCAGGCGAATGGCTGGCAGCTTGTCCTCGCGCATGATGGTCGGCGGGATCGTCCAGGTCGGGTTGAGGGTCAACCGCGTGATGCGCGATTTAAGCAGCGGCGTTTGCCGTTCGGCGCGGCCCACCTGCAAGCGCGTCTGCCACACGGGGACGCCGCCCTGGTAGACGCTCAACTGCGCAGCCGCGACGTTGACCAGAATGCCGTCTGGCTCCAGGTCCTGGGCCAACCAGCGGAAGCGTTCGAGATTGACCCGCAGTTGCTCGCGCCGCACCGCCGGGCTGACGTTGAGCTCGGCCACCGTCCCCGGGCCGATCACCCCATCGGCTTGCAGCGAATGGCTGGCCTGGAAGCGCTTCACTCCCTCGACCAACTCATTGGTGTATTGATTGCCCTTGGGCACGCTCGCCAGGTAGCCGCCACCGACCAGACGTGTGGCCAACGCCGGCACCCGTGGGTCGTCCCGGCCAGGGCGCAACAACGGGCCGTCTGCAATCACGCCCCATTGCGCCAAGGGTTGCAGGCGCTGGGTGGCGTAGGCTGCGCGCAGGCTGCGGTACAACTGGGCGCTGGGCCTGGCCTGGTCAAACGCCGCGGGCATGTCGGCAAGCCCGGCGCTGGCCAGTGCCAGCACGGCAAGGGCCGGGTCCTCGCTCGGCGGCTGGGAATGCCACAGCGGCTCGTAATGGGCCTGCTGCAAACGGCCGTAATGCAAGTCATGCAGGGCTTGCAGATAGTGCTGGGTGGTTTCGAAGTCGGTACAAAGCACATTGCCAGTGCTTGTCGCGTCGGGCAGCCGATAATGCGCCGGGTCAAGGCCGTCGTCGGCCAGCAACAGTAACTGCTCCTGCAAGGCCTGCCGGCGACCCTCCACCCTCCAGAGGGGCGTATTGCCTTGTTGTTGGTAAAAAGCCTGTAGCCGCAGCTCGGCTGGCGTATCCAACTGAGTGGCTAAACCGGGGCAGACGCTCGACAACTGCCCAAGTGCCAGCTGTACTGGGTTTGACGGCTCGAGCAGCGCTTCATCGGCCGTGGCGACCAATGGTGCTACGAGCAAGCAAAGGCTCAAGTAACATGCAGTTTTTTTGAACAATGGCTTAGCTCCAATCTACGGCGGAGATGCTCGATAAATGCTGAATATTGACTGCCGACTCGGCCTGATCGCCGCCGCCCTGGCCGCGTTTTGTACGGGTGCCTTCGCAGAGAATGCCAAACCTCATACCTTGTATAGCAGCCTGGCGCGCTCGGCTCCAGAACTCAATCCCGCAGTCCTCAAAAGCGCCCTCAGCGCCATGCAGTGTGCCGTCAATAATGGCCAGGAACGCTCCGAACGCCTGGCAGTGATCGACTATTCGCAACCTTCGACCGCCCGTCGCCTGTGGATTTTCGATCTGCGCCAAAAAAAGCTGGTACTGCGCGACCTGGTGGCCCACGGGCAAAAATCCGGGGAAAACTTCGCCACCCAATTCTCCAACAGTGAAGGCAGCCATCAATCCAGCCTTGGCCTGTTCCGCACCCAGGAAAGCTACCAAGGCGCCCACGGCTACTCGCTGCGCATGGACGGCCTGGAGCCGGGCTTCAATGACCTGGCCCGCGACCGCGCCATCGTGATCCATGCCGCCGACTATGTCAGCCCGTTGTGGAGCAAGCGTGAAGGCCGTATCGGCCGCAGCCAGGGCTGCCCCGCCGTGCGCCCGCAAGTGGCGCGCCAGGTGGTGGACAAGCTCAAGGATGGGCAGTTCATGTTCTCCTGGTACCCCGACCAGCGCTGGCTCAAGTCCTCGGCCTACCTCAATTGCAAACCGCGCCAGATCGCCAGCGCCGGTTGAGGTAGTATCTGGAAGGCCGAGCCTGACCAGAGAGAGGACCTGAAATGCTTTTGCACCAGTCAACGTGGATCGAGATTGGCCAATTTCTCGACCGCAGCCGCACCGTGGTGATCCCCATCGGTTCCAACGAACAACATGGCCCCACGGGCCTGCTGGGCACCGATTGGATGTGCCCGGAAATCATTGCCCATCAAGCGCAAAAAGACGCCGATATCCTGATCGGCCCGACATTCAATATCGGCATGGCCCAGCATCACCTCGGGTTCCCCGGCACCATCTCCCTGCGGCCGTCGACGTTTATCGCCGCCATTGGCGACTGGACCCGCTCCCTGGCGGCCCATGGCTTCGAGAAAATCCTGTTTCTCAATGGCCATGGCGGCAATATCGCCACCATCGAAGCCGCCTTTTCCGAGCTATACGCCGAGGCCAGCTTCGCCCGCCGCCCCGCCGGCTTCGCCTTGAAACTGTGCAACTGGTGGGACTTGGAAGGCGTTGGCGAACTGGCACGCGCGCAGTTCCCGACCGGACATGGCACCCATGCCACGCCTTCGGAAATCGCGATTACCCAGTGGGCCTACCCGGACTCGATCAAGACGGCAGACTACTCGCCCCGAATTGCCCCCGCCGGCCCGATCCGCGAGGCCCAGGACTTTCGCGCCCGCCACCCGGATGGGCGCATGGGTTCCGACCCGGCTCTGGCAACACCAGAAAAAGGCGGTGAACTGGTGGCCCTGGCTGCCAAGGGGTTGGTAGCGGCGGTGCATGCATTCAGCGGCGAAGCCATGCCTGACTGACGCCATCCCCTGTAGGAGCCGGCGTACATACAACAAAATCTATAAGAAGGACCTGTCCATGAAGCCCCATCAGAAGACTTTTGATCGCATCCGCAACGCTGTCCTGCCGGAGTTTCGCGAGCGCGTTGCCGACTATTTGGTGGAGTACGAAACCGTCCTCCAGGCCCCCGCCGTTGATACCCTTCAGGCCTGCGCCGCCGCCCAGCAACTGCGCGGCTATCTGCGCGGTTTGAACACCACCCGGGTGCTGGGCATGGAAGACTGGGAAGACCTCGACCGCCGTGTCGCGCAGGAATGGCCGCTGGGCACTACAGCGCCGGGCGTGCCTGATTGACCCACGCCTGCACCGAAGGGCGCTGCCACTGACGCTGGGCGTACGCCACCAACGGCGCGGGCACTGGATCGCCGTTGAGGATCAGCCGGTTGAGCATCACGGCCAGGTCCACATCGGCAATCGACCATTGGCCAAACAGATAGTCATCCCCGGCGGCCAGCCAGTGCTGCGCAGCCGCAATCAGCTTGTCAGCCGCCACCTGGGCCTGGGTGGATAACGGGCCGTACTTGATCCCGCAAAACACCACCAGCGTGGAGCGCTCCTGGCGGATCGGCAGCAAGTCACTGCGCAACCACGCCTGGATCTGCCGCGCCCGCGCGCGTTGACGTGGCTCCGTGGGGTAAACCGGCACCTGGGGGAACACCTCGTCCAGGTACTCGGTAATTGCCGACGATTCGGACAAGGCAAACCCGCCCTGCTCCAGGGTCGGCACGCGCTGGGTCACAGACAACCCGGCAAACGCCGGGGCCTGCTGCTCCAGCGCATCAAGGTCGAGGGTGTGCACCTCGAACGGCAAGCCTTTTTCCTGCAGGGTCACAAACACCGACATCGCATACGGGCTAGTGAACTGGGCATCGACATACAAGCGTATCGGCAGGTTCGTCACGGCGGCATCTCCTTGGGTGGACAGCCACGCTACGAGATGTGCGGCGACAAATACAATGCAGCTTTTTTATGGGGGCATTCCTCGGCGGAATACGACCGGTTCCTACACCCTATCCGGAAAACCCACCGCCCTGAAGAAACGCCTCCTCTTCCTCAGTCGTCACCCGACCCAACGCTGCATTGCGATGGGGGAACCGGCCGAATCGCTCGATGATGTCGGCATGTTCCTTGGCCCAGTGGTAGGTATTGGCATCGAGTTGTTTGTTCAATGCCAGGGAACGCTGCTGGTCATCGGGTTGTTCTGAATGCTCGAAGGGCAAGTAGCAGAACGCGCGCAATGCCGGGTCGATCAGCCGGTCCATCCCCGCGTCGATCATACGTGCGGCGTACACCCTGGCCAGTGGATCGGTGGCAAACATATGGGCGGTGCCCCGGAAGGTATTGCGCGGGTATTGATCGAGCAGGATCAGCAACGCCAGCGCGCCTTCGGGTTCGTTCACCCAATGCTCCAGCTCACCCCTGGCCGCCTGGAAATGGGCCTCATGGAAGCGTGCGCCGAACTCGGCATCGAACTGTGCATCTTTCTTGAACCAGCGTGCCGGGCCCGCCGCCATCCAGAATTGCACGACAGCTTTGAAATCAATCGGGGCGCTCATAAATGACTCCGGGGTCGTCAAGGTCTATGCCCTACCCTAGCATTTGCAGGGGGCGATTCCGACTCAGAACGCCACGACGGCCTCCAATGTTATAAGATAACTACCCTTTTTCCTTCCCACCGGCGACCTTGCACCATGACTGACGCTGTTCCCGCTGCCAACTCACGCCAACGCCTGCTTTCCATCGACGCCCTGCGCGGCCTGGTGATCCTGTTCATGTTGCTTGATCACGTGCGCGAAACGTTTCTGCTGCACCGGCAAGTCAGCGACCCGATGAACATCGACACTACGGAGCCGGCGTTGTTTATCAGCCGAACCCTAGCCCACTTGTGTGCGCCGGTGTTTGTGTTGCTCACGGGCCTGTCAGCGTTTCTGTACGGCGAAAAATACCAGGGCCGCGGTGACGTCTCGGCGTTTTTGTTCAAGCGCGGGCTGTTTCTGGTGGTGCTGGAATTTACTCTGGTGAACTTCGCCTGGACCTTCCAATTGCCTCCCAGCGTCATCTATATGCAGGTGATCTGGGCCATCGGCGTGAGCATGATCGCCCTCGCCGCGCTGGTGTGGTTGCCACGCCCGTTGCTGATCGGCCTGGCACTGGTGATCATTGGCGGGCATAACCTGCTCGACGGCGTGCATTTCGCAGTGGGTTCGGCGTTGCACATTCCCTGGGCGATCTTGCATGAACGTAGCTGGATCGAAGTGAGCGACACGCTGCGCTTACGCACAACGTACCCGGTACTGCCGTGGATCGGGGTGATTGCCCTGGGTTATGGCATCGGCCCGTGGTTTTGCGGCTCGATGGCGGCGGCGCGACGTCAGCGTTATCTGTTACTGGCCGGCGTTGGCGCGCTGGTAGGCTTTGGGGTGTTGCGCCTGATCAATGGCTATGGTGAGGCGCCATGGCAGATGTACCACAGCCAGGTACAGACGCTGATGAGTTTCTTCAACATCACTAAATACCCACCTTCACTGCTGTTCCTCGCGCTGACGTTGGGTGTGGGGCTGTTGTTGCTGCTGGGCTTCGAACGCGCCGGGCAACGTCGCTGGATCGGCACCCTGGCAGTGTTCGGCGCGGCACCGATGTTCTTTTATCTGCTGCATTTGTATGTGTTGAAAGTGCTGTATGTGATGGGCGTGGCGTTGTTTGGCCTTAACCAGGGGACGCATTTTGGCTTCGACAACGTGGCATCGGTGTGGCTCGTGGCGTTGCTGCTGCCCCTGGCGTTGTACCTGCCAGTGCGCTGGTTTGCCAGGCTCAAAGCCCGGCGGCGGGATATCGCGTGGCTCAAGTACCTGTGACCAAAGATGGTGACTGAACTACCGCTTTCGCGGGCAAGCCCGCTCCCACAGGGGGGCTTTGTTGGGCATAGAGTTTTGTGCCACACCACCATCAAATGTGGGAGCTGGCTTGCCTGCGA
>NZ_MIFU01000121.1:0-15334 GCF_001855215.1 Pseudomonas sp. 06C 126 | reverse complement strand
GAGCCGCATCCAAGCTTCAAATGTGTAAACGATGTCCCCGGTTTCAGATGTAAAGGATGTCTACGGTTCTACACCCCCGCTGGGCTGCGCAGCAGCCCCGATAAGACCACCGATGAGTGTCATGTAAACCGAGGGTGCAGGTTTTGGGGCTGCTGCGCAGCCCAGCGGGGGACGAGCCCCCTCGCCACGGGGGGGGCTTGTCCTGGACCGGTTACCAGAAGTGCTGGGGTAACTCAGGTGTCTTGCTTGTTTTCCAGTACTTTGCCGGTCTTGGCGTCGAGCTTCACGTCCCATTTCTTGCCAGTGGTGTCGGTCAGGTCCACTTCGTAGACCAGGGTACCGGCTTCGTTGTCCAGTTCAGTGTCGTTGATGGTCGCGCCGGCGTGTTGGGCCAGGGCGGCGGCATTCAGTTTTTCAAATGGCATCACGGCACCCGATTGCAGCAGGCTTGGAATCTGGTCCGGGCGAACATCGGCCTGGGCCAAACCAGCAGTCAGGGTCAGGGCAGCAGCGGCGAACAGAGCGGTCAGGTTTTTCATGGTGGTGTCCTTTGGGGTGAGCTGTTTAAGTAGGATCAGATTAACCCGCGCAACTTAATTCACCCTTAATTGTGTAGGACGTTTGCGTTGTTTGTTCAATCGCCCCGCGCCGGGAAATTTCATGCTGGTGTCTCAACTTCAGGAGGCACACATGAAACAGATACTGGCTTGGCTATATGCACCCGTGTTCTGGGTGGGGTTTATAGGTGGGGGGCTTTGGTTGGTCACGGTTGGCGCGTCGCAGTGGTTGCTGGCGGTGTTTGCGCTGGCCATCGGCGTGTCGTTCATTGCCGAGCTGTGCTTGCCCTACGAGCCTCAGTGGAACCGCCCGCTGGGCGACCGACGCCGGGATGTCCTCCATGCATTGGTCAATGAAAGCCTGAATGCCCTGGGGTTGCTGGCATTGCCGCTGCTCACGGCCTGGCTGGCGATCGAGGGCGCCTGGCCGCGCGCCTGGTCACTGTGGGCGCAATTGCTGCTGGCCATCGTGATTGCCGATGCGGGCATCACGCTGATGCACTACGCCAGTCACCGCATCGCCGCACTCTGGCGTTTGCACGCGGTGCACCACAGCGTGCAGCGGCTCTATGGGTTCAATGGCTTGATGAAGCACCCCTTGCACCAGATGCTTGAGGCTACGGCGGGTTTGCTGCCGCTGATTCTGCTGGGCATTCCAGTGGAGGTAGCGATGTTGCTGGCGCTGGCCATTGCGGTGCAGTTGCTGTTGCAGCACTCCAATGTCGATATGCGCCTGGGGCCGCTGCGCTGGGTGTTTGCCTGGGCGCCGGTGCATCGCTTTCACCACATGAAGTACGGGCGCGCGGGGGATGTGAATTTCGGTTTTTTTTCAACCTGTGGGACTGGCTGTTGGGGACTGCGTTTTACACCGAGGACTATCGAATGGGCGAGGGCGACTTGGGGATTGGTAGCCGTCCGGATTTCCCGGTGGATTATCTTGGGCAACTGCGTGACCCCTTTACGGCGACCCAGTTGAGTAAAGAACCGCCTGTCCCAAGCGCTCTCCAAATGTAGGCGTGAGCTGTCTGGTTTGATGCGGTGCTCTCGAGTTCTTCGCGAGCAAGCTCGCTCCTACAGGGGGAGGAGGTGTACCCGCAGATGGCGTAACGAGGCCCCGGCGGTCACGCCAAACAGTTGCTTCATGGTCCGGGAAAAATGCGCCGAGTCGGCAAACCCCGCGCCATGGGCAGCTTGTGTCAACGTGTGGCCGTTCAGGGCCAGGTCCAGGGCCAGGCGCAAGCGTCGCCACATCACCAGGCGCCGCACCGGCACGCCGAGTTGGCTGACGAACAGGCGCTCCAACTGGCTCAAGGACAGGTGCGCCGCTTCTGCCAACGCTTGCGCCGAGACCTTGCCGTTCAACTGTTGATCAAGGGTGTGCAGTGCGCGCTGCACCCGCTCATCGTCAGCCTGGCGACGTGGCAGCTGGCGCAAAGACTGCTCAAGGCGTTCGGGGGAAAACTCGGCCGTCTCCAGGGTTTTTTGCAACGAATCGAGGTCGAATGCCCCGGGTTCCACATAAGCCATCAACACAGTGCCGGGGGCGTGGACGATGGCATGGGGCTGGCGAGAGGGGATGAACAGGCGATAGGCCGTTTGCAGGTGCCCATCAAGGCTGACGGTGACGGGGCTGCCCGAAGACAGGATAAATTGATGGGCGTAATGAGCGTGGAGCGCAGTGCGCCCCGTCTCACCGAGGATCAGGCCGTAGTCACGGCCCAGCCACAGTTGCCCTGACCACTCGTTCACTCAGTAACCGTTGTCCTGCAGCAGGTCCTGCACGCTGGACGACGGCCAGCGCTTGTAGAACTTCAGCAGTTCGGCGGCGCGGTTGGTAAAGATGCCATCGACCCCGGCGCTCATGACCTTCTCGAAATCCACCGGTTCATCGACGGTATAGACGTGCACCAGCAGGCCTTTGTCGTGGGTCAGCTGGTTCATCTCGGGCTTGACCAGGTCCGAATAGCTCTGGTCGCCGAGGTTCGTCAGCTGTGCGGACGGGCCGGTGCCAATCGCCCCGAGGCTCTTGGCTTCATCGACCCACTTCTCGAATTCGGCAGCGTCCTTGGGTTCCTGCTTGGCATAGTAGGCCGCCTTGGTCGGCTCGCCGGATTCGGCGAAGGTCACCTTGGACTTGGGCTCGATGCTGCCTTCACCCACCCACAGCAGCAGGATTTTCGGGGTGTTGGGCATTTCTTTCTGCAGTTCCTTGAGGCTGGCGGTCTCGAAGGTCTGCAGCACCACGCGGCCCTTGCCCTGGCCGACGCCCGTGTTGCTCTTGCCCAGCTTGGAGCCCACGGAACTGAGCCAACCCTTGTCCAGCAGCTTGTCTTTCAGATCGGCTTCGATCCCCGGAAACTGCTTGGGCTCCTTGGTTTCGATGTACAGGCCGGGTTTGTGCTGGGGGTTGCCTTCGGCGATCTTGATGATTTCGTCCAGGCTGAGGATTTTCAAACCGACAAAGCCCGGGCGCGCACGATCCGGGTAGGCGGCGTTGAACCAACTGCCGGCATCCAGGGTTTGCAGTTCTTTCCAGGTGAACTCGTTGGCCGGGCTGTCTTTGCGCTCAGGGAACTTGGTGGCCACGTCGGTGGTACGTTGCAGATTGTTGTCATGCAAGGCGAACAGGACGCCGTCCTTGCTGCGTTGCAGATCCAGTTCCAGGTAGTCGGCACCCAGGTCGCGGGCAAGCTTGTAGGCGGCGGCCGTGGACTCCGGGGCATCGAAGGATGCACCTCGGTGGGCGATCACGGCAGGGTGGGGAATGCCGTCCTTGGTCGCCAGTTCAACCGGGCTGATGGGGCTTGCAGCCTGTGCGTGGCCAAGGCCCATCATCAGAGCGAGCAGCAGGGCACTCTTGGTAAACGTAGCAGGCATGTGCGAGGTCCTTTCGTGGAGGTAGCTTCAAGAAGGGTTCCTTTTTAACAATTGCATGCAAATCGCGCTATCACCAAACCGACATTAACGTGCGCATGCGCTATTTTTCTGCGCTTTTGTGCCGTGCTATGCAGTACTCTTGGTCCGAGCTTCCCCGCCAGAGGGAAACCTGTATTGCCTTACTTTTCTGCCTCGCGTGTAAACCATCGTTCACTTCCCCTGTGGGATTTTTCAGTGAGGTTTAGCATGCGCATCACTTCAGAACTCATCTGCCAGGCCGCCGACCAACTCAATGGCTTTGTCGGCCTGAACCGCAAGACCGGCCAGTACATCGTACGTTTCAGCGAAGACTCGTTCGGCATGGACGTCGCCGACGACGGCATCATCCCCACCAGCGAGTTCGTCTGGCAGCCCGCGGCCGACCAGGCCATGACCCTGTCCCGCGAGCACATCCAACTGCTGCTTGACCAGAACATCGACGACCGGATCAACATCACCGAACCGCTGCGGGTGTACATGCGCCGGGTTGAAATCCCGCAGATCAGCGCGGTGCGCAGCCTGGTCAGTTGATCACGCTCACCCCTTGTAGGCGCTGGCTTGCAGCGATGGCGCCAGCAAGAACGCCCCGCCAAGCCAGCGCCCACAGGGGGACACCGATCGCCAGTTCAACCCTGCAACTACAGGACGTTGAAGGCGTAAGCCCGCTCCACCTTGCATACCCGTGTGTGAAAGGCTGAGTACCAGGAGGCCCTACCTTGCTCGCGCACTTCGCGGTGCTCGGTGTGTTGTTTCCAGGCCAGGATGGCGGCCTCGCTGGCCCAGTAGGACACGGTAATTCCCAACCCCTCTTCGCCCCTGGCCGACTCGACACCGAGAAACCCCGGTTGCTGGCGGGCCAGTTCGAGCATGCGTTCGGCGGCCTGTGCGTAGCCTGGATCGGTGTCGGTGCGCAGGGAGGTGAAGATCACGGCGTAATAGGGCGGGGCGGGTGTCTGGGCAATCATGCCGAGCGCTCCTGGCAGGCCCTGAGCCATGCCGTGACCAGCGGCACGTTGGCTCCCTTGAGTGCCGCGCGTTCTGGCTGGAACAGCGTGGCGACAAAAAACGGATGGTCCAGCAGTTCAATCGCCCGCACCTCGCCTGTGGAGTCATGGGCGCTGCCAATCAGATTGTCCTCCAGCAATGCCTGTTCGAAGTCGTGATTGACGCCATAGCGGCAACGATAAGCCTCTTGAATTTCAAGAGTGCCGTAAGCTTCGGCAATCCGTGTGAATGCCATTAGGCGTAACGGGGCGATGGTCTCGACCAGGGCGCATGCCAAGGGGGCGATCACCGCACGGGGCGCATCGGGGGCCAGTTCGCCATGTTCGGCATCGGCCCAGCCCAGCACATTGCGCGCATATTCCAGCACGGCATGTTGAAAACCGCCGCATGTGCCGAGGAAAGGACGCCGCTGTTCGCGGGCAAAACGGATCGCCCGCAAGGCACCGTCGATATCGCGATAGGGGCTGGCAGGTACGCACCAGAATCCGTCGAAGGGTTGCAGGGATTGGGCGTCGAGGAGGGTGTCAGTGGCCAGCCACTGAGCATGGATCGTCAGGCCCAGCTGTGCGCTGGCCTGTTGCAACGCAATCGGGATGGCTTGGTGTGCGGTCACTTGCGGGTCGTAGTCGCCAATCAGGGCGAGGTGCAGGGCAGTGGGGTTCATGGCTGGCGTCCAGTGGCTTGTCGAGTCCTGGAGCGCACTATAGATTGGCGCTCACGCAATCAATATTGGCGTTACTCCACATGCTCAATGCAGCCACGCACTATCAACTCGACTATCCCGACCTGGCGCTGGTCCTTGCCCTGGTGCGTGGTGGCACCCTGGCCCGGGCGGCGGCCTTGCTGCGGGTGGATGTGTCCACGGTGTTTCGGGCTGTGCGGCGCCTGGAGTCGTCACTGGGCCAGGCGCTGTTCGAAAAGAGCCGTGCCGGTTACCTGCCGACCAGCCTGGCCACCACACTCGCCCAGCAGGCCGAACGTGCCGAGCAGGCGTTGGAAGCTGCGCGGGTTGGGGTGGAGCAGGGCGGCGAGGTGATCAGCGGCACAGTGCGCCTGACCTGCACCGATTCGGTGTTGCAGGGCCTGTTGCTGCCGGCCCTGGCCCGGTTCATGCCGGGCTATCCGGCGCTGACTCTGGAACTGAGCACTTCCAACGACTTTGCCAACCTCAGTCGGCGCGATGCCGACATCGCCTTGCGCCTGACCCGCACTCCTGCGGAGCATTTGGTGGGGCGGTGCCTGGGGACGGTGTCTTATCGCGTCTGCGCCAGCCCCGGCTATGCGCAGCAGCACGACATTCAGGACTTGGCCAGCCTGGCCTGGATCGCGCCGGATGACTTCCTGCCCGACCACCCCACCGTGGCTTGGCGTCGCCAGCACTTGCCCGGCGTCAGGCCCAGTTACCGCTGCAACAGCATGTTGTCCGCGACCGAGTTGGTACGCGCCGGCCTGGGCGTGGCGGCGCTGCCGGATTTTCTGTTGGGGAAAGGCCATGGGTTGCAGCCACTGGGGCCAGCACTCGCGGGGCATGATACGGCCCTGTGGTTGCTCACACGCCCGGACTGCCGGGCGCTGCGATCAGTGGTGACGTTGTTCGATGAACTGGGCCAGCACTTGCGCCACCCCTCGTAGGTGCCGGCAAGCCAGTCTCTACAACCCGACCCGGTCATTGGCAAACATACTCACTGCCCGCACGGCATCACTGGTGCCTTCGCGAATCTGCAGGATCACCGTGCCGGCCTGGTTGGCCAGGTCCACGCCTTGGGCAGCCCGGTCGCGGGTGCTGTCCATGCTGTCGATGGCCTGGCGGGTTTCGCTCTGGATCATCTCGATCATGCTCGAAATCTCTGCCGTGGAGCCGCTGGTGCGGGCGGCCAGTTGCCGGACTTCATCGGCGACCACCGCAAACCCGCGGCCCTGGTCACCTGCGCGTGCGGCTTCAATGGCGGCATTCAAGGCCAGCAGGTTGGTCTGGTCGGCAATCGCGCGAATGGTGTTGACGATGGCGGTGATCTGCTGCGAGCGCTCGCCCAACTTGGCGATCAGTCTGGATGAGCTTTCTATGTCGGCGGCAATGTCATGGATGCCGCTGGCGGTCTGCTGAATCACCTCGGCGCCTTTTTCGGCGATCTCCCGGGTCTGCAGGGAGATGTGATAGGCCTGGGTGGCGCTCTGGGCATCTTCGGCGTGTTTTTCCACCATGGCGGTGACGTCGGACGCGAACTTCACAATCTTGCACAAGCGGCCGCTGGCGTCGTAGACCGGGTTGTAGTTGGCTTCCAGCCACAGCGTCTGGCCGGTGTGAGTGATGCGCTCGAACTGGCCGCTGAATAACTCACCCTGGTTCAGCCGGCGCCAGAAATCGCTGTATTCCTGGCTGTTGGCCAGCTCCGGTTTGCAGAACAGGCGATGATGTTTGCCCTGGATCTGCGACAGGCTGTAACCCAGGCGCTGGAGGAAGTTCTGGTTGGCGGTAATGATGGTGCCGTCGAGGTTGAACTCGATCACCGCCATGGCCCGGTCAATCGCCTCGAGCTTGGCATTGGCTTCGCTTTCGGCCTGCATCCTGGCGCTGACGTCCAGGGCATATTTGATGACTTTCACCACTCGGCCGGCCTGGTCGCGCACCGGGTTGTAGCTGGCTTCCAGCCACACCGAGTGGCCATCGGCGGCGACGCGCTCGAAGGTGCCCGACTGGAACTGGCCGTTGCGCAGTTGCGTCCATAATTGGCCGTAATCGGCGCTGCGGGCAAACGCCTGGGTGCAAAACAGGCGATGGGGTTGGCCGACGACTTGATCCGCGCGGTAGCCCATGGTCTTGAGGAAGTTGTCATTGGCGCGCAAAACGCTGCCTTGTAGATCGAACTCGATCACGGCCATGGAGCGCTCGAGAGCATCGAGCAGGCCGGCTTGTTGGCTGATCGTTTCTTGCAGGGTAGTGATGGTTTTTTTATGGGCAGTAAATAGCATGGTCGCGGGCTCAGTGATGCACAGTGCGAGAATGTATCCATGGTTGCGCTTGCTCACCGTGTAGCCCCAGGCCCACGGCAGACGTGCTCATTGCCGGCTTCCCTTCTACCGGCAGACAGTACAGATCAGAGCTCTGAGTCTTGGCCCCCGAGGGAAGTTCTATTCAGGCGGAACGGGCCACCAGGGATTCAGCCACCGTCACCCGATTGCGCCCGGTGCCCTTGGCGGCGTACAGCGCCTTGTCCGCTGCGTTGAGCCACATATGGGCCTGGGTAAATTGCACCTGGTAGGCCGCCAGGCCAATGCTCAGGCTGACCCGCAGCTCCGGGACCTGCGGGTCGCGGTAGCGGCTGAACATTTCCCGCAGACGCTCCATCACATAGCTGGCCTGTTCCAGCGCAACGTCCGGGAGGATCACGCAGAACTCGTCGCCACCGTAGCGGCCCGCCAGGTCATTTTCCCGCACGTTGCGCTGCAATTCCTTGCTCAGTTGTCGCAGCACTCGGTCACCAACGATATGGCCATAGGCGTCGTTGATCTGCTTGAAGTGGTCGATATCGATCAGCGCAATGGTGGCCTGGGATTGTTGCTGCTGGCACTTGTGGAACTTCAGTTGCAGCAGGTCTTTCCAGGAGCCGTGATTGAGCAGGCCGGTGAGGCTGTCGGTACGGCTCAAGGCGCTCAGGGCACGCTTGTGTTCCGACAGCTTGATGGCCAAACGATAACTGGCCATGCCGATGGCGACGGGATAGAGGATCAACATCGGCAGGCACGCATACACCTGGATCAGGCCGACGTTGGGGTTGAATGAAGGGCCGAATATCAGCCAGGCGAGTGCCACGCCCACCAGTTGCGCGAGCATGCCCTGGACCATCAACCGCTTGCCGCCCGCCGCGACGTTGTGCATGGTCATCATCGCGAGGATGGTCACTGCGGTCAGTGGTGTGAATTGCGTAGCTGCGGCCCAGAACCCACCGGACAGTGAGTCATACAGCAGGTTGCGGCGCTCGGCCTGGTAGGGAAATGCCGAATGGCTCGATAACTGGTACGCCAGGTGCGGCCAGATAAATGCGTTGAGCAGCCACAACGCCCAGATCCATCCGGGCATGGCCAGCGGGTACAGGGCAGCCAGCACGCACAGGCTGCCAATGCCCAGCCCGATAATGCGCGGCCGATAAATGCGCCGGGCAAACGACAGCCCTTTGCCTCGAAGGTTTTCCATAGATCCCTGCGTCAGGTTTTTCTTTTTTTAAGGGGCGACGGCGTACGTTTACCAAAGGCCATTTACGCCAGATGAGAGGCGAATATTGTCATTGATTTACGCAGGAATAATCAGTGTCCTTCCAAGCCATTTGCGTGGAGATCCACAGGGATTAGGGCAAAAACGACCTGCTGCGTCGTATTGCGACACGGGGGCTTATCGGGGGCAGGTAGCAATCTCGTAGCCGGCCAGGAACAGATCCATCGCCGATTCAATCACGTTGGCCTGGGTGGCGGCGTCCAGGGTAGGTTGGCCGAGGGTGATTTGCGGCCAGAAGGCGAACGCCTTGAGCAGGCTTTGCACCTGATGGGCGGCAAAACACGGGTCGGCGGGTTTGAGTCGCCCGTCTTCCTGGGCGGCACGTACCCACAAAGTGAACCCCTCTTCGCGCTCGCTCAGGCGATTGACGATGTCCTGTGCGCGTTCCGGGGAATGGATGGTCGCGGCAATCGCCACCCGGGCCAGATCGAGGAAGTTGGCGTCCGACATCATTTTCATCTTTGCTTGCAGCAATACGCGCAATTGGTCGCGCAGGGGTTGTTGGCTGCAGTAATTGACATCCAGTTGCGCCACGCTGCTGGCCCACAGCTTATGCAGGATCTCGGTGAACAACTCCTCTTTGCTGGGGAAGTGGTTGTACACCGTACGCTTGGATACGCCGGCGGTGGCGGCGATTTTGTCCATGCTAGTTACCTCGAAGCCGTTGTCGCGAAACTCGGCGATGGCCGCTGCCACGATGGCTTCGCGTTTGCGGTCGGTGAGGCGTTGAGGTGCAGTCATGGGGCTTTTCGGCTCTGGGAAGAAAATTACACTCGGTAGTTTACTTGGTCCGGGTTTTGTTGCAATCTTGAAACTACACTGTGCAGTGTAGTTGTTGGTCTGCATCAGCAGAACGTACCGGAGTCACTCTGTAATGGCCACGATTTCTAACCGCCTCGACACCCCCTCGGCAGCGCTCAAACCATCCGAGCAGCAGCAAGGTCACTTCAACAATCATGCGCCGGTCAACCGAGCTGGCTTTGGCAAGACCCTGAAGATTTTCTGGAAAATGCTTTTTCACAAGCCTCGCAGTACGCGGCCAGTGGGGGAGATTCCGGTGCAGCGCCTGACGCGCGAGCAACTGCTCAGTGCCCCGGATCACAGTGTGTACCGCCTGGGGCACTCCACCGTACTGCTGAAAATGCGCGGCAAGTTCTGGCTGACCGATCCGGTGTTCGCCGAGCGTGCTTCGCCTTTCAGTTGGGCGGGGCCCAAGCGCTTTCACCAGCCGCCCATCAGCCTTGAGGATCTGCCGCCGATTGAGGCGGTGATCCTGTCGCACAACCATTACGACCATCTGGACCGCCAGGCCGTCGTGCAGCTGGCCGCCAAGACCCGCTATTTTCTCGCACCACTGGGCGTCGGCGACACCTTGATCAAATGGGGCGTTGCGCAAGACAAGGTGCGGCAGCTGGATTGGTGGCAGGCCACTGAAGTGGAGGGCATCCGTTTTGTCGCCACCCCAGCCCAGCACTTTTCCGGACGTGGTCTGTTTGATGGCAACCAGACACTTTGGGCATCGTGGGTAATGATCGAGGGTACCCGGCGCATCTTTTTCAGTGGCGACACCGGTTATTTCGATGGCTTCAAGCGTATTGGCGAGCAGTACGGGCCATTTGACCTGACGCTGATGGAGACGGGTGCCTACAACGTCGACTGGCCCCATGTGCATATGCAGCCTGAACAAACCTTGCAGGCCCATATCGATCTGAAGGGGCGTTGGTTGCTGCCGATCCACAACGGCACCTTTGATCTGGCATTCCATGCCTGGCATGAGCCGTTTGACCGCATCATGGCCCTGGCGTGGGAGCGTAATGTTGCGATTACCACGCCAGCCATGGGGCAGGCTTTCATGCTGGCTGCACCTGAGCGCGGCCATGCCTGGTGGCTGGATGTCGAGGCCCAGGCGGCGCAACCGCTGGTGAGTTGACGGGGTTTGCAATGCGCTGTCGGTGAAAGGGCTTTCAAGGTGTTTCCGCCTTGAGAACCGACAGGAAAAGGATGCGATGATCTCGGGAAAGTCATTTCCTGGGAGTGGGCTTGATGGAGGAAAAATGTAGGAAGATCTTGGTGCCAGGTGCTTCCTGTTCTGGGGGAGTACCGTCGATGCTCAACATCCTGGACACAGCACCTTGTGCACTGAACCCCTCGGCTGGAACGACGGACAATAAGGCGCCGCCTCGGGGTGGCATTGAGTTCCAGCCTGCGGCAACGCCTGTTGTCCAGGGCCCCAGGTTCGATATTCCGGGGCCGATGATGAAGACCGTGCGTGATCCGTCGTTATCACTCTTGGCCCTGAGTGGCGTCGATCCCGTGGGCCCGGTTATGGTGGAAGTCCCGCCCGTCATGGAAAACAATGCCGCGAAATCAGCTCCTGCCCTGGCCGATTGGCGTATCGGTTATGCCGACGAATACCTGCGCAACAATGCACGTGAAATGGTGGAGCACTCCAGCGTATTTCTCCAGGCTTTGGAGGTGTTACGGGCCGCCGGTGCTGAAGTGGTGCCAGTGCTGGCGCTGCTACCGGATTCCACTGCACATTTCACCTTGGCGTCCAGCAACGAGATCGATGAGCGGGTGAGCGAGCATCGCCTCGACGCCCTGGTGTCCGATGGCCAAAGCCCGGCTTTCCATGGCTTCTGCAAAACCGGATACCCAGGCGTGTGCCAGATATTCCACGACGATCTGCATGGCACCAAGGTCGTGCTCTGGTTCTACGGTGCTCGCTGGGCACGGGAATCACTGTCGGCCTTGATACGGGTTTATCAACAGGCGATGCAGGCACGTGCCGACATACCCGGCAGGTGAACCTGCTGCGTGGCCAGTGAGCCTATGCGCTGTTGGGATGCGGCGTGTTCGACGATGTCGCGCCCAGCAGCCGCGCAATAAGGCTGCGGCGGCCCGGTTCGGCACCAGCCTGTGACGCTTGGGAGCGGCGTCCACTCATGCCCCACCCCGGCGCAAAACCCGGGAAAAACACCAGGCCTTCGTGCTCCAGGCGAAACGCCAGGGCGATGCGGATGGCGTCGTCCACCTCATGATGGCTTTCAAAGCGTTGTATGGCGTCCACCCCAACCCCGGCGTGCCGGGCCAGGTCTTCCCGGCTCCAGCCCAGCAAAGCGCGTGCTTGCACACTGTGCCGTGGGGTGAACTGATGAAGGACGATTTGCTGATCTACGGTGGTGCTCACTGCCAGAGAGGACATGGGGTTTCTCCAGGATGCCGACGGGGGAGGACAAACTATACTGTGTTTTTGTACAGTTGTTTTGACCGTTCATCAACTGGTTCACTTCCCCCGTGGCCGGCCCTTGATTGGCGGGCGCTTCAGGTCATTTCTCCTCCAGCCCCGGTGCCTCGCGGATAAGCAGGTGGTCCAGGTTCTGGATATTGGCACTGAACACCCCGAATGTCTGCTCGGGGTTTTTCTTGCTCGGCACCTGTTTCAACTCCGGCGTCACGCCATAAAAGAAGCAATACAAGGGGCGCTCACTGTCTACGGCGGCCTTGATCTGCTCCAGGAACGCCTTGCGCTTGCGGTAGTTCTCGATCAGCTTCTTGTTCAGGTACACGTTGACGGAGTAGGGCTTCTTGTCGAGCCACACCTTCTTTTCGAAGTCGATGCGAAAGCTGCTGGTGTAGTCCTTGATCGCCTTGATCCGGCCCCAGTAGATCAAGCCTTTGTTGTCCTGCAGGTATTCGATTTTCTTGAAAAACGCCCAATAGGTCGCGGTCTGCTCAGCGATCTTCAGCGGCATGCCCTTGAGCTTGTCCTTATTATCGATGTTGGACACGTAGCATTCGACCGGGTGTGCAAAGACGCTGGTCTTGTCCGGGGTGGTTTCGCTGGCACTGTGGGAAGTATTGGAGATTCTCGAGGGCTCTTTCGCCGGAGCCTGCGGGATAACGTCTGTGGCGCCTTGGATAGCTACCTTGCGTTCGTACTGACGCCGAGTCAGGACAAACTCCGATGGGAAGTTCTCCTCGCGCCCATCCTCGGTTTCTCCTGCCGTGGCTTTGTGACTGGCATAGCGGCAGCCCTCGATATGCCGGGTGCTGGGCAGGTTCTTGAAATGCGGGGTGCGCAGGTAGTTGACGTTCTTGCCATTGAACGTGCCCAGTACATTGCCCGCCGCAAACGCCGCACGGCAGTCATCGTTGGGGCACAGGAAGCTGTCCTTGTCGGAATCGAAGGCGGCGGTTTCGTCGAAATTCAGGTCGCGCACGTCATAGATCGACAGCTTTTCATCCAGGCTCAGGCAATAGGCTGTGTCGAACTTCATCGCAGGCGGATCCGTAGGAAGGTGCGCTATTAATAGCGGGATCGCGGCGGTACTTCAAACATCCATCGGCACTCCACTGTGTAGGGGCGTGCCTACCCCTACAAGAGAGCGCCTGCGATTACCGGGCTTTCAGCTTCGGCTTGCCACGGCGCTTGGCCGAATGAAAATGCCGCCAATGGGCATCCTGCGCCGCTGCCAGCAACTCGCGATCGCCGCGCGTGTCACCCCAGGCCCTGAGCCGATACTCAGCCAAGTCGCCATAAATCGCCTCAAGGCGCAGCACCTTGTTCTCACAGCGGCAGTTGTTGCCCGTAAGGCGCCCACTCAACACCCCATCGACCACCTCAAGCTCGGTGCCGATCAGCTTGATCCCCAGCCGATCAGCAAAAGGCTGCAACACGATTGCCGGCGACGCCGAGCACAGCGTCACCTCGGCGCCGGAGCCAATCTCGTCGGCCACCGACTGCAGGCCGGCAGGACGCATCAGCTTGTTCCAGGAGGCCTTGCAGTACTCCTCGGCTTTCTGCTGGACCCAAGCCTTGTCCACACCGGTCATAAAGGTGCGAATCAACTGGGCCTTGAGCTCATCGCGGCTCATCTGGCGCAACAGGAAGCGCACGCCAGGCAGTGCGAGCTTGAGCATCCTGCGGTTGAATTCCTGCTTGCCGAAAGCAAACTTGAGGAACGGCACAAAACTGTCGTGGCGGGTCAGGGTGCCGTCGAAGTCGAAGACTGAAAGTACCTTGGCGCCCACTGGGCCGGCTTCTAGCATGTCTGGGTTCACGGGGTGGCCTCGGTCCTATCTACTATTTTTTTGGAATGCATACGCTGTGACCGCAGGAGTCTACTCGGATATCAATCTATCGATTTTCGAGTAAAACCCTGTGGTGAATTCATCCCGATCAGTCGACCGGTAACAACGCTGATGGCAATTGGGGCACAAGGCTACAGCATTGGAGATGGGATCCGAACCCTTCCGGGCCAGGTGCTTGAGGTGATGTACTTCAAGAAATGGCAAACCGCCCACTGTTGATGCGCCTTGACCGGCCCCCATAAAAAAAGCCCTGGGTGCGACCCCAGGGCTTTTTCATGTCGCGACTATGCGCCGATCAATCCCAGCTCAACGCCCCGCCAGTCTGATACTCGATCACGCGGGTCTCGAAGAAGTTCTTCTCTTTCTTCAAGTCCATGATCTCGCTCATCCACGGGAACGGGTTGGTGGTGCCTGGGTATTCTTCCTTCAAGCCGATCTGCGACAGACGACGGTTGGCGATGAACTTGAGGTAGTCCTCCATCATCGCTGCGTTCATGCCCAGCACGCCGCGCGGCATGGTGTCGCGTGCGTATTCGATCTCCAGCTGGGTCCCTTGCAGGATCATCTGGGTCGCTTCTTCCTTCATCTCGGTATCCCACAGGTGTGGGTTTTCGATTTTGATCTGGTTGATCACATCGATGCCGAAGTTCAGGTGCATCGACTCATCGCGCAGGATGTACTGGAACTGCTCGGCCACGCCGGTCATTTTGTTGCGACGGCCCATGGACAGGATCTGGGTGAAGCCGCAGTAGAAGAAGATGCCTTCCAGCACGCAATAGTAGGCGACCAGGTTGCGCAGCAGTTCCTTGTCGGTGTCGACGGTGCCGGTTTCGAACTTCGGATCGGAGATCGAACGGGTGTACTTCAGGCCCCAGGCGGCTTTTTTAGCGACCGATGGGATCTCGTGGTACATGTTGAAGATCTCGCCTTCATCCATGGCCAGCGATTCGATGCAGTACTGGTAGGCGTGGGTGTGGATCGCCTCTTCGAAGGCCTGGCGCAGGATGTACTGGCGGCACTCCGGGTTGGTGATCAGGCGGTACACGGCCAGCACCAGGTTGTTGGCCACCAGGGAATCGGCGGTGGAGAAGAAGCCCAGGTTGCGCATGACGATGCGACGTTCGTCGTCGGTCAGGCCTTCGGGGTTTTTCCACAGGGCGATGTCGGCGGTCATGTTGACCTCTTGCGGCATCCAGTGGTTGGCGCAGCCGTCGAGGTACTTCTGCCAGGCCCAGTCGTACTTGAACGGCACGAGTTGGTTGAGGTCGGCGCGGCAGTTGATCATGCGCTTTTCGTCGACAGCGACACGGGCGGAAGCGCCTTCGAGCTCGGCCAGGCCTTCGGCGACGTCGAGTTTGTCCAGGGCAGCCTTGGCCCGCACGATGGCGGCGGAGTCATTGGCGGTCACGGCGCGGGCTTCGATGGCAGCGGCGGCGCCGGCACCGTCGAGGCGGTCCATGTTGGCTTCGGTGGCGTGGCCGGCGTTGGCGCC
>NZ_MIFU01000120.1:0-15510 GCF_001855215.1 Pseudomonas sp. 06C 126 | reverse complement strand
GGCGCTGTTGAATGAAACCTGGCTGGCCGGGCAAACCATCCTGATGCTTGAACCCCGCCGGCTCGCCGCCCGTGCCGCCGCCGAGCGGTTGGCCAGTGAACTGGGGGAGAAGGTCGGGGAGACCGTTGGCTACCGCATCCGCCTGGACAGCAAGGTCGGCCCCAACACCCGTATCGAAGTGGTCACCGAAGGCATCCTCACCCGCCGCCTGCAGGATGATCCGGCACTCGATGGCGTGGGCTTGCTGATCTTCGACGAATTCCATGTTTTGCCATTTGCACCGAAATACCCTGGAATCTTGTCAAGGCACAGGACATTCTCCTGCCACAACTGACCTCCCTCTAGGATATATCCCCAGCCTTTTTATCGCTTGTCCCTCCCTAACCAACCCAAGAGAGATCCCCAATCCTACCCCCGGTAGGTGCCAAGGTCTCTAATCCGGATTACCCGATTACGTCTTACACCAGCCCCGAGTTCAACAACGCCATCTCATACTGGTATGTGTAGACACTCATCAGCAGACACCTCAGCTTCGGCCCATGGTACGCACCCAAACGGTGTCCTAGGTGACGGATCAATTTCGCAGTTCTTAGTCGCAGAAATGACTTTGGTGTCACTATGATGGCGTTGTACCTTGGTCATTCACACACGCATAAGGATCTGCACATGACGATGATTTCGGGCTACAAGTTGAAGGAAGGTGGTTTCCTTCAGGCTGACATTCTGCTTACCAGCTCAAGTAAGAGGGGGCGTCCATCGCAGATCCCATCGTTCAAGCCTGATGCCGGAAGCCCTGCGTTGCGTGCTCACGCCGTGGCTGGTTTGTGTCAAAAAATTCTTGTGGTGAACGATCACTTCGCCATAGCTTTCGCCGGGGATGTGCGATCGATTCAGGCGGTTGTACGGCTTATTGAGAGGCTAGTAGATGAGCACCCCGTATTGACGGGGAAGCGTTTTTCGAATGCAGTACTTGCCGACGATACCATTGATAGTGAAAAGATCAGAATTATCGCCCTAAGTGTTGAAGAGGATGAAATTCACATATCTAATGTTTATGCGGATTGCGGGCATCGCAATGAAAATTTTGAGCTTTGGGTTGGTGGGTCTGGTGCGGGTCATGTAAAGGCGCATTATCAGGATTATCCACCACATGCGTTTGATGTTCTTGAAGAAAATATTGTGGTGCATGGCACTTGCATGGCTCTCGATCAATTTGCAAGCCATTTAAAGAGTGAATTTGAGAACAAGTATAAGTCGGAGTCGATTGCGAATCTGTTTGGAGGCGGTTACGAAGTAGTGGCATTTTATGATGGACGGTTTCAAAAGATATCTAACATCGTTTATGCCTTTGCGGATGCAGAGCTTGACGCTGAGAGGATGTTGCAAGTCGACTTTCCAAAATGTCTGATTAAGTCCGAATATAAAGGGGAAGACTTAAAAATCAGGAGTGTTGAATTGCAATTTGATGAGGACTTCGATGAGTATGTTCCTGTTAATGACCGAACATTCACGATCGCGCCTATATCACGCTATGAAGAGACTACGGTTGAAGATGATGTCGATGAGTTGAGGTTTAGGGGGCATTTCCTTTGCTTCCTGATAAACTACAAGACTGAGAAAGGCGCCATGACTATACCTTTTATCAAGAAATACGAAAATGATTTCTATTTTTTGTGTAAGGCATTCACGGCCAGCGTAGAACCTGGATTTGTTAAAATAGACTACTCAGATATATTTCGTGGTGAAGTGAATGATCACGTGCTGGGGTTCTTGGAGCAAGTCAAAGCTAGCTTCAACTCTAAGTAAGTCAAGATTTGGTTTGCCCAGCTTTGGTTTATGCCCCTAAGGCAAGCGGATACAAAAAGCCACCTTGCGGTGGCTTTCAAGTGGTGGCGGGGAGCGAATAGGCCTGCGCCACGTTTGGTCTGATTTTATGGGCTTAGCTCAGCTCCCAGTGACCCTCATCTTTCTTCGTGATTCCTGCGCGCTGGTCAGGTTTGTGCCGATGCCGGACGATGTAGAACAGATCCCGGAACACTTTCGTCACGTCGGCTACATAGCTGTGGCCTAACCCGAACATGTCCCTACCAGCACTGGAGACATCGATAGTCGACAGGTGATCCATGACCAGAGGTGGATTGGCGCCGCCCGCCCTTGGATTGCTGTGCACAAGCTTAGACGCAGTGATCGCTCGATCGTTGCGGGACGCATAAAGCGTTACTTGCTCGTACAGGTTAAACACCCGCCCAAATTGCTTGAAGCGCTTGGCGTCGACGTCAGGAGCAGCAAGGATGATCTGGCTGATCGCGGTAGCGCCCGGCTTGTTCTCCCAGTTTTCCAGTACAGCGAGAAGCGCCCGATTACCCATGCTGTGGGCGACAATGTGCAACGACGTCAGGCCCAGGTTTTCTGTGACGTTCGTCAGATATTCCTTCAGATGGGCTGCTGACCAATCTACCGTCGCCTCGTCGGCAGGGTAGCCAGTCGTACTGCCAAGCGACGCCCAGGAAAAGCACAGCATTAGACCTGGGAATTTGAGGTCATGGCACAGCTGCGCCGACCGCCACAATGCCGCGTCGAAACTCACGTTGTATCCGTGGATGAATAGCAAGCCTTCATGGCTAGTGGATGTTTCGCTGATCTTCGCGAGATAGGTCTTGGCGTTGTCGTACCACTCTTCCAGCTCAAAAAGAGCAGACTCGTGGATGACGATATGCTTGTTGGGGTTCCCCTTTGAGGTAGAAGGCCACAACACGGGCCGTTCCAGTTTGCCTTCCTTATGGAGGTGAGGGATGGACACCTCTGCGATGCCATAAGACACGACATCATCACTGCGGAACCCGCCAAACCTCACAGTCCTTGGCGATTCCAACAGGCGATCCGTTCCGAAGTGGACGGCGTATTTCGTAAATTTTTGATCGACCGGAGCTCGGCTATAGTGGGTGGGGAACCGTTCGCTGCTGAGCGAGGCCCCAATGCTGTAGTCTGCTTGGGCGATGAGTTCTTCGTACTCCACCATATCTTCAGGGACGCTGATTACTAGCTTGACTGCGGCTTTGAAGCTTGGTTGCCGGATCGTGGACAACGTCGACGCGTAGCCCTCGCTCAGTAGCCGTTTAGCTTCCACGACGTCTGTCAGCAATTTCAGCTCATCTACTCGTTGGATGAGCTGCGTAAAGGCCATCTTGGCCCTGCTGCCTGTGACTCTGTCGTGCAGGACATCAATGAACGTCCCCCCCGGCGCCTTTCTCCAGCACAGGAGCAACTGCGATGAACTCAGTATCCGCTTGTGTGAGTTATAGGTGGCGAAGTTGATGTAGAGAATCGCAAGCGCAATCTTGAGGTCTACCGGACTCCTGACAGGCATATCCATATGTAAGCTCTGTTGAAAAAGGCCTAATCTAGTGCCGCTTTGCCATCATGACAACCGGCACGCTATTCCCGCGCGACTAGCAGCCTCTCTGCGGGCGGGGGGAGGCTAGCCGCCCGTCACGCCACCCTGAAGCGGTGGCTATGGTCACGGCTGCTCGGGAACGTCAGTCACTTTCATTGTTTTGATCATTCTCAGCAGTAGGAAATCGTCAGGGGCAGTTATGATGAGCTCACCGTCCGAAGCGACGTTGACTTCGCACAGGCGAGGGTGGCTCAGCAGTC
This sequence comes from Pseudomonas sp. 06C 126, assembly GCF_001855215.1. Lineage (NCBI taxonomy): Bacteria > Pseudomonadati > Pseudomonadota > Gammaproteobacteria > Pseudomonadales > Pseudomonadaceae > Pseudomonas > Pseudomonas sp. 06C 126. The sequence continues at coordinate 11,856 of NZ_MIFU01000120.1, read as the reverse complement.
CCGATGGCAGGGGATGCCGAGCGAAGGGATTGTGGAGCACATACAGCCCATCCATCAGGTGCTCGCTGTAGTCCTTCTTCATTACGGAACGAATGATTGGTAACAGGTTGCCCGGATTGGGGTAAAGCGTGCAGTACGCAGAGAGTGCATCAGGATTGTCAGCCAACGCCCTCAATTTCCCCCAGGTCGCGAGACTGCTGTAGACGACAGCGGAAACGTCCGCATAAGTGTCATCGCAAAATAATCCCACTTCGATGTTGGTTTTGGCATTTTTTGGGGCTGCTGTGACGTTGTAAGACTCAACGTGAGTATCCCCGGGCCTTGTCGCGGCTTCATCATGATAGAGCCCGTAAAGCGCAGCCATGATCGGGCGCCCAGCTGCAAAATGCGCGTGCGGCCTGTCGAATGATGCGATACCGATGACGAAGGGCTTGTCTTGAACGTGCTCCAGTTTTGAGTGGCTGTTCCTGTATTTCCTGACTTTCGCATCGAAGCTGTTGCAGATTCGCAAGGTGGACTCGATGTTGAAGTCGGTGAAGTCCTTAGGGGGATGAGCCATAGAGAAGCCGTAAGCTGGCTGCCCGCCAGCCGGGGGATTTGCGATTGTCGCTTCTAGGCAAAATGGGACTTCACCCTCGACGACAAAATCAGGCGCATGGTGACGAGGATCAGTCGGCAGCCCCCATTCCTTCAGCGCTGCGAACAGGTACAGCTCCCAAAATGAAGATTCAAAGGTGGTTTGAAGCTCCTTTACGAACTTCCTATCACGATCTTCGAAGCCTTCGGCCCATTGAGATAGCACTGCGCGTTCAGGGCCATAGATTTCCTCAGACATCATTTTGAAGATCGGATGCAGCGCGGCGGTGGCGACCTGAGGGGAAAATAGATCAAGGGGCATACGCGGAACTCTCCGTAACGACAATTTCAAGATTGAGTGCGCAGCAGTGTAGTTAAAGGCTATTTGAGGTTGTTCGAGACGGGGGCGAGGCTGCAAGCACAGTACCTACACGGAACCTTCGCTCTCGCTGATGTTGCACGCGCTTCGACCCCGGACATATCCTAGCTCGATGTCCGGCATCAAGCGTGGAGCGCAGCCATGGAAGACAGAGAGCAATGGTTTACGTTGTTGGCGCAGAAGGACTGGGAGGCGATTGGCAAAATCATCTACCAGAAGAAGAAAGCCAAGGTGCAGGATCCCTTTTTGACGCAAATGACCGGCTTCTTTGAGTCGGAGTTCTTCACTTTCGCTGAGCCACTGCCACCTGCTGAGCGCTCCAGGCAATTCGAATACACCAATCTGATCATTGAGCTGAACCAGCATGGCTTCAGCCAGGGCTTTGTGGATCGCTTCGTTGATGAACGACTGAAGCTGATGCAAGAGACCAAGCACACAGCCCTGCTCAACTATGCTCAAACGCACCAGCACCGCCCGCTGGCCAAAGAAATCATCCAGTCCTTCCTCCGGGCCAAGCCGGAAGCGGTTTCAGCGAGCCTGCGGACGAATATGACCGTCCGTGGAACGGAAGTGACACCAGGAGAGCCCAAGACCATCCGACTGTTTAAGTCCAAGCAGGAAGAGAATTTCTATGAGGCGGTGCGGCGGGTCTTCCCGACCTACCACCCATACCCTAACGTCGCCTTGAGCTGCATTCTGGATTATCAGGCCATCAAGGGACAGCTGTTGGAGCCGGCCCGGTCATACTTCTTCCGGGGGATAGTCGATAGCGTCGTATTCGATGTCGGCAGTGGCTACGTGCCTAAGTACTTTATTGAGCTGGACAGCAGCTTCCACGATGATCCCCAGGCGCAAGCGAATGACCAGCTGAAGGAAGCCATTTTTCGCGCGGCCAACACCAAGCTCATACGCATCCGGCCTTTGGACGCCAAGGCCTCCTCGGTGGATGAGTTCGAGCGACTGGTTCGAGAGCTGATGCGTCAACTCTAAGTGTCCGTCAAGTGACGGGCGTTAACCGCCCGTACACAAAAAATCTGGCAGTCCCCTTCTGTCAAGTACGTGGCGGCTGCTCTCTGCTCTAGTTGCTGATGGATAGTGCTCAAGACCACCGTGACGACAATCCAATGATTTATTCTAGATCCGCTGTCAGCAAAGATTTCTTTGAGTGTCCATAATATTCTAAGAAATCTTCATTAAGTTCATTGATTAGCTCATCATGATAACGCGAAAGCCACTTGTATTTCTCTAGCACCCTGTCTTGGGTTACATGTTTTTTTAGGTTGTTTTTGATTAAGCGTTGATGCCTTTTTAAAAATGATATATAGCCCGCTTCTGGGTCATCGAGTTCGCTGCGGATAGCTCGGATGTAGTCGATAAAATAGAGGCCATCTTCATCCTTTCTAATCAGCTTGTTGATATAGATCAGCTCTTCCTTCAATGTGTGATTTTTCGAGCGTATGAGACGATCAGATTTCAGGACGTCCATCCAGGTAGGACTGATGATGATCCTAGGAAATACAGCTTTGCTTGATTCAAGCTCATACGCGTCAACCATCGCTGGCCCGAACACACGCTCATTTTTATAGGAGATATCTCCGAAGGCAACAGCGCCGCGCACGATCACATCGTTGTCTATCAACTCACTCTGCGCATGTACCAACGCAAGTAATTCGTAGAATAGTAGACCTATTTGATAGTCGGAGTTTGCTTTAGAGTCTGTGAAGCTAATACGCATGACACAGTCGGAAAATGCAGTGGTGACCGGATGGTAAGGATCATCGTCAGGGTCGGCTATGGGTGCGGCGTATTTACTCATCTTCTCCAAAATAGAATCTATGGAGTCACAGGTTTCATTTTTTATCAGGCTTCGAAAGCCTAATACGTCTAGAAATGTAACAATAGCTTTTCTATACATGGACTGTTCTCTACATTGGGTTGACAGCGCAACAGTTTGAGCATCCATATTATTCGCAGGATGCGTTCGAGCGGACGCTGCTCTACGGCCACAATCTCCGTCTCCGATGGCCCCCGCGTGGACGCTTATCACGCCCGGCTGGGCAGGATCTCAGTTACCACCCATCTGCGCAAAGCAGATCGATATACCACTGAGATGCTACTGAATCAGGGCTCGCATAGGCGATACAAGTAACTGTCGCTTTCCGGGAGGGTGATCCTGGTCAACTTTCTTATGTCTGCTAGTTCCTTCTCGATGCCGGTCATTCGTCACTCCTTGGCGGCTGGAGGCCCTGACTTGATGGGCCCTCGGGTAGATGTGGCTGATTGGGAGGAGTCCCAGGGCGCACACGCTGAGCAGATAATCGCCTAAACATGTTTCATCGCGTAGAGTCAGCCGCGTGCTTCGCCTGCGCCGACCGGTCTGATACGGCGGATGGAGGCGGTTTAGGTAGATTGCGACCGTGGCGCTCGGGCTTCTCCGCGTCATCAGGTCAACGATGGAATGTAAGGGGCGCAAATGCAAATCAGCCGGAAGCTCAACATTTACGAGATTGAGGATCTTTACCAGTCGCACGGTACGGATCCCAATCTCAGGCTTCCCAACAGCATGAGCCACGGCGGTGGGCTGGGCGTGGACGCCGCTTTGGCTCAGTTCATCGTCACTTGGGCCCGCACCTGCGAAAAAAGCGTCCTTCACCTCTACGCCTCCGCTGGCGACGACGCCATAGCGCAAATCACTCAATTGGCCCAGAGCGCTGCCGGGTTCTTTGCGTTGATCATGTGCAATGAAGTCCACGCTCAAGATCATCAAGTCATTGATCGACGCGCGGCCCTTATCGCCATCAGACCCTTGGTTGATGCCATGTTCGAGGGTGAATTGCGTTACACGGCGAGCACTCGTGGCGCCCGCCCTACGGTCATCAATCTGTTCAGCGTCAACAACGCCAAGCGTGAATTCATCAAACCGTTCTACTTTGATCACGCGTTGCCGAAAGTCCAACCCAAGTCCTGGTTTTCTACGCTTGTGGAAACGTCGTCGAAGCTGATGAATGCTAGGGGCGACCAGGGGGCGTTGCTCAAGGCAGGCTTGCCAGCATTAGGCAGCGTGCTATGGGAGCTGATTTCCAACGCCGACCAGCACGCCGTCACGGACGTGGACGGGGTCAAGTACAAAAAGGCTCTGCGCGGCACCTCCATCAAATTCAACCGCATGAATCGTCAGGATGCGCTGGAGTATTCGGCCAACGAGCCCGAGCTGGCGCGGTTTATCCTGAAGCACTTCCTGAAAGCCGAAATGTTGGACTTTTTGGAAATCTCGGTCATCGACAGTGGCCCAGGATTGGCGCGGCGATGGCTGACTGCTAAGGAGAAGCGGCCAGTTGAAAGCCTCGAAACGCTAAGCCTTGAGGCAGAACTTGAGGCGACACTCGATTGCTTCAAAAAGCACGTTACGTCCAAACCTCAGTCTCCGAACTCAGGTATGGGGCTGCATAACGCCGTTCAGGCACTCAACAAGCTTGAGGCGTTCGTGCGAATCCGGACGGGCCGACTTTCGCTGCATCAGGCTTTTCAGGGAAGTAATGAGATCATGGAGTTCGCCCCGTCGACTCGATACGGGGGGCGGGTGCTGGCGGCTGTGGAAGGCACTGTGTTCACCATCTGCATTCCGGTGAACTGACATGTTCGATCTGATGGATTTTGAAGTCGAGTTGAGCCAGGCCGGCAACCCGGTCTATGCGGTTTTTTTCTTCACCGGTCTAGATTTGCTCACGGACACGCAAGCCGCGCATGCACTTCAGCATCAGTTGTCCGGCCACATCATGCCTGATCTGTTGGTGTTTCTGATGCCAGGTTATGCCTTGGACGAATTTCGCGCCCAGCAGGCGGCCCCTACATCGCCGCTGATGGCGGAGTTGAGTCGTAAAGGCCCAGGCTCACCGCGCACCTACGCATGTGCTTTCTACGACGTAGATGGCGCCATAACTGCTTACGTTCACATCTCCGGCCCGAAGCGGCGTTTCGAGACGCTCATCAAAGGCAATTCCAGCGAAATTGCGAAGGCTGGCCTGAATCACCTCGTCGATCGTTCCAACGTGCTGAAGAAGGCGCCTGCAGGCTTCTTCTACTCAAAACCGTCGTCTCGGGCCTCGAACTATTTCATCCGTGCGGAAGACTTGTTGTCCGAGACCTTGCACGCCCACTACCTAGCATTTACCTGCTTACCCCTCATCAAGAAGGCCACGGAAGATGGCATGGCGGCACCCGATACCCTGTATCTGGACACGATCGCCTTGCTGCCCTTAGGAATGGCGATGCAGATGTACCTCATGCGGTTCGGGCAGGCGGGCTTTGCTAACATCCGGTCATTCCATTCGCACGAAGGCCTTCTCAAGGATGGGCCTTTACCTAAGGCCGTTTCTGCCCTATGCCTTATTTCCGCATCGAGCCAGTGTGGCCTCGCGCAGCAGTGGCTAAAGGTAAACAGCGCTTCGCCGACGCGCGTGGCGACCCTTCTGTCTTTTGATGAAACATCGAGTTCTTGCACGATCTTGCATGCGCTCAAGAAACCTGAAGACTTCGAAGTACTGGGCGAGGGCGAAGCGGGTGGGATTCGTCTGATCCGTATCCATGGCGAACGGTTCGTTGCCGAGCACAGCGAGACCAAGGTGCTGAATATAGGCACTGATCATGCGCCAGACTCGCTGCAAGCCAAGTTCTACTCCTTCATGGGGGCCGACTTGTTCAGCTGCTATACCCAAGATAGACCGGGGCTTAGGCCTCGGACGGTGCATGTCCATAAAGACAGCCTAGTGGTTGCCAATGATTTTGGCGGCTGGTACGAACGGGTATTGCGGGAGGAGGCCGTCGCGTCGACCAAGTGGATCATCCACGACGATGACCCGGCCAGTGAAGCCTTGGCCGACCGGGCGATCGTTTACCTGGCATCGTGTGGCGTCACGGTCGAGAACAAGGTGTCCTTCGATAGATTCGATGCCAGCGTGAACTTTGAAGGGGCTGTCATCATCATTGCCGCTGCTGCCGAGCGTGGGTCGCGCCTGCTGAGCGTCAGCCGTCGGCTACGTACTGCGCAGAACGCCGAGAAACCAGGCACTCGTCTGTACATCACGGGTGCGCTTTTCGGGCGTAGCTATCAGATGATGAAGGAACTGCAGAGCAACCTGACGCAACCACCCAAAGGGCACAGTCGCTACGTCTTCAAGACGTTCGTGGAAATCCCCGCAGCTGAACTTGCCTGCACGAGTCATTGGGTAGAAGAGCAGCGCTTGCTCGGTTCATTGCACTCGGTTACCACTACGTTCTCGCCGGCAGTCACTCAGCGCATGGCGGTGTTTGATAACGCTGCTGCCGGTGGGCTTGGTCTGAATCCGTTCTGGCCAAGCAGCCTCACCGGTCAGCCGATGACACTCAGCCGAGGTTTTGCGTTTGTCGACGGCAAGAAGGACGTGAGAGGGGCTTCGTCGACTGACATCTATCTAACCATTCTGTGGATTCTGCAGAACGCCCGGTACAGCGATAAGGTGCAGAATGCCAAGCGGCTTGAATCCGGGGAGCTTCAGCAGGTGCTTCTCTCGCCAGATGTGTTCTCGCGTTTCGACGATGGTGTCATCCAGGGGGCATTCTTGCGCGCCGCGCTCCCGACGGAGCTTGATTATCGAGCTCAGGAAACCCACAGCTTGTCGATGGCGGACATCATTCAGCGCGTTGCTGCAGGATATGGGCAAGAGCGCGGGGAAGCCGCCATGGAATTCGTGATGGCGTTGGCGATCGGCAAAATCCGTCTGCATAAGGATGTCGACAGCCGCCTGCGGGCCAGCCTGATCTCGATGTTGTCACCGCACGTGCCCGAGACTCTTTACCTGCTTGATCCTGAGTACGAGCCGCCGCTGTGATCAATATTTGTTAAACCCTTTGTAGCGATGGTGTATTTGCTAGCAACCACGGCTTGGCCCGGCTCGTGTTTGGGCTGAGGTCTGAGCATTTGGCGGCTGATGCTTACCAAAGGGGGGGCGCCAGGGTTGTAGCCTATCCGACGCGTCAATGTGCTATCAATAATCTGGACGGGTGAGGGAGATTGTCATAAATTCGATGGCTAAAATTGCCATGGATGTCGAGATGGAACCTAATGATGCTGGCGGAGTCGCTGCCAAGCACGGCTTCATCTTCCAAGATTGTGTCGCAGCCTACTACGTCACCCAGATGTTGCGGGACAAAACTATTCAACGCGTTCGATGTGAAGTCACCGATGACATTGATGTTGTTTTCGATGATTTCGTCGAATTCGTGCAGGTGAAAACCACCACTAAGACACTCTGGGCGAGAAGCGACCTTGTCGTACTCAGTTCAGGTGCCGGCAACAAAAAGATCAAATACAGCTCGATCATGCATAAGTCCATGCAATGCGAGCCCACGCTCTCCGTGCCCAGGAAGTTCAGGATCGTCACGGAGCATCCGACCAATGTCACCCTCGAATACCTGCTGATCAACCGTGAAGAGCGCGATGGAAAAGCTGGGCGCGGTGATCTGGTCGACTACCTCAACTCCAAAACCTCCGACTACGTCGCACCCAGTGGGGTGGACGTGGCGACCTGGGTCGACGCAGCGTGCTGGGAAGTCTTCCGCACGATGCGCGAGATTGAGCTCTTGGGCATCAGGAACATTCGACTAGCCTCGTATGATCTTCACGGTGTCTTATTGAGCAGCGAAGCCTCGGCGGAGAACATCTGGCAGGGGATTCTGGATACGATCACCCGTAAAGGTGCCCTGTCCCGCAAAATTCACTCCGTAGACAGCAAATCTTACCTGCGTGCGGATCTAAACGCGTGGTTCCAGGTGCTGGTCGAGGAGGATCAGATGCGTGCGGGTCGCAAAGTGTACGTCAAACGGCAACTGCCCCATATCTTGGTTCCGTTTCGCAGCTCGCTGGCGACCCCATGTGCTAAGCGCAATGGTCACGTCCTGCACCAGCAATACAGCTTCAAGCGCTATCGCTACAAACACATTGTGGACAATGTGTGCAAATGGCTGGATGAAGTGTTCCTTCGCCCCAATGAGCTCGCAGACATTCACAAGTTGTCCCTAGTCGAGCAATCTCAGCGCCTGAAAAACACGGTGTTTGCTTCCTTGGCAGACGTCCGCTCACTCCTGGGGCGAGTGCTACTCCATGCCACGATGCGGCAGATGCATGCGAGCCAGCCTATTCCGTGTCTGCTTTACCTCGAAGGTAAGGGCGAAGAAAAGATCCTCGAAAACGTCCATATCGTCAGGCGAGATCCGGAGGGCGATCAGCTGTGGGTCGGCTTCAGTGAGCTGGTCACAGCAGCCAACATCACTACGCGTCTTCCGGAGATTCGCCAACAGCTTTACGAAGAGATCGTGGAGAGTTTCAGCAACGCCCGGGGCAAGATTCTCGACATCAAGGATGATGAGTACCTACTGCGGCATGACATCGACATGATCCTGGACGAGAGCAACCCCTTCGATGCACACCTGGATCGATTCAAATTTGTGCTGTTCGTTGGGTACGACTCCTCGTTGCTCACCGACCCTGAGACACCCGGGCATGAAGATCATTTAGAACGGGAAACGACAGCTCTCTTCGAAATGTTTGCCGACGACCTGAAACGCGACCCAACGTTCGCTGTGCTTGCGATCGACGTGTTCATCTACCCCGCACCGAGCTTGGAGACGTTGACCCAGTTGGTGGACAAAAAGGTCAGGGAGGCCATATGACCGAAGTTTATGAAGCAGCCAAGTTGAGCTTGGGCGGTGATGGATTCTCCGCATTCCGCTACCTGTCAGCGGTCAACACCCTCCTGTCCAACCCTGTCTCCACCCCTCTGGGCCGAGATCTGACAATCCGAGCGCTCGATGCCCGTGAGAAATTCACCGACCACGTTGGCATTCTGCGCAACATGGTCAGGAAGGCTGGGCTGTTCCCCTACTTAAAGAAAGAGTTCTCTGAGCTGTCCCTGGGTGACCTGATTGCGCTCGACGTTTACCGCACGCCATTCTCAGAGGATTTTGTTTTCCACTCTATGCAGTTCCGGATCTTCGACCTGCTCAAGGACGGTCGCAACGTTGTGCTCAGTGCGCCCACCAGCATGGGCAAGAGTGCCATTGTCGACTCGCTATTGGGGCTCGGTCGCTTCAATCGGGTCGTCTTAGTGGTACCCACGGTCGCGCTAGCTGATGAGACGCGCAGACGCCTTCAGGAGCGCTTCGGAGAGGTCTATCAGATCATCCATCACAGCTCGCAAGAATGCCGCAGCGAACGGGTCGTGTACGTCCTGACCCAGGAGCGGGTCAACGAGCGTGATGACATCAAGGCCATCGACCTCTTCGTTATCGACGAATTTTACAAACTGGCCTTCCAGCAGCTCAAAAGTGGCACCATAGACTTCAATGATGAGCGGGTCATCGAACTGAATATCGCCCTTAGCAAGCTGCTAAAGGTGTCCAAGCAGTTCTACCTTACCGGGCCTTTCGTCAACAGCATTCGAGGCCTGACTGAACTTGGGTACGACCACACCTTCATTTCCGCCGACTTCAACACGGTGGCTGTCGATGTGCAGACGTTCGGTGTGGATGCCAATGACGACGAAGGAAAGCTTGCAATGTTGGCGACTATTGCGCCCCAGTGCGAAGGCGCCACGATCATCTACTGCAAGTCCTCTGGCGTTGCAGGCAAGGTTGCACGCGAACTCGTCCGGCTTGGGTATGGCCGTCCGTTCCAGAGTGAGCACATTGATTGGGTTGCTGAGGAATTCGACCCAGAGTGGGACTATACCTATGCCCTCAGGAACGGCATTGGCCTGCATTTCGGTGGCCTCCCCAGGGCGCTCCAACAGTACACCGCCGACCGGTTCAATGCCGGCGACCTTCGTTTTCTGCTGTGCACGGCCACCATCATTGAGGGGGTGAACACGGTTGCGAAGAACGTGGTCATTTACGACAACCGTAATGGCACTCGCGGGATCGACAAATTCACCCATGGGAACATCAAGGGACGTGCGGGCCGGATGGGTATCCATTTTGTGGGCAAAGTGTTCTGTCTGGAAGACGTTCCGGAGGACAATCTGAACCAAGAGGTTGATGTGCCTCTGGGAATTCAGGATGCGGATACACCGCTGAATCTGCTCGCCAGTGCACAGCCGGATCATTTGTCAGAATATTCTCAGGAGAGGTTTGAGGCCGCCTTTGCCCAAGATCGATTTTCCATAGATCTGCTCAAGAAGCACTCCTACTTCAGGATGGAGCAGTTCGAGCAGCTTTACAGCATGGTCGAGATGCTCAGCGAGAACGAATTCGAGTCCCTTCTGTTTCACTGGTCGCCAGCGCCTGGTTTCCTGACCACCCTGGCCATGATCAGCAGCAAGCTCGTGCCCAGGGCTTTTTCCACGAATGGGCTGCAGACCAAAAATCCCGATGCCATCCTGGCCAAGCTGACGAGCTTTCAGAGAGCTGAGAGCTATTCTGCCTATCTGAAGGGCCAAATCGAATACACCAAGCAGCGGATCAAGGATGATGAGAAACGGATCAGGACTGGTCAAAAACGGATCAAAGCTGATGAGAAGTTGACCCTTTCCACTGGGCTCAACAACGACTTGAAGCTGGTGAGCAATACCTTCGGCTACACCATTCCCAAGGTGCTGGCGCTGCTGGAAGACGTGGTTCGCTTGCACGCTATCAAGAAGGGCATCCGGAGCACGATTGACTACAGCTACGTCAGAATCAAATTCGAGAACCTTCATTTACCGCCAGGGGTGAATGCCCTTGAGGAAATTGGGATTCCCATCCAGACGCTGCACCGCATGTGTGAGCTGCTGGAGTTTCCCGAAGGGGCCGGGGTGGATGAGCTGGCTGACTATCTCCGCCATAACGAGCCGGCCTGGGGTGTTATGGGATACGTCGACCAGAGCTTCGTGAGGCGGGCGCTCGGGTCAGTGTGAGAGAGGCACGAGCGGGGCTACCCATCTGGTTGGCTTGCTGGCACGGATCCGTGCTCTGTCTGCGACGAAGGTCTAACAGGGGTGGCACTTGGCTTGCTCGCCCTGTTTGATCTCGCCATTATCTCTAGCTCAAGCTTTTGTGAGGTTCGAGCTATATGGAAATGACGTCTCTCAGGCTGCTTCATCGCAGCATGATTTCAATTGGCAGCGACATGCAGCAGTTCTTGGTGACGACGGGCGCCGCAAGCTTTGATTGCCTCTTCTCCACTCGCGACACGCCCTTCATACTGACACTCACCGCACGTGGCGAGGTCAGAGGTTTCTTCCGCTTTGACGTGCTCAATGGGTACAGAATTCGGGACTATCTGGGCGACATGTATGGCGACCTGCTTGCTGTGCTTCGGTCAGACGGGATGAGCGGTGAGCCATTGAAGCCCAAGGACTTCCTAGAGCAACTGAACCAGGCCATTCCAACCCAAGCTTCTGTGCCGGCCAACCCCAAACCGTCTGAAATTGTCCGTCTGCGCCCTGACATCATCGAGGAGCGCGAGAAGCCGTATTTCAATGCCTGGATTTACTGGAAGGCAGACAGCGGTAAACGTCCGAGCGAGGAAAACCAGCACAAGACACTTTTACTGCTCGGGCCCGAAGCCGCGCGTCATAGTCGGGAGCGAAATGCTTCGTCGCGATGGAGTTCTACAGATACTGGTGGAAATTGGGAGCGATCCTGAATATAAGCGGCTTTGTATTACTAGAATGGGAAGCTTGCAGGGTTGTGGCTTGCTCGCGAAAGCGGTGTATCAGTCATCCGATATGTCGCTGACCCACCGCATTCGCGAGCACGTCCCACATCTGACTCTGTTCCCAATGGGATTGAGCAGTTCGCCGTTATACTCGCCGCTCTGCCTTGGAGCCAGTATGAATTCGTTGCCAATCGATGATGTTTTACCCGCCTTGCGTGAAGCCTTGGCGACG
>NZ_MIFU01000119.1:0-210764 GCF_001855215.1 Pseudomonas sp. 06C 126 | reverse complement strand
GTCATTGGCGGTCACGGCGCGGGCTTCGATGGCAGCGGCGGCGCCGGCACCGTCGAGGCGGTCCATGTTGGCTTCGGTGGCGTGGCCGGCGTTGGCGCCGCGGATCACGGCGGTGCCGGTGTCTTCGTTGTCGACTTCATCCCAACTCAGCATGAAATACTCCTTCCTGGTCTGTTCTGACGGCGTATGAAACCGTCCAGAAAATTCGATAATTACCGGCTTCGCACACTATGTAGTGGTCGGATTCCTGGGTGGGCACACTATATGGTGTGTAGGAAATATGGTCAACGCACAAGATATGCGGTTTTCGGTCACTGCCTGGCGCAGGTTCAGCCATAACGCCTGGGTGGCTGGACGGGGCGCCTAAGGTCAATGTGGGAGCTGGCTTGCCTGCGATAGCGGTTCACCAGCCTCCGGAGATGGCTGACTGAACCACCGCTTTCGCGAGCAAGCCCGCACACAGGGGGCGTAGGCTTGAGCGAGCATGCAAAAAAACCATCTGTAGCCAACCGCCCAATCAATACCCGACCAAAACCATCGGCATTTCTTGATCGCCATCAAGCAGGTTTTACCCCCCGGCTTTCTATCATGGTCCCCGCCAAGCAATGAGGAAGCGACCATGTCAGAGACCTTCACCAAGGGCATGGCCAGGAATATCTACTTCGGAGGAAGCGTGTTCTTCTTCCTGATATTCCTGGCCCTGACCTACCACACCGAACAAACCTTTCCCTCTCGCAGCAATCAGGAGCTACTCACCGAATCAGTGGTGCGCGGCAAGGGCGTCTGGGAGCGCAACAACTGTGTCGGCTGCCACACTCTGCTGGGCGAGGGCGCGTACTTTGCGCCGGAACTGGGCAACGTGTTCAACCGCCGTGGCGGCGAGGAGGCGTTCAAGCCGTTCCTGCATGCCTGGATGAAGATGCAACCGTTGGGCGTTCCCGGCCGGCGCGCGATGCCGCAATTCAACCTCAGCGACCAAGAGGTGGACGATATGGCCGAGTTCCTCAAGTGGAGCTCGAAGATCAACACCAACGGCTGGCCGCCAAACAAGGAGGGCTGAGGGATGCGTACCGTCAATCCATATCTGAAATTCCAATCCCAGGCCGTGGCCAAACCCTACTTTGTGTTCGCCCTGATCCTGTTCCTGGGCCAGGTGCTGTTCGGTTTGATCATGGGCCTGCAATACGTGGTCGGCGACTTTCTGTTCCCGTTGATCCCCTTCAACGTGGCCCGCATGGTCCACACCAACCTGCTGATCGTCTGGCTGCTGTTCGGCTTCATGGGCGCCGCTTACTACCTGGTGCCGGAAGAAGCCGACCGCGAGTTGCACAGCCCCAAGCTGGCAATCCTGCTGTTCTGGGTGTTTGCCGTGGCGGGGGTGTTGACCATCCTCGGCTACTTGCTGGTGCCCTATGCGGCCCTGGCCAAGCTGACCCACAACGAACTGCTGCCGACCATGGGCCGTGAGTTCCTGGAACAGCCGACCATCACCAAGATGGGGATCGTGGTCGTGTGCCTGGGCTTTCTGTACAACATCGGCATGACCCTGCTCAAAGGTCGCAAGACCACGGTGAGCATGGTGATGATGACCGGGCTGATCGGCCTGGCGGTGTTCTTCCTGTTCTCGTTCTACAACCCCGGCAACCTGGCACGGGACAAGTTCTACTGGTGGTGGGTGGTGCATCTTTGGGTCGAAGGCGTGTGGGAGCTGATCATGGGCTCGATGCTGGCTTTCGTACTGATCAAAGTCACCGGTGTCGACCGTGAGGTCGTGGAGAAATGGCTGTACGTGATCATCGCCATGGCCCTGATCACCGGGATCATCGGCACCGGTCACCACTTCTTCTGGATCGGCGCGCCCGAGGTGTGGTTGTGGGTTGGCTCGATCTTCTCGGCCCTGGAGCCGCTGCCATTCCTGGCGATGGTGATGTTTGCCTTCACCATGGTCAAACAGCGCCGGCGCCAGCACCCGAACCGGGCGGCCACGTTGTGGGCCAAGGGCACCACGGTCACGGCGTTCTTCGGCGCCGGGGTCTGGGGCTTCCTGCACACCCTGGCACCGGTCAACTTCTACACCCACGGCACCCAATTGACCGCCGCCCACGGCCACCTGGCGTTCTTCGGCGCCTACGCCATGATTGTCATGACCTTGATCAGCTACGCCATGCCCCGCCTGCGCGGTATCGGTGAAGCGCCGGATGCACGCTCGCAGACCTTGGAGATCTGGGGCTTTTGGATGATGGTTCTGTCGATGGTGATGATCACCCTGTTCCTGACGGCGGCCGGTGCCGTGCAAGTCTGGTTGCAGCGTTGGCAGGTAGACGGTGTGGCACTGCCGTTCATGGCCACCATGGACCACCTGACCGTATTGTTCTGGGCCCGACTGGCCAGTGGCGTGGTGTTCCTGCTGGGCCTGCTCTGCTACCTGTGGAGCTTCCGGCAGCGGGGCAAGGGCTTGGACTCTGCCGTCCCCGTGACTGCGTGAGCGGTCAACGTTAATCCCCAAGAGGGCGGCCCGGCAGGTAGTGCGGGCCGTTTTTATGTCTGGAGCACTTCACATGGCCTTTACCCTTGAGTTGGAAGAGTGGGTCGGCAGTGTCTGGCACCGCTTTATCACCCGCCGCGCCAGTGCGGACTTCCCCGAGGCGCGGGTCGACCTGGTCGACCGCCAGCGCAGCCTGGCCCTGCTGTTCCGCGCCCTGGGCGGCGCCCACGCAATTGCCCTGGAGGCCGCCAGCGAGCGCGACCTGCTGCTGCGGCGCAACCTGTTGATGCGCATCGCCGGCACCTGCCGGCAAGCCCCCCTGGCCTCGTGCGATGGCCATCGCCTGCGCCTGCCGGCAAGCCTGGCGGTGTTTCCTTCGGCCGCCCTGAACCTGGAGTTGTACCGCTGGCTGGCGCTCCTGGCCGCACACGCCGGGCCGATGACCCACTGGGCCCGCGACAACCAGCGCTGGACCTGGCTGCTGTTGCAGCGTTACCCGGCCATGCTCCCCAGCTATCAGCGCCTGGTGGACGCCCACCTGCAATTGCGCCCGGATCCCGCCAGCCTCAACCCATCTGAAGCTGCCGTGGAAAAGGCCTTGCGCAAGGCCCTGTGCGAACCCGGCAGCATCCGCCAGTTACCCCGCAGCGAGCGCGCCGCCTGGCCGCTGCCCCTGTGGCTGTATCCACCCTTGCACCTGCACAGCCCGCAGGCCGGCGATCTGGATGACGAGGGCGATGACCTGGCGACTCGCCCCGGCGAACAACAGGGCGCGCCCAAACAAGCCAACCGGGTAGATGACAACAGCCGCGACGGCGGCCTGTTGGTGGTGCGCCTGGAAAACCTGTTCAGTTGGACCGAACACGTCGACCTCGACCGCTGGGCCGATGACTCCGAGGACGAAGATGCCGCCCGCGTTGCCGAAGACCTCGACCAGTTGAGCCTGTCGCGCCAGCGCGTGCGCAAGAGTGGCGGCTTGAAGCTGCACCTGGATCTGCCACCGGCCGATGTCGACGACATTCCCTTGGGCGAAGGCATCAAGTTGCCGGAGTGGGATTACCGCCAACAATGCCTGCAAGCCAACTTCGTCAACCTGCAACTGATGCAACCCCGCGACAGCACGCCCCAGCCGCTGCCGGCACGCCTGCTGCCCCAGGCTGCGCGGTTGCGCCGCCAGTTCCAGCAGCTGCGTACCGACCGTCAATGGCTGCGTCAACAGCCCCAGGGCGCGGAACTGGACCTGCAGGCGTGGCTGGATTTTCATGTCGAGCGCCAGCACGGCGCGTGCGCCGAGCGCGGTCTGTTCAAGGAGCAGCGCCTCACCCGGCGTGACCTGGCCTGTTTGCTGCTGGCCGATGTGTCGATGTCCACCGACGCCCACCTCAACGATACGCAAAAGGTCATCGATGTGATCCGCGACAGCCTGTTGCTGTTTGGCGAGAGCCTGGCGGGCCTGGGTGATGCGTTTGCCCTGTATGGGTTTTCATCCTTGCGCCGCCAGCAGGTGCGCCTGCAACAGCTCAAGTCGTTCCAGCAACCCTATGACGACCACACACGCGGCTGCATCCAGGGCCTCAAGCCGGGTTACTACACCCGTATGGGCGCGGCCATCCGCCACGCCACCCAGACCCTTGGCGCGTGCAAGCAACGGCGCAAACTGCTGTTGATTGTGACCGATGGCAAGCCCAACGACCTGGACTTGTATGAGGGACGTTATGGCGTGGAGGACACCCGCCAGGCCGTGATGCAAGCGCGGCGCCAGGGCCTGGTGCCGTTCTGCATCACGATCGACAAACAGGCCGGTGATTACCTGCCGTACATGTTCGGCGCCCACGGCTACACCTTGATCCGCCAGCCGGAGCAGCTGCCGCTACGCTTGCCGCAGCTGTACCGGCAGTTGACCGAAGATCAGTAAAAGTCCCGGGGCAGCCACAAGAACATGGTGATGCAGAACACGGCCAGCCCCAGGCAAAACCATTGGAAACGTTTGAGTCGCCGGGCCTCAAGGCTGGCGGTGGAGGCGGGCAGGGGCATGGCGCAGCGTGCGCAGGCTGGCTGCGTTGGCGGGTTGGCATGTTGGCAATACAGGCACACACACGCGGCGCTCATTCAAATTGCTCCAGGCGCAGGCGATCAAGAATGGCGATCTGCCGACCGTCCTGGGTGATGATTTTTTCATCGATCAGCCGGCGAATGATCCGCGAGAACGTCTCTGGCTGGATCGACAGGTGCCCGGCGATCAACTGCTTGGCCATGGGCAATTCGAACGAACTGTCGGCGCTGTGCAGGCGCACCAGTTGCGTCAGCAGGTAGCGCACCACGCGGTGGGTGGCGTTTTTCAGGGACAGGGTCTCGATCTCGTTGACCCGCTGGTGCAGGCGCACACACAACTTGCCCAGCAGCGCGAAGGTCAGGCGGCTGTTGCTGTGGAGCAGGCGCATATAGGTGGCGTTGGACAGGCGATACAACTGCGTCGGGCACACCGCCTCGGCGCAGGCCACGTAGTTGGGGGTGTCCATCAGCATCATCGCCTCGGCGAAGGTCTGCCGCTCGCCGATCACTTCAAAGACTTTCTCCTGGCCGTCCGGGGTCAGGCGGTAGATCTTCACCGCGCCGGCGATCACGAAGTAAAACCCCTCGGCCGGCTCGCCCTGGCGGAACAATGGTTCGCCCTTGTCGACACTCAGCAATTGACTGCTGGCCATCAACTCATCCATCTGCTCTTCGTTGAGCGGCTCGAACAGGTGATGGCTGCGCAGGATCTGATGATGCACGCGGTGCAGGACCCTCGGTGCGTCGGTGATCATACAAGCCACAACGACAGGCCACTGGCCGCCGCCATCATCGAACCGAGGATCACGAACCAGGCGAGGGGCTGGATGACTTTTTTCATGGGGACTCCGTGGGGCAGGGTAATGACGGGATAACCGGGTAGAGCAAGAGCTGGGCCAAAGAGAGGGCGTTGCAGAATGCGGGCTGTAGCGTCACCAGGGTTTGAATGACCCTATCAATAAGGGTTTTTTTAACCCTCTAATGGTCATTTAAACCCTCATTATCAGCGCCGATCCCATGTAGGAGCTGGCTTGCCTGCGATGCAGGCACCTCGGTCTCCCAGTAAAACCGCGGCGATGCCATCGCAGGCAAGCCAGCTCCCACCCGTGATTGCGGTGGGCATAAGGAGCCGGCCCGGCCCTTGCAATACCAATCCCGCGACGGCCCCCAGGATATTGCGCCGCCTCGAAGCCCTGCTTGATCTGCGACAAGGGCCGGGCGCGGGCAATCCCGGATGATCGGGCCGGCAATGACTTGAGGAGTGGTGGTATGCAAGTGCTGGATCGACGCAAGGCCATGTCGATAACCCCGTTGTTTCGCCTGGCTTTCCGGCCATTTTTCCTCGGTGGCTGCCTGTTGGCGTTGCTGGCGGTTCCCCTGTGGTTGCTGGCCCTGGCCGGCGACGCAGGCTGGCAGCCGGCGGGAGGCTGGCTGGCGTGGCATCGCCATGAACTGCTGTTCGGTTTCGCCTTGGCGATCATCGGCGGGTTCCTGTTGACGGCGGTGCAGACCTGGACCGGTCGCCCCGGCATCAGCGGTACGCCGCTGGCGATGTTGACCGGGGTGTGGCTGGCCGCACGCCTGGCCTGGCTGTTCAACCTGCCGTGGCCGCTGTTGGCCGTGCTGGAACTGACCTTTCCCCTGGCCGTCGCCGGCTTGATGGGCTGGACCTTGTGGAAAGTGCGGCAACAGCGCAACTACCCGATTGTGCTGGTGTTGCTGCTGTTGACCCTGGCCGACGCCCTGTCCCTGTATGGCTTGCTGCGCGGTGACGAAGGCTGGCAGCGCCAGGCGGTGTTGACCGGGCTGTGGCTGGTGGCGGCGATGATGGGCTTGATCGGCGGTCGGGTGATTCCGTTTTTCACCCAGCGTGGCCTGGGGCGCACGCAAGCCGTGAAGCCCTGGCCGTGGCTGGATTACCTGTTGTTGGTAGGCTCGGCGCTGGTCGCTCTGTTGTATGCCAGCGGTGTCGCGCTGATGCCCAGCCTCTGGGTTGGTTTAGTGTTTGCCCTGTTGGGGATCGGTCACCTGGTGCGCCTGGTGCGCTGGCACGACCCTGGCCTGTGGCGCGTGCCGCTGCTGTGGTCGCTGCACCTGGCCTATGCCTGGTTGGCGGTGGCGTGCCTGGGCATGGCGCTGTGGCACGTGGGTGTCCCATTGAACCCGAGCCTGGCGGTGCATGCGCTGACGGTAGGGGCGATGGGCGGCTTGATCCTGGCGATGATCGCGCGGGTCAGCCTCGGTCATACCGGCCGGCCACTGACGCCACCCAAGGGCATGACCCTGGCCTTCACCCTGTTGAACCTGGCCTGCCTGAGCCGGGTGCTGCTGGTACTGATCTGGCCGTACGCCGCGCTGTGGCTGGCGGGCCTGTGCTGGACCCTGGGCCTGGGCGTGTATCTATGGCGCTATGCCCCAATGCTGTGGCATGCGCGGGTTGACGGCCATCCGGGCTAGGAGAACGGGAATGCTGTATTCGTGGCTATTGATTGTGCATCTGCTGGCGGCCATTGCCTTTATCGGCACGCTGTTCTTCGAGGTTTTTATCTGGCACCGCGCCCGTGAAGAGTTGGCGTGGTCGGCGCAGTTCACCAGCGACCAAGCCATTGCCCGGCGTTCGCGGCAGGTGCTGCATGGCGTGGTGGTGCTGTTGTATGGCGCGGGCATCGGCCTGGCCTGGCATTACCGCGGCGTGCTGGGCGCGCCATGGGCCAGCCCTTTTTCGGCGATGTTGAGCCTGAAGATCCTGTTGGCGCTGAGCATCATCGGGCACTACCTGCTGCTCGCGTACTGGTTGACGCAAAAGCGCCTGAGCCCGCTGCGGGCGGTATGGATTCGCCGCAGCATCCTTGGGCATATGGTGCTGATCGTGATCCTGGCCAAACTGATGCTGCGTTAAGACACCTCGATCCCTTCCTGTAGGAGCGAGCTTGCTCGCGAGAAACTCACGGACAACGCGACTACCCAGGCAGCCCGCGTTTTGGTTGATGTTCTTCGCGAGCAAGCTCGCTCCTACAGGTCGGTCAGGCCTTTAGTGCGCGGACAAACAACACGTCGTTTTCCAGATGAATATGCTCCAGCAAATCCCCATGAAACACCTCCAGCCCGTGATACAAGGCCCGCCAGGTATTGCACGCATCGCTGGGCGGTTGGATGTGGTTGGTCAGCGCCTGCAACTGTTCCAGGGCCTGGCCATGTTGTTCGTGTTCAAAGCGCATGACCTGGATCGGCGGCGCAGCCTGGGGGCCCAGGCCCATTTGCAGCATTGGGAACAGCACTTGTTCTTCCTTGAGCATATGGCCCTCCAGTTCCTGCTCGATGTCACGCAGCAAGTCGGCCAGGCCATTGGGGCAGGCCAGGTGGTGACCGTGGACCTGCTCGACGCGGCTGGCCAGGCGAATCAGTTCCGGCAGTTGTTCGCGGTGGCGGGCGTGGTAGCGCTCCAGCAAATGTTCGATCAGTTGCGCCTGGGGCAGGGTGTCCGGGGCGATGGTGTTCATGGGGTTTCCTCATCAAGTGAACAGATGAAGCGGTGATTGCATGCCGTGTGCCATCGCCAACTTATTGAAAAATAGAAATTAATTTTTTGTAGTGGTCAGGATCACCCTGATGCTGCACGGTAGAACCGACCATACAAGGGTAGTAATGACCATGCTGCGTGAAAGTCTGTCGGCCGACCTGATTGTCGAATTGCCCAACGCGGTGCGCCTGCAACGCCTGGTGCAGACCCTGCGCGAATATTTCCATAGCGGCGCCGTGGGCCTGTTGCGCCTGGATGGCGACGACAGCCTGCGCCCCGTGGCCACCGTGGGCCTGGTGCATGAGGCCCTTGGCCGGCGCTTTGTGATTGCCCAACACCCGCGCCTGGCAGCGATCATGGCCTCCCGCGAGCCGACCTGGTTCGAACCCGACAGCCGCCTGCCGGACCCGTACGACGGGCTTCTAGACAGCCAGGTCGGCGAACCGCTGCCCGTGCATGACTGCATGGGCGTGAGCCTGTTCGTCGAAGGCCGGCCCTGGGGCGCGATTACCCTGGATGCGCTGCATGCCGGAACCTTCGATGCCAATGCCCGCGAGCAACTCAAGCGCTGCACCCTGCAGATCGAGGCGGCGGTGCGCGTCACGCGCCTGGAGCAGGAAAACCGCAGCCTGCGCCTGTCGCGCAGCGAACCGGTGGCGGGTTCGCCCAGCGTCGAAGACGGCGAGATCCTCGGCCAGAGCCCGGTCCTGCATCAACTGCTCAACGAGCTGGATGTGCTCGCCGACTCGGATTTGCCGGTGCTGTTGCTCGGCGAAACGGGGGTGGGCAAGGAGCTGTTTGCGCGGCGCCTGCATCGCCTGTCTCGGCGCAGCAAAAAGCCGCTGATCCAGGTCAACTGCGCGGCGTTGCCGGAATCTTTGGCCGAGAGCGAGCTGTTCGGCCACGTCAAAGGCGCGTTTTCCGGGGCTACCAGTGACCGTGCCGGGCGTTTTGATGCGGCCAACGGCGGCACGCTGTTCCTCGATGAAGTGGGCGAGCTGCCGCTGAGCGTGCAGGCCAAGCTATTGCGCACCTTGCAGAATGGTGAGATCCAGCGCCTGGGCGCCGACAAGCCGCTGCATGTGGATGTGCGGATCATCGCCGCCACCAACCGCCACCTGCCCGAGAGCATTCGTGAAGGGCTGTTCCGCGCCGATCTGTACCACCGGCTGTCGGTGTACCCGGTGCCGATCCCGGCGTTGCGTGAGCGCGGTCACGATGTGCTGCTGCTGGCCGGCCATTTCCTTGAACTCAACCGTGCGCGGCTGGGCTTGCGCGGTTTGCGCCTGTCGCCTGCGGCCGAGCAGACCCTGCTGGCTTATGCCTGGCCGGGCAATGTGCGCGAGCTGGAACATGTGATCAGCCGCGCGGCCTTGAAGCAGTTGAGCCGGGGTGGCAATCGCAACCAGATCATGACCCTGGAAGCCGAACTGCTGGACCTGGACAGCGCCACCTTGGCGCAGGCCCCTGTCGTTCAAGCCCCGGCGCAGGCGTTCCAGACCTTGAACGACGCGGTGGACGATTGCCAGCGCCAGAAGGTGCGCCAAGCGTTGAGCCTGTCGGGCGATAACTGGGCGAGCGCCGCGCGGATGCTCGGCCTGGACTCCAGCAACCTGCACAAATTGGCGCGGCGCCTGGGCCTCAAGTAGCAACGCTGCGACGCCATGCCGCGGCGCGCAGTTGATCGCGGTCAAGGTGCCGGGCGCCTCGGCTGATCAGACTGTGGCGAACTGACCGGAGGTTCGCCCCATGCCCCTTTCCCTGGCGCAGATGCGCCGCAACTACACCTTGTACGGTTTGCGGGATGACCTGGTACAGGACGATCCCCTCGTGTTGTTCGGCCAGTGGCTGGAGCAGGCGCGCAAGACCGAAGTGGCGCCTGTGGAGGCCAACAGCATGGCCCTGGCCACGGTCGATGCCGAGGGCCGCGCCCATTGTCGGATTCTCTTGCTCAAGGGCTTCAGTGCCGAGGGCTTCACCTTTTTCGGTCACTACCAGAGCGCCAAGGGTCAGGAACTGGCGAGCAACCCCAGCGCGGCCATGACCTTTTTCTGGCCGGGCCTGGAGCGCCAGGTGCGCATCGAAGGCACCGTCGCACGCCTGGCACCGCAGCTGTCCGACGACTACTTCCATTCGCGGCCGCTGGCCAGCCAGGTGGGCGCCTGGGCGTCGCCGCAAAGCCAGCCCTTGGCCCATCGCGCCGAACTGGAAGGGCGCCTGCGCGACGTCACCCAGCGCTTTGCCGGCCAACAACCGCCGCGCCCGGCAGAGTGGGGCGGCTATTGCTTGCAACCCGAGCGCGTGGAGTTCTGGCAAGGCCGCCCCGACCGCCTGCACGACCGCCTCGATTACCGTCGCCACGACGGCACCTGGCAGCGCAGCCGCCTGGCCCCCTGAATCCGCCTAGAGGTACCTCCTCGGAGGAATAGGCCCGCAGACCTTTGCGGTGCAGGCTTGGGCCATTGCTCATTTATCCCGGGATTTTCACCATGGCACACCTGACTCAACGCAATTTTGTCTCACTGAACATCGCCGTCCTGACCATCAGCGACACACGCAGCTTTGACAACGACACCTCCGGGCAGACCCTGTGCGACCGCGTGCAGGCGGCCGGGCACGAGTTGATCGACCGGGCGCTGGTGGTGGACGACATCTACCAGATCCGCGCACGCATTTCGCAGTGGATCGCCGACCCCCAGGTGCAGGTGATCCTCACCACCGGCGGCACCGGCTTCACTGCGCGGGACAACACCCCACAAGCGGTACTGCCGTTGCTGGACAAGCATGTCGAAGGCTTTGGCGAGCTGTTTCGCCAGGTGTCCGTGCCAGAGATCGGCATGTCGACCCTGCAGTCGCGCGCCCTGGCCGGCATGAGCAACGGCGTGCTGGTGTGCTGCATGCCCGGTTCCCCCGGCGCGTGCCGCACCGGTTGGGACAAGATCCTGCTGGGGCAACTGGACAGCCGCACCGGGCCGTGTAATTTCGCCCCACACCTCAAACCCCAGGCCGCGCAAGCGCTGGAACCCTGCGAGGCGCGGTCATGAGCACATCGGTGTGTGAAAGCGGTGAATTGATCCCGGTGGACGAGGCCATCGAACGCCTGTTGGCCCAGGCACCACCCCCACCGTCCACCCAGCAGGTGAAAACCGCCCAGGCCTTGGGCCGGGTGCTGGCTGGCGATATTTTTTCCCCGGTCAACCTGCCGGCCTGGGACAACAGTGCCATGGACGGCTACGCGCTGTGCGCCGCAGACCTGCCGGCCGAGGGCGGCTACCTGCGCCTGGCCGGGCGGATTGCCGCTGGCGACGCCGCCGCGACGGCGTTGAGCAGTGGGCAGACCATGCGCATTTTTACCGGTGCTCCCTTGCCGTCCGGGGCCGACACCGTGGTGCCCCAGGAGCGTTGCCGGGTCTATGGCCAGCGTATCTGGTGCCCGCCCATGCGCACCGGCGAACACGTACGCAAGCAAGGTGAAGAGGTGACCCAGGGCGCCTTGCTGCTGCCGGCCGGCAAGCGCCTGCGCGCCCAGGAGTTGGGATTGCTCGCGGCGGCCGGGCTGGCTCAGGTCAAGGTCTACCGGCCGCTGCGGGTGTGCCTGTTGAGCAGTGGCGATGAGTTGCGCGAACCGGGCGATCACCTGGCGCCGGGGCAGATCTACAACAGCAATCGCCACTGCCTGGCGGCACTGCTGCAAGGCTGGGGCGTGGAAGTGCATGACTATGGCGTGATGGCCGACGAACTGGCCGTCAGCCGCGATGCGTTGACCCTGGCCTCCTCGGAATGCGACCTGCTGCTGACCTCTGGCGGGGTGTCGGTGGGCGAGGAAGATCACCTCAAGCAGGCGATCGAGGAACTGGGCCGCGTGGACTTCTGGCGCCTGGCGATCCAGCCGGGCAAACCCCTGGCCTTTGGCGATGTGGCGGGTAAACCGTGGATCGGCTTGCCCGGCAACCCTTCGGCGGCGCTGATTACCGCGTTGGTGGTGGTGCGCCCGTTTCTGTTGCGCGCCCAGGGTGTGACTGACGTCACCTTGGTGCCGATGCTGCTGCCTGCCGATTTTACCTGGACCCAGCGCAACCGCCGCCGCCAATACCTGCGGGCACGCCTGGCGCCGGGCATCGACGGCCAGGCGCGCATCACCCTGCACCCACGGCAAAGCTCGGCGATGTTGAGCGCGGCGTGCTGGGCCGATGGCCTGGCGATTGTGGAGCGTGAGCAGTTGGTGGAAAAGGGCGGCCTGGTGCGGTTCGTGTCCTTCGCCGAACTGATGCAGTAACTGCTGGCGCTGCCGATGGTGGTGGTCAATGTGGGAGCGGGCTTGGGTGGGAGCGGGCTTGCCCGCGATAGCGGTGTATCAGTCACCATAAATGTCGACTGGTAGGCCGCCATCGCGGGCAAGCCCGCTCCCACACAAGCCCCACACAAGCCTGCAGCGACACAAGTGCGATAGTTTTTTTGATGAGGATCAACCATGCAACTGGTCTGCCCGGCAGGGAACCTGCCTGCGCTCAAAGCCGCCGTGCGCCAAGGTGCCGATGCGGTGTACGTGGGGTTTCGCGACGACACCAACGCCCGGCATTTTGCCGGGCTGAACATGGACGACAAGCAGTTCGACGGCGCCGTCGCCCATATCCGCCAGCACCAGCGCAAGCTGTATGTGGCGGTCAACACCTACCCGCAGCCCAAAGGCTGGGAGCGCTGGCAACGGGCAGTGGATCGCGCCGCCGACCATGGCGTGGATGCGCTGATTGCCGGTGACCCGGGCGTGCTGCAGTACGCCAGTAGCCGCCATCCGCAGATGGCCTTGCACCTCTCGGTACAGGGTTCGGCGACCCATGCGGCGGCGTTGCAGTTCTACGCCGAGCGCTATGGCATCCGCCGTGCGGTGCTGCCACGGGTGCTGTCGCTGGCCCAGGTCAAGCACGTGGCTGCCAGCAGCTCGGTGCCGATCGAGGTCTTCGGTTTCGGCAGCCTGTGCATCATGGCGGAGGGCCGGTGCCATCTGTCTTCGTACATTACCGGCGAATCCCCGAACCTGTGCGGCGTGTGCTCGCCGGCCAAGGCCGTGCGCTGGAGCGAAGACGCCGACGGCCTGAGCGCGCGCCTGAGCGAAGTGTTGATCGACCGCTATACCCCGGACGAACCGGCGGGCTATCCGACCCTGTGCAAGGGCCGTTTCATGGTCGATGGCAAGCGCTTCCACGCCCTCGAAGAACCCACCAGCCTCGATACCCTGGACCTGATTCCCGAGTTGATCGCTATGGGTGTGGAAGCGGTAAAAATCGAAGGCCGCCAGCGCAGCCCGGCGTATGTCGAGCAGGTCACCGGGGTCTGGCGCGCGGCGCTGGACGCCCACCGCAGTGCGCCGGAACGCTTTGTGGTCAAGGACCAGTGGCGCAGCGTGCTGGCCGGTCTATCCGAAGGCAGCCAGACCACCTTGGGCGCCTACCATCGTTCGTGGCAATGAGGAACCGCACATGAAACTCAGCCTGGGACCGGTGCTGTTTTATTGGGATAAGCAACAACTGGGGCAGTTCTACTCCGAGATGGCCAGCTTGCCGCTGGATGTGATCTACCTGGGGGAGACCGTGTGCTCCAAGCGTCGCGCGTTCAACCTCGATCAATGGTTGGGCCTGGGCCGTGAATTGCACTCGGCGGGCAACGCGCAAATCGTGCTGTCGAGCCTGACCCTGATCGAGGCCGCCTCGGAGCTGTCGAGCCTGCGCCGCCTGTGTGACAACGGCGAGGTGCTGGTCGAGGCCAATGACATGGGCGCCGTGCAACTGCTTGCCGAGCGCAAGCTGCCCTTTGTCGGTGGGCCGGCGTTGAATTTGTACAACGGCCACGCCCTCGTGCAACTGCTGGACGCCGGGATGATGCGTTGGGTGCCGCCGGTGGAGTGCTCGGCCGCGCTGATTGGTGATGTGTTGGAGCAGGTGCGTGAACTGGGCCGGCCGTTGCCGGAAGTGGAAGTCTTTGCCTATGGGCATTTGCCCCTGGCCTACTCGGCGCGCTGCTTCACGGCCCGAGCGGAAAACCGGCCCAAGGATGACTGCCAGTTCTGTTGCCTGAACTACCCCGATGGCATGGCCTTGACCAGCCAGGAAGGACAGGCGTTGTTTACATTGAATGGCATCCAGACCATGTCGGCGGATGTCACCAACCTGCTGGCCGACTATCCAGGGCTGGTGAGTTGCGGCGCCGACCTGCTGCGCCTGAGCCCAAGGGCGCAGGGCATGGTGGGCATCGTCGAAGCCTTTGACCGGGTGCGCCAGGGCGCCACGCCGCCGGTGTTTGTCGAGGGCTGCAATGGCTACTGGCATGGCCAGGCCGGGATGTTGCGGGTCGAGGAGGTGGGGCTGTGTTGAATCGCAAGCAATGGCTGCTCAAGGGCGCCGACCGTTTATTGCCGCTGATGCGCAAGGTGCCGTTTGTGGTGCAGCGCCTGGCGTTGCAACAGGCGTTGAACCGCTGCCTGGCCGAACCCTTGCGCGATGGCGGCTTTGAACTGCTGCGCGGGCGCTGGATGTGCCTGCGCATTCCCGATCTGGGCTTGCGCTGGTACCTGACCCTGGGCCGCGACGGGCTGCGCATCGCCGAGCGGGCCGAGGCTCAGGTGACCATCAGCGGCAACTGGCGCGAGTTCCTGCTATTGGCCAGCCGCCAGGAAGACCCGGACACCTTGTTCTTCCGCCGGCGGCTGGTGATCGAGGGGGATACGGAGTTGGGGTTGGGCCTGAAGAACCTGATCGACAGCCTCGACCCGGACGTGTTGCCGCCCTGGTTATGGCGCAATCTGGAACGGGCCGGTAAAGGCCTGGCGACAGGAGCGACCTGATACCCCTGTGGCAAGCCTGCTGCTACCGCTTCAGTGGTCCATGGCCTGCAAGATTGCATGGGCCGCTTTCACCCGCTCGGCATTGGGGTAGTTCTTGTTCGCCAGGATCACGACACCGATGCCTCTGCTCGGCACATAAGCGATATAGGCGCCAAAGCCGCCGGTCGAGCCGGTCTTGTTTACCAGGGTATTGGCGCGCAGCGGCTGGGCGGGTGTCAGCCACTTGACCGGATGCGGCTCCATGGCCATCGGCGTCGAGTTGCCTTCGACCAGGGCGTCGACGCTTAGCGGGTAGGCGTACATCTCCCAGCCGAGCCCTTGGGTGGTGCCTTCTACCGTGTAATAACCCGTGTGCGTGGCGGCAATCGCCTGTTGCAGCGGCTGCTCCAGCGACGCCGGGTGCATGTTCAGCGCCATGTAGCGAGCCAGGTCGGCGGGGCTGGTCTTCACCCCGTAGGCTTCGCTGTCCAGTGCACCGGGGCTGACGCGCACCGGCTTGCCGGCCTTGTCATAGCCCTGGGCATACAGGCCCATTTGCGCCTTGGGCACCGTGAGATAGGTGTGCTTGAGACCGAGCTTGGGCAGTAGGGTCTGTTCCATCGCCACGTCGAAGGGTTGCTGCAGGCTTTGCGCCGCCAGATAGCCGAACAGGCCCAGGCTGGGGTTGGAGTACTGGCGCTGGGTGCCGGGGGCGAAAGCGGCTTTCCAGTGCTGGAAGTAGCCGATCATCTGCTGGGCATTGTCCGCCTCGCTGGGGAACTGCAACGGCAACCCGCCTGCGGTGTAGGTGCCCAGTTGGAGCACGCTGATGTGCTCGAACAGGCTGCCGCGCAAGGCTGGCAAATAGTCGCTGGCGGGGGCAGAGAGCTTGAGCTTGCCGGTGGCCTGGGCATAACCGGCCAGGGTGGCGGCGAAGGTCTTGCTCACCGAGCCGATCTCGAACAGGGTGTTTTCGCTGATGGGCTGTAGGCTGTCCTTGGCGGCGATACCGTAGTTAAAGTATCGGGCCTTGCCGTCTTGCACGATGGCGACTGCCAGGCCGGGAATTGCCTGTTGCTGCATCAGGGGCTTGACGCTGGCGTCCACCACCTGGCGCAGATTGTCGGCGGCCATGCAGTTGCCCGCGCCGAGCAATAGGCTGAGAATCGTGACGTTGCGCACGTGTTGGTACATGATGAGGTCGCTTCCATGAGGATGATCGGAGGTATCACAGCCTGCGCAGGCGTGGCCAAGATAGGCAGTTTCAGGGCCCTGGACAACCGATGATATCTCGCACCAGTCATTAGAAAAATTTGGGTTTAAACCATGTTGCGTTCCCATCTGCCCCTCAACGCACTGCGTGCGTTCGAAGCCTCCGCCAGGCATTTGAGCTTTACCCGGGCGGCCATCGAGCTGTGCGTGACCCAGGCGGCGGTCAGCCATCAGGTCAAGAGCCTGGAGGCACAGCTCAACGTCACGCTGTTCAAGCGCCTGCCCCGTGGCCTGATGCTGACCCGCGAAGGGGAGACGTTGTTACCGGTATTGCGCGAGTCCTTCGACCGTATCGCCCAGACCCTGGGCCAGTTCCAGGCCGGTCACTACCGCGAAGTGCTGACGGTGGGCGCAGTGGGCACGTTTGCGGTGGGCTGGCTGCTGCCGCGCCTGGGGGATTTCCAGGCGCGCTACCCGTTTATCGATCTGCGCCTGTCGACCCATAACAACCGCGTGGATGTGGCCGCCGAAGGCCTGGATTACGCGATCCGGTTTGGCGCCGGCGCATGGCACGGCACCCACGCCTGTGAGTTGCTGGCGGCGCCGCTGACGGTATTGTGTGTGCCAGCGATTGCCCGCCAGTTGCACGGCCCTGGCGATGTGCTCAAGCACACGTTGTTGCGCTCTTATCGGGCCGATGAATGGAGCCTCTGGTTCCAGGCCGCCGGGTTGCCCGCCGACACCCTGGTGCCGCGCAGTATCGTGTTCGACTCGTCCTTGGCGATGATGGAAGCGGCGCTGCAGGGCAATGGCGTGGCCCTGGCGCCGGCAATGATGTTCTCGCGGCAGTTGGCCCAGGATGTGATCCGCCAGCCGTTCGACGTGGGGATCACCACGGGTAGCTATTGGCTGACGCGCTTGCAGTCGCGGGCAGAAACCCCGGCCATGCTGGCGTTTCGGCAATGGCTGGAGGAGGTGGTGGCGATTGAGATGGCTTGAGCGGCCTTGTTGTGGTTGTGGCGAGCGGGCTTACTGTGGCGAGCGGGCTTGCCCCGCGCTGGGCTGCGAAGCAGCCCCAAACCCTGCGCCCTCGGTCTCTCTGATACAACTCAGCGATCTTGTTGGGGCTGCTACGCAGCCCAGCGCGGGCGATGCGGCGTTCCGACAAGCCCGCTCGCCACAACCACAACCACAACCGCAAGACCAACATTACTGATCAGGCAAGGTACTTGCGGAACCAGCCCAACGTACGCTCCCACGCCAGGTTCGCTGCCGCTTCGTCGTAACGTGGGGTCGAGTCGTTGTGGAAGCCGTGGTTGGCGCCCTTGTAGATATACGCTTCATAGGTCGTGCCTGCGGCCTTCAAGGCGCTTTCATAGGCCGGCCAGCCTTCGTTGATTCGTGTGTCCAGCTCGCCAAAATGCAACATGATCGGCGCCTTGATCTTCGGCACGTCCTTGGCGTCGGGTTGGCGTCCGTAGAACGACACCGCCGCGCCCAGTTCCGGGTAGGCCACCGCCGCTGCATTGGTCACGCCACCGCCGTAGCAGAAGCCGGTGATTCCCACTTTGCCGGTGCTGGCGTCGTGGTGCATCAGCCATTCGATGGCGGCGAAGAAATCATTCATCAGCTTGGTCGGGTCGACGGTCTGTTGCAGTGCCACGCCTTTTTCGTCATTGCCGGGGTAACCGCCCACCGAGCTGAGGCCATCGGGGGCCAGGGCCATGAACCCGGCTTTGGCCAGGCGTCGGGCCACGTCTTCGATGTAGGGGTTGAGCCCGCGGTTTTCATGGACCACCACCACCGCCGGGCATTTGCCCTCGACCTTGGCCGGGCGTACCAGGTACCCACGCACTTGGCCGGTGCCCTTGGGCGAAGGGTAGGTGATGTAGTCGGCCACGATGTCCGGGTCGGTGAACTTCACCTGCTCGGCCAGGGCGTAGTTGGGGCTCAGGGACGCCAGCAACGCCGATGCGGTCAGCCCGCCAAAGGTGAACAGCGCTGCACGGTCGAGAAACTCGCGGCGGTTGATCTTGCCGTGGGCGTAGCCGTCGTAGAGTTCCAGCAGTTCAGGGGCGAAGTCTTTGGCGGTCAGGCGAGGCATCGGCAGGCTCCTATAGCGGCGTGTGGCGTTGAATGTAGACCATTGTCAGGCTTGCCGGCCATGGGCGGTGTCCGCCAGGCGCCCGGTATCGACCCGCACGAAGATCGAATCGCCAATCGCCGTCAGCACACCATCGGCGTACACCTCGCACACCACGCGGCTTTTGCGCCCGACCTCACCCTCCACCCTGGCGCGCAAGGCCAGTGGCACACCCATTGGGGTCGGCTTGATAAATTTGATGCCCAGGTTGCCAGTCACGCAGTCGATGCGCGGCAACTCGCCCGGTTCGCGCTGTTCGGCACGGTAGTGATAGGCCATGGCGGTCCAGTTGGAATGGCAATCCACCAACATGGCGATCAGGCCACCGTAGACCAGGTCCGGCCAGCCGCAGTATTGGGCCTCGGGCAGGTGCTCGGCGACGATATGGATGCCGTCCTCAGCCCAACGGCTCTTGATGTGCAGCCCATGGGCATTGCGCGGTCCGCAGCCGTAACAGACGCCGTCCGGCGCGGTGGTGTCTTGCAGGGAAGGGGTGTGCATCGTCGATCCTTATTGTTCTTTGGCCAATCCCTGAGCCTAAAGGCGCACGCCCCTAACGTGCAAACTTCTTCGCCCCGGCCACGCAGGCAATCACCGCGACGGTCACGGCCAGCATGCCCAGGCTTACCTGTTCATGCAGCAGGCTGGCGGCCAGCGCCAGGCCGAAGAACGGTTGCAGCAGCTGCAACTGGCCGACGGCGGCGATACCGCCCTGGGCCAGTCCGCGGTACCAGAACACAAAGCCGATCAACATGCTGAACAACGCGACGTAGCCCAGGCTGAACCAGGCCGGCAGGCTGATCCCGACGAAGGAGGAGGGCGCCAGTAGCAACGTCAGCGGCGCCACCACGGGTAGCGCCACCACCAGCGCCCAACAGATCACCTGCCAACCGCCGAGGGTGCGCGACAGTTTGCCTCCTTCGGCATAACCCAGCCCGCAGGCCAGCACGGCCAACAGCATCAGCAGGTCGGCGATGGGTGCGGCGTTCAAGCCCTGCGCCAGGGCATAACCCATGACCAGCAGGCTGCCGAGGATCGAAAACAACCAGAACACCGGCCGCGGCCGCTCGCCGCCGCGCAGTACGCCGAACACGGCAGTGGCCAGGGGCAGCAAGCCGATAAACACGATGGAATGGGCGGACGTCACAGACTGCAAGGCCAGCGCGGTCAGGAGCGGGAAACCGAGCACCACGCCGAGGGCGACAATCAGCAGCGGTGCCCATAGCTCGCGCGTCGGCCGCCTGGCCTTGAGCAGCCACAGCAGGCACAGGCCCGCCATGGCGGCGAGAGTTGCCCTGGCCACGGTGAGAAACACCGGGTCGAACTCCAGCACCGCGACCCGCGTGGCCGGTAGCGAGCCGCTGAATATCAGCACGCCAAGCAAGCCATTGATCCAGCCACTGCGGCTGTGTTGGGCAGTGATAATCCGGGAAGTCTGTTCCATGCAGGGCGTGCTCGATAAGTGAGGGTTGCGTGACCGGCATCCTAGGACTGAAGATTGGGGCAATCAAAAAATTGTCATGGATACATCGCCCATGCCCCGTGCCCGTTACAAAACCTTGGTGGACGCCTTTGCCCGGGATATCCGTGCTGGCACCCTGATGCCCGGCACCCGCCTGCCGACCCACCGCCAATTGGCAGCCAGCCACGGCCTGGCGCTGGTCACGGCCAGCCGGGTGTACAGCGAACTGGAGGCCATGGGCCTGGTCAGCGGCGAGACAGGGCGCGGTACGTTTGTACGTGAGATCGCCCTGGCGCCGGGCCAGGGCGTTGGGCAGGTTGCCGTGGCGGCGGGCATGGTTGACCTGAACTTCAATTATCCGTCCTTGCCGGGCCAGGCTGACCTGCTGCGCACTGCGCTCCGCCAGTTGGCGTTGTCGGGCGATCTGCAAGCGCTGTTGCGCTACCAGCCCCAAGCCGGGCGCTTGCACGAACGGGCGGCGATGGCGCGGCATCTGCTGCACCGCGGTTTAAGCGTCGCGGCCGAGCAGGTGTTGGTGGTCAGCGGCGCGCAGCATGGGTTGGCGGTCAGCATGATGGCCAAGCTCAAGCCGGGCGATGTGGTGGCGGTGGACGCACTGACCTATTCGGGGTTCAAGGTGCTGGCCGAGACGCTGCACCTGGAGATCGTCGCGATCCCGGTCACGCCCACTGGTCCTGATCTTGCTGCGCTTGAACAGGTCTGTCGGCGGCGCCCCGTGCGGGCGCTGTATTGCATGCCGACATTGCACAATCCCCTGGGGTGGGTCCTGGACCTTCAAACGCGCCAGCAACTGGTGCGCATCGCCCGTGAGCATGGGCTGATTCTATTGGAGGACGCGGCCTACGCCTTCCTCGCCGAACACGCGCCGCCACCGCTGGCGCAGTTGGCGCCGGAGCGCACGCTGTACATCGGTGGCTTGTCCAAGAGCGTTGCCACGGGCCTGCGCGTCGGGTTCGTGGCGGCGCCACTTGAGTGGGTGCCGGCCCTGGAGCGCACGGTCATGGCCACCGTGTGGAACGCGCCTGGGGTGATGACGGCCATTGCGGCGGGCTGGATCGACGATGGCACGGTGCTGCAACTGGAAGCGCAAAAGCGCCAGGACGCACAGGCCCGGCAGGCATTGGCGGCCCAGGTGCTGGCGGGGCTGGACTACATTGCCCATCCTGCGTCGTATTTTTTATGGTTGCCGCTGGGGGAAGACGCGCGGGCCGATCAAATCACCATGGCGCTGGCACGGGAGAATATTTCGGTGTCTGGCGCAGAGCCCTTTGCGGTGTCCGAGCATGTGCCCCATGCGATTCGCCTGGCGCTGGGCTCGGTGGACAAAAACGCGCTGCGTGCGGCGCTGTTGAGGGTGCGGTGGGTGGTGGCGGGTTATTGAGATTGGCCGAGGGGCGTAAAGCCCGTTCGACCCTCCTGCGCCGTGGCGAGGGTCGAACGGTGCACGGTTCAGCCGCTAGGCGTTGATCCAGGAGTGTTCAGCGCCAATCTTGACTTTGAACTGGTGGTACAGCGGCATGTAATGCTCCTTGGCCCTTTGCACCTTTAGGCCGAGCAGGTCGGGTGGGGTAATGCCTTTGCTCTGGTAGTAATTGCGAGCGTTGGCTTCGATGTTGACGATTGGCCCGGATGAGACGCCCCGCCCGTCGACGAGCTTTGATTCTTTGGTGAGGCCATCAAAGCCCAGGTCGTACATGTCCGGTCGTTTCGATTTAAGGATGTCATTGAACAGGTTGGGGCCCACCGTATCGAAAATCTTGCGCTCATAGGCTGCGAATTCCGGGGTGTATTGCACACGACCATCGGCCCCTCTGGAGGCCGTGGGCCGATTAGCGGCGAAATAGGCCTTGTTCTCGGCAAATCGTTTGTCCATATCGGCGATCACTTGGCTAATCACCGGGTTGCCAGGTTGCGTTGCAAAGTTGCTGGTGTTGTAGAACGGTTTGTAGTCCGTGAGGCTATGGGCAACAGGCCGATTAAGGAGGACGTCATTCGCTCCGGCATTCACTACGGCACTGCCGATATTGGCTTGGATTACATCATCGGTATCGAGATAAATGCCGCCGTATTTGTTCATGATCGGATAGCGCGCGACATCCGAGGCCGCCGCCAGGTTCTTGCCTTGTCCTTGGCGAAAGTAGTCGTACATTTCACCATTTTTCAGTTGCTTGAACACCTCATCGTCATTGAGGTTCATCACGGTCAGGCCAGGGGCTTTGCGCTCCAGGTCAGCTTTTATTTTTTGAAAGATGGCGGGGTTGTCGGCATCCACGTGCAGGATGGATTTGTACCCCGGGACCTTGGCTGCATTGTTGGCCATGTTTTCCACCAGGTTTGGCGGGATATTCTGCCCGGCCCAAAAATAGTGCAGCTGTTGGGGCAGGGGCTTTATATCTTTGGGGATGGAAACCGTTGTCGGCGCGGCAACATCTACAAACTGGAAGTGATGGGCGTCAGTCTGCTTGGCCTTTTTCAACTCACTGAACGGCCCCCGCTGCCATTTGCCTTTGCCACTTCTCCAGAAATACGTAGCGCTGTGCGCCTCAATACCGGTCGAGACGTTGGTGGCTTTCCATGCACCGGCTGAACTGTCGAAGGTGACGCTATGGTCCACGCCCTTGTAGTTGAGCGAGTAGGGGGAAGGTGGGTTATTGGTGACTTTGATGTCGTCTATCGGCACGACATAAGTGCTGTCGCCAAGCTTCCAGGGCGTGGGCGCATTTCCCGTACCGCCGAGCAGACGGTGGCTGCGTGAGGTGGGTTCCCATCCGCCGGCACCCAGGTCCCGCACGGGGATATCCGGGCCTGCGCCGCCCGCGTGACAGATCACGCGCTGGCCTTCGCTCAAGCGCGACTCATACAACTGCCCATCGACTTTTACATATTCCTTGCGGCTGCGGCCCACATAGATATTGCTCTGTGGGCCCTTGAGCTGGAGCTCGTCTAGCACGATATGTTTGGCTTCATAACCCAATAAGTCGGTGTTGAGCGATCGCACCTCGCCATTGGCGGCCACCTGATTGGCTTTGAAGTCTTTTAGCGGCGGGCCGAAGGCGCGTTTTTTCAGCGTGTCGTATTGATGCCAGTTGCCTTGGAACATCACCACCGGGCCCTCAACCGTTTCTTGCCCAACCTTGAACGTGCCGGTGGCCGCCAAGCCATGCTCTTGGCTTGCCGCTTGCGCGCCATCCTGGCTGCCGATAGCACGCAGGCTGTTGGGGTCATTTGCCTTGGGGGTATCCACCGCAAATTTTTCCAGGGCTTTGCCGTAGGCCTGTTTTGTACGTGGGTCAAAGGCGTACCACTTGTGGGTCGCCTCATCGAATTTAGCCAGGGTTCTGCTTTCAGCGGCGCCATTGAGCGCCTTGTAAGTGCCTTCGGCCAGGTCGGGTTTTTTGGCCAGTTCAAGCAGATTGATGCTGCGGTAAGAACCGCGCAGGTATTTAACTCCCTTGTGAGCGGTACGCCCCAGGCTCACCACGCCGCGGGCCAAGTCATCCACACCGCCCAATGGGTTGAGCGCGCCGATTGCCGCCCGGCCAATGATCTTGCCGGCGTTGGCAACTTTTGAAAGGGTCGAGGCCCCAACAGCCAGGGCTTTCGCGCCTTTGGCCGCAGCCCCCAGGCCCACGGCGAAACCGAAGATATCAAAGGCCAGGTCGACAATGCCGTTACCGACTTTTCCGTCGATAAAGTTCTTTATCGCGGAGCGGAACGGGATCAGATTCAACGCCACTTCTTCAAGGACTTTGTACGCCGGTACTTCTGTCTGAAAGGTTGTTGCGCCTTTGGCGTAGGCCTCGACCGCCGGCAGTTCCATATCGGTGATTATCGCATCGGCAATGTACTGGGTCCTGGGACTACTGAAACTGTTGGGTGCGCTGTGTGCCGCTGGCTGTTCATCTGTTATTGCGGGCGAAGATTGCCCCGTCGGTTTGACCGTATCAAAGCGTTTACCTTCCGAGTAGTGCACAAAGCTGCTGCGGGGCTCGAGCTCCTTGTAGGCCTGATCTGGCCGTCGAGTCACGGTGCCTTTCAAGCGGTCGATGGCGTAGGTCATGACCTTGCCATTGCGTTCGGTCTCGACCAGCAGCACGCCCGGCTCCACACGAATCGGGTGATCGGCACGGTGGTAGCGTATTTCCTTGCGCACGGATATTTTGCCGAACTCCAGGTTCTCCCGATCTTCCAGCGGCAGTTTCGAGATAAGCAGCTTGATTTGCGCCGACGTAGCTTTTTTGACGGTGTGAGCGTAATCGGCAAATGTCTTTTTGAAGATTTCCAGCGGGCGCGGCAGGTCTTTGAGCTTGGGTAAAACCTTGTTGAAGTCGACCGCGTTCGAAGACGAGACCCAGGCGGCCGGTCGGCCATCAGCGGGAATCTTGACTTGGTCAAGTGTCACAACCTGTACAAAACCCCGGCCAAATTCGCCCCAGTTATCGGCCGAAACCGGCGCGCCAAGCAGTGCGCGGCCATCGATATACAGATCCAGTATCGAGTAGGGGCCGGGAAAGAACCTGCTGGATGGCTGCGAGTCGATGCATTTTTTTTCGAACAGTGCCGGGTCCATGTCCGGCAGCGCTTTCTTCAACTGCTCCAGGGCTATGGCCTTGGTCGTAGGCATCTCTGAGGGGGGCGATTCGGCAGCTTCGCGTAGCTCGCGAACCTGCGCATTGAAGGCCTCGCGCACGGCATCGACTTCGGCTTTGGTCACGGGGTAACGCATGCCGTTGGCGACTCCCCAGTCCTTGATCGCTTCGTTCTGCGCGGCAGATTCAACCTGGCGCTCTTCAGCGGTGATCGGCGCTGTCTCGGCTTCGAGCATGACTTGTGCGTAGGTCATGGTTGCCGTTGCCCCTGGCGCTTTTGCTTCAATGCGCGCGGTCGCTGTGACGAAGCTGACCCAACTGTGGGTGCCCACCACCACCTGTTTGGGAATGTCCTTGACCAGGAAGGCGGGCGCCCGGTTGGCCAGTAACAAGTGCGCCTGGACCAGGGCCTTCTCCGGCGACGACGCTCGGTCGACGTCGAGCAGGTGGGCAGCCAATTCCTCGATGATGGTGGCGGGCGACTTGCCGGTGTTGGCCGGCGAGATCAGTCGGTAACCCTGGATCTCGCTGGGCGGTTTACCCGTGCCGCTGTCCAGCTCCACGTTCATCGCCGCCAGGGTCCAGTCGTTGGCAGTGCCTTTGATGCTGCGCGCCTCGAATGTGGATGCGATGGCATTCCCCAGTTGCTGGCCCCTGGGCGAATTGATCAAGTTGGCAATCAACAGGCGTGGATTGCGCAGCTCTTCAGGGGTGATCGGCCGATTGTTCAGCAGATAGTCGAGCACGCTCCTGAAGGGCGATAACGAGACATTGCCGAACTTGCCGGCGCTTATGTCCGTGCGCAGTTGTGCCTGGCTGCCCTGGTCAAGAGGGGCGGGCCAGGCCAGCGCACCGCCCAGGTTGCCATGGGGGGCAGCCTGGGGAGGCGGGGTGCCAAGGGCAGTTGCCAGGTTTTCCAGTTGTTGGTGGGTGGTGGGGATATCCCAGCCGTGATCCTGCAGCAATTGCAACAGGCTGAGCTCATTCCAGGTGCCGCGATTGGCGGGCTGATAGCTGCCGTCGAATGACAGGCTGACGGTCCTGTTCTTCAATTCATCTTTGATCTGCCCGGCACTGTGGCCGCCGTCTTTTACGGCGCTCGCCAGGTGACGCAGTTGGTTGCTGGCCTGGCTGCGGTTGTAGACGTCGCCCAGGTAGGCCTTCTGGACCAGGAGCGCGTTGTCGCTGCGCGCTTGAATCAACGTGCCTGCGGTCGCCGGATCAAGTTGCTTGAACCCTTGGGCCCGGTCTATCTCTTCTGCACGCCGGCGCATGGACGGCCCGGTCAGGTTCTGTGGCTCATTGTAAAAATTGCCCACGAGCGAATAGGGAACCGGCTGGTCAAGGTCGCTTTGCGGGGGGGTGAAGGTGGTATCGCCGTGGCCGGCATCAATCACCCGTGCGGCCTGCAGGATTGGCCCGCTGATCGCGGCCCAGTGCCTGTCGTCTTGCCCAAGGGTGTGACGCTTTTGTTCGGGATCCAGATGACGTCGGCGCTTGAAAGAAATTTCGCCGGTATTCAGATTGAGGGTGATGGAGTCCGGGCTGATGCCTTTTTCGTCCATCCACTGACGCACGTCGGGGGATTTGAGGGTGTCTCGCAAATGCGCCCACCACTGGCCGAAGGTGGAGTCTGGCGCAATGGTGTTGATCGTGACATTTTTCTCGCGATTGGCGGCCAGGATCAGCGCCGAGTGGTACTCCATGGCCAATGCGCGATCACCGTCAGCGCGCGCACTTTGGGGCGATTGCGCCGGCGGTGGGGCATCACGCTTGGGTCGAGCGAGCGCCAGCGCCTGGGCAGGATTGGCTAAGGCGAGCGGGTTAGGGTGTGCGGGGAGGCGATTGGAAACAGTGGTCATAAGGTCGGCTGCCTGAAGGTACGAGAGGGGGCTACGGCGGTTGTGGTCTCAACCTTGTGTAGCGATTTCCCGCAGGTGATTCCCTCGCTCGGCCAGCAGTCCATTTGCCTTATGTTTCATGGGATTGTTCTGAAGCAAAAAATCCCTGGTTTTCAACCGCTGCAATCGAGCGTTGAAAACCAGGGATCTGCGTGACACCTACACCCTGCGTGTGGCTCAGAAGCTCCAGCGCGTGGTGAGCATCACGTTGCGCGGGTCACCGTAATAAGCGGTGTTATAGAAGCCGATGTTGGTGTAGTACTTCTTGTCGAAGGCGTTGTTCAGGTTCAGGGTCGCCGACAGATTCTCGGTCACCTGATAACGCGCCATCACGTCCACCAGCCAATAGGCCTCCTGGGCAAACTCTTCATTTTTGCTTTTGTAGCGGTTGTACAGCTCTTGCCAGCTGCGACTCTGCCAGCGCGCACCACCGCCTACGGTCAGGCGGTCCAGGGGGCCCTTGAGTTTGTACGTGGTGTAGAAACTGAGCTGGTCCTGCGGCTCCCAGGTCGAGACTTTCTTGCCGCTTTCGTCGCGGATGATCTTGTGGGTGTAACCGGCCTGGGCCTGCCAGCCGGGCGCCAGTTCCCCGGACATTTCTGCTTCAAAACCCTTGGTCTTGGCTTCGATGCCCTTGGAGGCATAACCCACGGACGGGTTGGTCGGCGCGGCGTTGTATTCGGCGTCGGGTTCTGCACGGTGGCTCTGGTGTACTTCAAAATAGGCCAGGCTGGTATTGAGTCGGCCGTTGAAGAATTCACCCTTGATGCCGCCCTCGTAGTTCTTGCCTTCGGAGGGCTCCAGCAGCTTGTTGTTACGGTCGCGGTTGTAGCTTTCCGGCATGAAGATGTCGGTGTAGCTGGCGTAGGCGGTGAAGTTTTCGTTCAGGTCATAGGTCACCCCGGCGTAGGGCACCAACCGCCCGGTTTCCGTGGAGTCGTCGGTGCCACGCAGTTTGTAGTTGGCGACGCGGCCGCCAAGGAACAGGTTCAGCGGGTCGGCCAGGCTGAAGCGCGAGGTCATGTAGCCCGCGCTTTGGCGGGTGGTCAGGTCGTTGATGTAGGTGGGCGCGCCCCAGTCGGGTTCGGCAAAATTGCCATCGAAGTTCCAGAAGTCCACCACTTTGCCATTGGCGTGTGTGGGGCTGCCGTAGTCCTTGCCTTTCCAATGGGAGTTGGAGGCCGAGCCACCCACGACCAGTTCATGCTCACGGCCCAGCAGGCTGAACGGGCCGCTGAGGTATACATCGGCGGAATTGGCGCGGGTCAGGCCGGTGAATTTGTTGGCATACACCGTCGACAGGCCAGTGTCGGGGCTCGGCGCACTCTGGATCGAACCCAGGGGCGCGTCGTAGCCGCTGAGTTGGTGGGTCACTTGCGCCTTGGCTACCCAGCCGTTGGCGAAGCTGCGCTCCAGGGTGGCGAAGGCACCCCGGTTGTACTGTTCCCAGCGGCTCCACTTGGCGCCGTTGTTGTACGAGCGCTTGACGTCGATGCGGTCGCCCTTGGTGTTGAACAACGGCCGGCTGCCGGACCAGCCCGAGCTTTGCGGATCGTTGTTCTGATAGTCAAAGCCCACGGTCAGCAAGGTGTCGTCATCGAGGTCCGCTTCCAGCGAGCCGAAGTAGACGCTGGTCTTGCGCTGGTAGCGCTCCATGAACGAATGCTTGTCCTGATAGGCCGCCACAGCGCGCCCACGGATATTGCCGCTGTCGGTCAAAGGGCCGCTGACGTCGACTTGGGAGCGGTAGTTATCCCAGCTGCCGGCACCCAGTTCGATACTGGCCTTGAAGTCGCGGGTGGGCTTTTTGCGGATCAGGTTGAGGGTCGCGCCCGGCGCCCCGGCACCGGTCAGCAGGCCGGTGGCGCCCTTGAGAATCTCCACACGGTCGTAGATCGCCATGTCGGTCAGGGTCTGCCCCGACGAGTAGGCCGAGTTGCGCAGGGTCGGGATGCCGTCGTACTGGAAGTTTTCGATGGAAAACCCACGGGCAAAATAGTTGGTGCGCTCGCTGTCATAGGTCGACACGGTGATGCCGGGGGTGTGGCGCATCACATCGTCAATGGCGTTGAGGCCGAAGTCGTCCATGTGCTGGCGAGTGATCACGGTGATCGACTGTGGGGTCTCCTTGGGCGTCAGGACCATGCGCGTGGCGGTGGCGATAGTGCCCGGGGTGTAGGACCCGGTGCCCTCGGTGACGGTGCCCAATTGGTTGGAGGTGATTTCGGTGGCAGCCAGTGCCAGGGTGCCA
The DNA here is from genome assembly GCF_001855215.1 of Pseudomonas sp. 06C 126. Taxonomy (NCBI): domain Bacteria; kingdom Pseudomonadati; phylum Pseudomonadota; class Gammaproteobacteria; order Pseudomonadales; family Pseudomonadaceae; genus Pseudomonas; species Pseudomonas sp. 06C 126. Next base: position 182,311 of record NZ_MIFU01000119.1, on the reverse strand, counting down.
TTGGCTTGGGGCAGTGCCTGCAACTGGTAGCCATCGGCACTGGCCTGCGCGGCGAAGCCGGTGCCTTCCAGGACCTTGGCAAAGCCATCCTCCACGTTGTAGCTGCCGCGCACGCCAGCACTGTTCAGACCGGCCACCTGTTGCGACTGGAACGCAATCGGTGCGCCGGCAGCCTGGGCGTAACGGCTCAGGACTTCGCTGAGGGGGCCAGGGGCTATATCGAAGGCCTGGACCTGTTGCTGCGCGTAGGCAAAGGCCGGCAGTGCCAGCGGCAGGCAGCCAAGCAGCAAGCGGCTGGCCAGCAGCAGGCTGCCACGGGTGGAGGGGTTGGAAGACATGTAATCGGTGCTCCTTTGGATGTTGGCCAAGGAAAGGACGCGGCAAAACCGAAAACACGCAGACTTTATTGAGAATTGTTCGCGCTGTTTTTCAACGACACGCGAGTGACCCATGGGGTGTAGTTGCTGACCTCGATCGGCAGCGTGCGCTGGAGCAGGCGCAAGGCGCGCGCCGGGTCGTCGAACGGCAGCATCACCGTGACCCGCAGGCCTTGCAGGGCCTGGCGATCGAACAACAACAGGCCGCTGCGATGGCGGCCCAGGCGCTCCAGCACATCCGTCAGGGGCTCGTCGTTGGCCAGCAACTGATGGGTGTTCCAGGCCGCTTCATGGGCGCGGGCATCGAATTTTTCTACGTTGCCCGGGCCTTGTGCATCGAGTCGTACGCGCTGGCCGGGGTTGAGGGTCAATTGCTGGGTGGCGCTGTCGATGCGCGTAGACGATTCGAGCATCCTGACCACCGTTGCCTCGCCACTGCGTTCGACGATAAAGCGCGTGCCCAGGGCGCGAATGCTGCCTTGTGGGGTATCGACATAAAACGGGCGCTGGGCATCCTTGGCCACGTCCACCAGTAATTCACCGTGCAGCAGGCGCACCCGGCGTTGGTTGGCGTCAAAGTCCAGGTCCACCGCCGAACCGCCATCCAGTTGCAGGGTGCTGCCATCGGCCAGGCGTTGTTGCTGCCATTGGCCGCTGGCGGTGCTGAGGTCGGCGAACAGATAGCCGCGCTGGCTGTACTGATAGGCTGGTAGGGCGAGCAGGCCGATCAACAGGCTCAGGGCCAGGCCCTTGATCGCCTTCGGTTGGCGTGCCCGGCGCAATGCCGCACGGGCCGGAGCCTGCTTGAGGGGCGACAGGTGGCCCTGCAGGCGCGCGATAGCCAGTGGATGTTGTGGGTCGGCGGCGAGCCAGGCATGGAAGGCCTGCTGGCTAGCGGCGTCGGCCTGATGGTCGAGGCGCACCAGCCATTGGGCAGCCTCGCGCAGGATGGCCGCATTCATGGCTGGGCGCACGCGTCGCAGACCAGCAGGGCGTGCACCAGGTCCTGTTGCACGGTACGTAACGAAACCCCCAGACGTTCGGCGATCTGGGCCTGATCCAGGCCATCGAGGTGGCGCAGGATAAAGGTCTCGCGGATCCGCGGCTTCATGCGCGCCAGGGCCCGGTCAATCGCTTCGAGCACTTGCACTGCCTGCAGGATCTGCTCGGGCGAGGGCGCCTGCTCAAGGTACTGGGCACAGCGTTCCAGTTCGTCCTGGTAGGCCCGCTCCAGGCGGCGCCGGCGATTGCGGTCCATCAACAGACGGCGGGCCACGGTGGCGAGGTAGGCCTGCGGCTCGCGGGGCGCCACGTACTGCCCGGCCGACAGCAGACGGATAAATGTGTCGTGCGCCACATCGGCGGCGTGATGGGAGCAATCCATACGGCGGCGCAGCCAGCTTAACAGCCAGCCGTGGTAGCCGCGGTACAGGGCTTCAAGCGTCGCGGCTTCGGCGGGCTGGGCTGGTTTCATGCGAAAAATTCGTAAGTGGGAATTAATCTTATTCTAGTTGTTTCTGGCGGAGAGCTGCAATGGGCGAGGCAAGCTTGGTCTCAGGAACGGTCCTTTCGACGTCTTTATAGAGGTAGCCAAAAAACTTCTGGAGGCGGTATTGGTTAATACCTCGGATTCTATGTGGTTAGTGGTTGTAAATCGGTCAATATTATTTGGATTGAGTGACTGAACAGTCGTAATGGCTGGCGATATTGAGCCAATTAACGCTCGAAAACCCCTTTACGCCAGCTCTGTAAACCGCAATCTAGGCAGGCCGGGTGTGAAAAAGTAGCAATGCTTGATGTGGGCGGGTAGTCGGGTAGCACTTTTTTGGCGTATTGACCGAATCCACAGTAACGTCGTTTTGACCGAGCCGGGGTTATGCGCAACGAATCGGTCAGTTTTTCCTCGTTGCGTTTAAAGCGCCGGCATCAATAAACACTCGGTGTTTGCCTGGGAGGTTGGGCGCGACCGACGACGCAGCCGCTGGGCTGTGAATGAACCGCCTTGGCCAATCGGTCATTCCAACCTGGGTTCAGTCAGTGGCATATGCCCTGCACCTACCCCGGGCACATCCTGCGCTCACTTCACCATAGGCTTGATCATGACCAAACCCTTCCCGAATCAGAGTGGTATCTACGACGTCATCGTTGTTGGCGGTGGCGTTGTGGGATGCGCGATGGTCCGGCGCTTTACCCTGGAAGGGGCGCGGGTGCTGTTGCTGGAAAAAAGCCCGGACATTCTGTCTGGAGCGAGCAAAGGCAATAGCGCGATTTTGCACACCGGCTTCGATGCGCCAACCGGCAGCCTGGAGCTGCAATGCATGAAGGACGGCTACCAGGAATACCTGCAGATCCACCAGAAGATGTCGCTGCCGCTGCTCAAGACCGGCGCGATGGTGGTGGCCTGGAACGAGGAGGACCTGGGCAAGCTGCAAGGCATCGTCGAGCAGGCGCACGCCAATGGGATTGCCGATGTCCGCCTGATCGGCCGCGAGCGGGTGCGCGCCCTGGAGCCGAACCTGGCACACAATGCCCTGGGGGCGGTCGAGGTGCCCGGTGAGTTTCTGATCGACCCGTGGTCGGCGCCCCTGGGGTATCTGCTCCAGGCGATGATCCATGGGGCACAGGTGCGCTTCAATACCGAGGTCAATGGCGGTTATTTCGACGGCGAACTCTGGGCCCTGGAGACCACCAACGGGTTTATCCGGGGGCGCACGATCATCAACTGCGCCGGGTTGTTTGGCGATGTGCTCGAGCAACAGTTGCTGGGCGCATCGAGCTTTTCCATTCACCCGCGCAAAGGTCAGTTCGTGGTATTCGACAAGGCCGCCGCGCGCTATCTGGGCAACATCATCCTGCCGGTGCCCAATGAACGCACCAAAGGCATCGTGTTGACCCGTACGGTCTACGGCAACCTGCTGGTGGGGCCGACCGCCGAAGAACAGGAAGACCGCGTGCACGCCGGCCTCGACGGCGATGTGCTGCGTCAATTGGTGGACGCCGCCGTCGAGCGGATTCCGGCGCTCGAAGGCATGCCGGTCACCGCCACTTATGCCGCGCTGCGCCCCGCCACGGAAAAGAAGGAGTACCGGGTGCAGCGGGTCGAAGGCAAGAACTGGATCAGCGTCGGCGGCATCCGCTCCACCGGCCTGACCGCGGCGCTGGGCATTGCCCGGCACGTGTTCAGCCTTTATCAACGCGAGCACACACCGGTCCCTGCGCAAATCCTGCAATGGCCGACACTGCCCAACCTTGCCGAACATTTGCCGCGCGACTATCAGCGCCCGGGCTACGGCGAAATCGTCTGCCACTGTGAAATGGTGACGCTGCGGGAAATCGAGAATGCCTTGGCCAGTGCGCTGCCGCCCGGTGACCTGGGTGGTTTGAAGCGCCGCACGCGGGCCTGCATGGGGCGCTGCCAGGGCTTTTATTGTGGCGCGCGAGTGGCGCAGTTGAGCGCTGGCCATCTGGCCGTTCCCCTTGCAACAGGTGTTTGTCATGCAGCCCATTGAAGTCGAAAACATTGATGTCGCGATTATCGGTGGCGGCCCGTCGGGGCTGTCGGCGGCGATCACCCTGCGCAAGCTGGGCGTCGACAAGGTCGTGGTGCTGGAGCGTGAGCCCGAGGCGGGTGGCATCCCGCGCCATTGTGGGCATCCGCCTTTTGGCCTGCGTGAATACGGCAGGCTCTACACGGGGCCGGCCTATGCGCGCAAAAACGTCGCGCAGGCGTTGAAGGCAGGGGTGCAGATCCGCGTCAAGCACTCGGTGACGCAGATGGGCGAGGGCGGGCGCCTGGAACTGGTCAGCCCGGAGGGCGCCAGGGTTATCCAGGCACGCCGGGTGTTGATCGCCACCGGGGCCCGGGAAACGCCGCGCTCGGCGCGCCTGCTGGGCGGCGACCGCCCGCTGGGGGTCATCAATACCGGTGCGTTCCAGTCCTATCTGTACCTGGAACACCTCAAGCCCTTTGAGCGCCCGTTGATTGTCGGTACCGAGTTGGTCAGCCTGTCGGCGGTCATGAGCTGCCGACGTGCCGGGATCCAGCCGGTGGCGATGATCGAGGCCAATCAGCGGGCCACGGCGCGCTGGCCGTTGTCGCTGTTTCCGCGGTTGTGCGGGGTGCCGATGCATTTCGGCGCGCAACTGCTGCAGATCCATGGCACCGGGCGCGTGGAGGGTGCGACCGTGCGCCTGGCTGACGGCCAGACCACCACCTTGGACTGTGACGGCGTGCTGCTCACCGGCCAGTTCACCCCCGAATCCAGCCTGGTGCGCTTGAGCGAGCTGCGGCTTGACCCGAAAAGCGGTGGCCCGCACATCGATCAATACGGGCGCTGCAGTGATCCGGCCTACTTTGCCGCGGGTAATCTGCTGCGTCCTGTCGAGACGGCAGGCTGGTCGTTTCGCGAAGGCCATAAGATCGCTACGATGATCGCCCGCGACCTGCAGGGGCACTTGCCGGCTGGTGCGCCGAGCGTCGAGATCGCCTGCCAGGGCGACTTGAAACTCTGCGTGCCGCAACGCTTGAGCCCGTCTGCCGTGGCGGGTATGCAGCACCTGCAACTGCGGGTCAGCCGTGAGGTGAAAGGGCGCCTGGTGGTACGGGCCGATGGCACGCAAATCTGGTCGCGTGCCGGCAGCTGGTTGCCGGAGCGGCGGATCCTGATCCCCATCGCCCGCCTGAACCTGCCCCAGGGCGTACAGCAACTCGAAGTCGACTTTGTCGGCCACTAACAAGACCTGCCGAGGAGTCTTTAACATGCGGATTGCCGCGCTCGATCAAGGCACCACCAGCACCCGTGTGCTGGTGGTGAGTGACAATGGGTCTGCTGATATCCAGCTCTCGTTGCGCCATCAGCAACACCATCCCCACCCCGGTTGGGTGGAGCATGATCCACTGGAGTTGCTCAATAACCTGCAGCGTTGTCTGGAGGCCACCGGCCAGGTGGATGCCATCGGTATTGCCAACCAGGGTGAAAGTTGCCTGGCGTGGGATGCCAAGACCGGCGAGCCGTTATCCCCGGTGATCGTCTGGCAGGACAATCGCACCTCGGCCGAGATCGCCCAGTTGCGCGGCGACGGGGGCGAAGCCCTGACCCTGGAGCGTGCGGGGTTGCCGTTGGATCCGTATTTTTCGGCGAGCAAGCTGGCCTGGATCGTACGCAACCTGCCGGCTGCGCAAAGCGCCTTGAAAGCCGGGCGGCTGCGCCTGGGCACCACCGATGCGTACTTTCTCGATCGCCTGACCGGGGTCTTTGCCACCGACGTCACGACCGCCTCGCGCACTTCGCTGATGAACCTTTCGACCGGGCAGTGGGACAGCCAGCTCTGCGAGCTGTTTGGCGTGCCCATGGAAACGTTGCCGCAGATCCGCGACACCGTCGGCCACTTTGGCGAGATCGGCGCCACCCCGGTCACCGCCTCGATTGTCGACCAGCAAGCCTCACTGTATGGCCATGGTTGCCGCAACGAGGGCGACGCCAAGATCACCTACGGTACGGGGGCGTTCGCCCTGACCTTGACGGGCGAGCAGATCATCCGAGCGCCGGACAAAGGCCTGCTGGCAACCATCGCCTGGCAGATCGACGGCAAGCCCACGTATGCCATGGACGGTGGTGTCTACGATGCCAGCGCCGCCGTGGAGTGGGCCGGGCGGCTTGGCTTGTTCAGCGATTTTTCAGAGCTGGCGGCCTTCGACGAACCGCCGGCCATTGGTCGCCAACTCGCGTTTGTGCCGGCGTTGTCCGGGCTCGCTTGCCCCCACTGGGACCGCAGCGCGGCAGCCCTGTGGGTGGGCATGAATGGCAGCACCACGCGCCAGGATATGTGCCAGGCCGTGCTGGAAGGCGTGGCGTTGCGCAGTGTTGAAGTGATCACGGCCATGGACGGTTTTCTCAGCGTCACCGATCACCTGTCCATCGATGGCGGCCTGGCGCGCAGTCCATATTTTGCGCAGTTCCTTGCTGATGCCTTGCAGCGTTGCATCGTCACCCAGCGCTTCGATGAGCTGACGGCGTTCGGCTGCGCAGCGCTGGCAGCCAAAGGCCTTGGCGTGGCCCTCAAGCCGCCGCGTAACACCAGCACCAGCTTTCACCCGAAAGTCAGTGCCGCGCAAGCCCAGCAGTGGCGTGTCACGTTCAGCGATGCGGTGACCCGTTGCCGCGACTGGCGCTGACGGCTTACCACTCCGGCCGGCTCAGGGCAGGGGCCTCCAGGACTTCCACCTGGGCCTCGGCCAGGGCCTTGGCCAGTTCACCCAAGGGTTTGCGGTCGATGATCAGGCGGTCGATGCGTTCCAGCGGGAATACCTGGAACAACGCGCGCTTGCCCATCTTCGAGGAATCGGCAATGACCGTGAGGTAGCGCGTGCGGGCGATCATGGCGCGGGTGATTTCCGCCTCTTCGATGGAGAAGTCGAACGCCCCGTCGGTGTTCAAGGCGCCAATGGTGACCACCGCATGCTCTGCGTTGAAGCGCGCGATCTGCTCCATGGCCAGGGCGCCGATATTCTGTTCCGATTCAGGGCGGTATTCGCCACCGATCATGAATACGCGATTACCACTGGCGCCAATGGCGGAGGCGATCAACAAGGAGTTGGTAATGACCGTGATGCGGTTGAGCTTTGCCAGTTCACGGGCAAAGAACAGGGTGGTGGTACCGGTATCGATCAGCAGGCTGTCGCCCGGCGCATAGAGCCCGGCGGCAAACCGCGCCACCGCACGTTTCTCCTGGGAGAATTCGTTCATCCGGGTCTGGAAGGCGTTCTCATGTTCGCCGCTGGGTGGCAGCGAGGCACCACCATGGAACTTGGTGACCTGGCCATCGTCGGCCAGGGCCGTGAGGTCGCGGCGAATGGTCTCTTGCGAGGTGCTGAGGGTGCGCGCCAACTCATCGACTGAAATGCGTTCACGCTGGCGTAGCAGCTCAAGGATATGTTGGCGTCTTTCATTGGGGCGCATGGGGATCGATCCTCTTGATGCTACGTGAGTGCGCCAGCGGTGCGCAGCGCTGTTACCGAGGCACTCAAATGATGCCGCAGCAGCGTGTGTTGGGGCGCTTGAGCGCCAGCGCAGATGGCGTGAACTTGGTATTGGCGTTTGCCGTTCACGGGCTTAGAGTCCGCTGCCTTGAAAGGTATGACCAGAGATTACGCAATAGAATTGACCGATTCCAGTGTGTTTAACCCGCAAAACCACAAGAAACACACGATTGGCATGGGAAGTGGTTAGTTATAGGGTGTGAAAGCGCAACAAATGGGGCTGTAAAACGCGTTTGGCCAATGGAGCGACCGAACTGGGGCGTACTCCTACAAAAACAATTGATTCAGTACAGATGGAGCGAAAGCAATGGCGGAATTCGGCAACTACGTTATTTACCTGATCATGATCGGCGCGGTGGTGGGCGCGTTTGCGTCCGTGATCAAGCCCGACAGTGGCCTGGGCAAGGAGTTTGTCAACGGCATCCACTCCATCGGCCCGGTGTTCCTGGCGCAGGCGGGCATCATGGTGGCGATCCCGTACCTGTCCAAGTTCATCGAGGTGGCCCTGGGGCCGTACTTTGGTGCGATGGGTTCCGACGTGTCCATTGCGGCACTGTCGATCATCGCCGTGGACATGGGTGGCTACCAGCTTGCCGATGCCCTGGCGGCGAACCGCGACATGTGGATCACCGCTATGATCGTGGGCTACACCTCCGGTGCGACCATCGTCTACCTGATCCCGGTCGGCCTGATGATGCTCGAGCGCAAGGACCACAAGTACCTGGCGCTGGGGGCCATGGCCGGGCTGATCAGCATCCCGTTTGCGGTGCTTGCGTCGCTGATGATGATCACGGCCTTCAACCTGCCGGTGCGTGACATCGTCTCCACCACCTCGCCGGCCCTGCATTACCTGAGCCTGGGTTTTGTCGACTGCGTGCGCTTGCTCGCGCCCTTGTTTGTGTTCTGTTTCCTGCTGGCTGCCGGCCTGCGGTATCGGGCGTCGTGGATGGTGGCCGGGTTTTTGGTGTTCGGTAAGTTGATGGACGCGTTTATCAAGATCGTCCTGGCGCTGGCCATCGTCGAGCACTTCACTGGCTTCTTCATGAAAAACTTCGGCGTATGGGGCTTCGACCCGATGTTCGCGGACGAGAAGGAATTGTTCCGCGCCATCGAGATTGCCGGCTATATCGGCATCATGCTCGCCGGTACTTTCCCCATCTGCTACCTGTTCAATCGCTACTGCAAGAAACCCATGCAAGTGCTGGGCAAGCACATCGGGCTGTCGGCCGATGGCGCGGCGGCGTTTGTCATGGTGTTTGCCAATATCATCGCGGTGTATCACCTGTTCAAAAAGATGAATGCCCGGGACAAGGTCCTGTGCGTGGCCCTGGGTGTCTGCGCGCAAGCGACCATTGGTGATCACCTGGCCTTTACCGCCAACTTCCAGCCGACGCTGATCATGCCGATCCTGCTGGCCAAGCTGTTCGGTGGCCTGCTCGCCGTGGCAATCGCGATCAAGATCTCCGTGCCCGCCGCCCAGCGCTACGAAGCCCAGGAACGCGAGCGCGAAGAGGCCGACGCAGCGGGTGTACCAGTCGCCCAGCCGGTATGACGCCAACCGTTTAATCACCGCAAGGGTGCGAGCCCTTGCCTTGCCCTGAGGTAACAATGAGAAAGATTTTTCTGGCCTGCCCCTACAGCCATGCCGATGCGTCGGTCACCCATGAGCGCTTTATCCAGTGCAACAAGGTGGCGGCCACAATCATCGAGTCGGGTCATGGGGTGTTTAGCCAGGTGTCGATGTCGCACCCGATCAACCTGGCGTTTGAAGGCAAGGACAGCGCCACCATCGGCAAGCTGTGGGCACCGGTGGATGCGCTGTTCATGGACATGATGCAAGAGCTGATCATCCTCGACCTGCCGGGCTGGGACCTGAGCTCGGGGATCAAGCGCGAAATCGAGTTCTTCAAGAATCGTGGGCAGAAGGTCAGCCTGTGGTCGGAAGTTTCTAACGAGTTCATCTGACAACGTATAACCCTTGTGGGCGCGGGCTTGCCCGCGATAGCAGTGTGTCAGTCAAGTATTTCTAACCTGACCCACCGCTATCGCGGGCAAGCCCGCTCCCACATTGGTTTGTGTGTGCTCTTCAAGTCACGCCCGCCCCGTTGTATGGTTTTGCCAAACCCTGCCAACGAGGATCCCACCATGTACAAGGACTATCCCGCCGCTTACCAAGTCAGCAAGGGTGCAGCCTTGCAGGTCGACAAGGCGTTTTACGACCGTGTGCGCGAGTGCGGGGCAGGGCGCACCCTGGTCGAGCAGTTCGACGTGCCGATCCGCACCGGTCGCGCGTGGAAGGTACCGGCCGGCCATGTGTTCCGCGTGACCACCCCGGTCGGGCCGCAGGTCGGCGATTTCAATGTGTGGAATGCCAATGACCCGCGCGAGCGCATGTGGGCTGCGCGCACCCGCCAACTGCAAGGCGCCCATGTCAGCACCTACGACCGCCTGTGGTCGAACCTGCCGTTCCTGCGGCCGATGGTCACCATCACCGATGACAGCCTGGCCGGCTACGGCATCGACGAGCACGGCGGGCGCCTGCACGATCTGCTGGGCACGCGTTGCGATCCCTACGTGAACAAGATGCTCACCGGCGAGGACTTCCACCATCATTGCCATTCCAACCTGACCCGCGCCGTATTGCCCCATGGCCTGACCGAGTTTGATGTGCACGACGTGTTGAATATCTTCCAGTGCACCGGCCTGAATCACGACGACATGTACTTCATGAAGGCATGCCCGGCCAAACAAGGCGATTACCTGGAGTTCTTTGCCGAGATTGACTTGTTGTGTGCGCTGTCCACCTGCCCGGGCGGTGACCTGTCGCTGCCGATGTGGGGCCCGGATGCCCAGGACCCGCTGACGGTGTGCCGGCCGCTGGGGGTGGAAGTCTACCGGCTCGACGACGGGTTGCTGGAGGGTTGGAAGTCGCCTGAGCGCGCCGCGTACAACGGCAATCACGGCTTGTTGATTCCCAAGGCCGCGTGGGAAAAATAATCGAGTGGGGAAGGAACGCGCTATTGCTTTATGTGGGGCTTCTGTGGGAGCGGGCTTGCCCGCGATGCGGTGGATCAATCGGCACACTAGCTTGCTGACACACTGCTATCGCGGGCAAGCCCGCTCCCACAGAAGGGTTTAGAAAATCTAAAACAGTGGTTAAGAACGTATCGTTTCCACGCCCACTTTTACCTCACTAGTATGGCGTTCAAGCAATTTCGCCGAAGTTAGCTTGAGTGAGGTAAACCGACCATGCACAGCCCTGATCTGGTGCTCTACACCGACAGCTCGCCCAATGGTTTCAAGATCACCATCGCCCTCGAAGAAATGGGCCTGGCCTACACCCTGCGTCATGTCCAGATCGATCACGACGAGCATCGTCATCCGGATTTTCTGGCGCTCAATCCCCATGGGCGTATTCCGGTACTGGTTAACCGCGGCGCTGGCATCACCCTGTTTGAGTCCGCCGCGATCCTGCTGTACCTGGCGCAAAAGAGCGGGCAACTGTTGCCCCCTGCCGGCCCGGCGCATTGGGCGGCGATTACCTGGTTGATGTTTCACAGTTCAAGCGTGGGGCCGTTGTTGGGCCAGCGCGTGCATTTCGAACTGTTCGACGACAGCGCCAACGCCACGGCAATCCAGCGTTATCGGCAACTGACCGAAGCGGCCTTTGCCACCCTTGACCAACAATTGGCCGCCAACCCCTGGTTGGCAGGGCAGGCCTATTCCATCGCAGATATTGCGACCTTTGGCTGGATGCACATTGCCCGGGTGATTGCCTTCGATTTCAGTCAGTACCGGCACCTGAGCGCTTGGTATGAGCGGGTCAACCTGCGCCCGGCCGTGCAACGCGGTATCCGCCTGCCTGCCCCTGCCACCGGCCCCTGAGTGGCCCATTCCGAGGACCCTGTATGAACTCCACCGCCACCTGTGGCGCCAACGCGTCGGCCTTTGCCAACCACCCCGGCTACCGGCGCATGTTTGCGCCGGATCAACTGACCCTGGGGATCTTCCTGCCGCTGCGTTTCTATGAGGGCGACATGGCGGTCCTCGCCGGCCAGGCGCAATGGGTCAGCGAGATCGATCGCCTGGGCTTTGCCGCAGTCTGGGTGCGCGACGTGCCCTTGTTCGATCCTTCGTTTGGCGATGCGGGCCAAGTGTTCGATCCGTTTACCTATCTGGGCTACCTGGCCGCCCATAGCCGGCAGATTACCCTGGTGACCGGCAGTGCAGTGTTCTCGTTGCGTCATCCGATTGACTTGGCCAAGGCCGCCGCGACCATTGATCGATTGTCCGGTGGCAGGCTGGTGATGGGCATCGCCTCGGGCGACCGTGCCGTGGAGTTTCCGGCCTATGGCCTGGAGCACGGTGCGCGTGCCGAGCGTTTTGCGCAGTCGGTGGACTACTTCCGGCAATTACTGGCGGCCACGGCGCCCACTATTGAGTCACCCCTTGGGCAACTGAGCGATGCGTACTTGTTGCCCAAGCCGGTAACGGGGCGCATTCCCCTGGTTGTCACCGGGTCGTCGCGCCAGTCGATGCAGTGGCTGGGGGAGCAGGCCGATGGCTGGCTGACCTACCCGGACAGCACCCATAACGTGATGGGGCCAAGGCGCCTGGCGGAAAAAATCCGCGCCTGGCGCGATGGGATTCCAGGGGGTGGCTTCCGCCCGCATATGACCAATGAATGGATCGACCTGGCCGATGACCCGGACTTCCCGCGGACGCCCATGCAAGGTGGCTATGTGCTCAAGACCGGGCGCAAGGGCCTGATCGACCTGCTTGGCGAGTGGCGTGAAGCGGGCGTCAATCATGCCGCCCTCGGGATCCAGATGGCCCAGCGCCCGGTGGCCGAGATCATTGAGGAACTGGCGCAAGAGGTGTTGCCGCTGTTTGCGGCACTGGCTGGCCCCGAACCCCATCTGCAATAGTGGTAGCAGCGGGCGCTGTACAAGCGTCAGGTCCAGACACTAAAATGAGAAGTATTATCATTACTGCTCATTGGACCTGACATGTACGACGACAGTCTCGTCTCGCCCGTCGAACAACTCTACACCCGTCATCACTCCTGGCTGCGCGGCTGGTTGCAGCGTCGCCTGGGGCACAGCGCCGATGCCGAAGACCTGGCGCACGACACCTTCATCCGCGTGTTGCGCACGCAGCAGGATGTGCGTGAGTTGCGCCAACCCATGGCATTTCTTGCCGCGATCGCCAATGGCTTGCTGATCAACCGCTGGCGCCGCCAGGCCATTGAACGGGCCTACCTCGAGGCACTCGCCGCGCGCCCCGAAGCTGAGGAACCGTCGCCCGAAACGCGTTACCTGATGATCGAAACCCTGCTGCAACTCGACTCGCTGCTGGTGGGCTTGTCGATGCAGGTGCGCAAGATCTTCTTTTTGTCCCAGCTCGATGGCCTGACGTACCCGCAGATCGCTACGCAATTGAGCTTGAGCGTGGCCCAGGTACAGCGGGCGATGGGCAAGGCTTTCAGCGTGTGCTACGCGAGTCGTTTTGAATGACGGGCATTGCGGTTGCACCGAAAATCCGCGAAAAGGCTATCGATTGGATCGTCAGGTTTGAGTCCGGAATGATGAGCCCGGCCGATCACCAGGCGTTGCAGCAATGGCGACTGGCGAGCGCCGAGCACGAATACGCCTGGCAACGCGTCACCAGCTTGCCCCTGACGCTGCAGCCCGGTGCCCACCTGTTGGCGGATGCCACCGCGCGGCGGGCATTGGAATCTGCCGGGGCTGATCCGCTACGGCGCCGGCAGGTGCTCAAGTGCTTGCTGGGGCTGGGGCTGCTGGGTGGCCTATCGTGGCAGGGCGCCGATTCGACGCTGGTGCGCGCAGCCTTTGCCACGTACCGCACGGCGACCGGTGAGCGCCATCGCTGGACCCTGGCCGATGGCAGTTCACTGTGGCTGAACACCGCCAGTGCCGTCAGCCTGGACTTCAGCGCCTACCTGCGCAGTGTGCAGTTGATCGAGGGCGAGGTGGCGCTGGATGCACAGGTCGAGTCACGCCCGCTGCAACTGGTCACGCCGGATGCGCTACTGAGCAGCCGGGAGGCCAATCTGCTGGTGCGCCACGATCAGCAGGGCACGTGGATTACCGTATTGCGCGGCTGGGTCGACGTGAGTTCGCCGCGCAACCCGTCACCAGTCGCGGTGGCGGCGGGGTGGCAGACCCGGGTGGATCGCCAGGGTGTGGGCGCGCCACGCCAGAGCGATGGGTTTCTGGCCCAGGCCTGGTTGCGCGGGATTCTGCCTGCCGAGCGTATGCGCCTGGATGTGCTGCTCGCCGAACTTTCCCGCTACCGGCCGGGCGTCTTGCGCTGCAGCGAGCAGGTGGCGGGGTTGCGCGTGACCGGGAGCTTCCAGCTGGACGACACCGATGCTGCGCTGGCGTTGGTGGCCCAAGCGTTGCCGGTGCGCATCGAGCGTCGTACCCGCTATTGGGTGACTGTGGTGCCGGTCTGAAAATTTTTTTACGTTCCCCCCGCAGTTTTTCAAAACTCGCTTGGCCTATAGGAATAACCCACCGAGACAGGTGGGCCTTCACCTCTAGGAGCCCTGCATGATTTCTCCCGCAAGTGTCTTGCGCACCCGCACATTGGGTCTGTTATTACTCAGCCTGCAACCGCTGTACAGCACCGCGGTTTTCGCCCAGGCCGAGCGTCAGCCCTATAGCATCGACGCCGGTCCCTTGGACCAGGCGCTCTCGCGCTTTGGCGTGCAGGCGGGTATCAGCATGGCGGGCAGTTCGACGCTGACGGCGGGCAAGCGCAGCAACGGCCTGCACGGCAATTTCAGCACCGAAGCGGGCCTGGCGCAGCTGCTGGCGGGCACCGGCCTGAGTTTTCAGCGTCAGGCCGATGGCAGTGTTCAATTGCACCCGGCAACCACTGCGGTGGTGCTGCCGTCGCAGAAAGTCACCGGCGAGGACCTTCAGAAGAAAGCCGTCTACTCGGCGCCACGTTCAGCGGTTTACATCTCCCCGGAAGAAGTGCAGCGCTTTGCCGTGATTTCCCCCGGCGATTTGCTCAAGGGCCAGCCTGGGGTGCAGGTGGGCGACAGCCGCAATGGCGGCGGCCTGGATGTGAATATCCGCGGGATCCAGGGGCAAAGCCGGGTCGCGGTCACGGTCGATGGCTCGCAACAGGCGCTGGATGTCTATCGCGGTTATGCAGGCACGCAACAACGTAGCTACATCGACCCCGACCTGGTCAGTGACGTGGCCATCGACAAGGGCCCCAGCCTGACCTCCAGCGCCATCGGCGGCACGGTAGCGATCCGCACCCTGGGTGTCGATGACATCCTGCGTGATGGCAAGAACGTGGGCCTGCGCCTTAAGGGCGACGTGTGGAACAACGGCGTGGAGCCTGCCTCGCGCAACAGCCATTCGGCCACCGAAAGCCTGTATTCCGAGCCGCACCAGCATCGTGGCGGCCTGTTCGGTTCCGATTCGGAGTCGGGCAGCGCGGCGTTTGCCTACACCCACGAGCTGTTCGACGTGGTGGCGGCCTACGCCCATCGCAACCAGGGCAACTACTTCTCCGGCAAGCACGGCCAGGACCGCTACCGCACCTATGACCGCTATGGCCGCGAGAACATGACGGTGGCCACCACCTACAACCCCGGTGAAGAGGTGCTCAACTCCTCGGCAGAGACCGAATCGATCCTGCTCAAGACCACCCTGCGCCCGGCCGACGACCACACCTTCGACTTCGGCTACATCCGTTACGATGGGCGCATAGGCGAGATCATGCCGTCGGACATCTTCCGTTTCGGCACCGGTGGCATCTACCAGTACCCGCGCGGCCGCACCCAGATCGATACCTACACCGCCCGTTATCACTACCTGCCCACGGGCAATATGCTGGTGGACCTGACGACCAACCTATGGATGACCGACGCCCAGACCAGTCAGTTGACCTCGGTGCTGGCGCCCAAATCCCAGGCCTATCGCTCGGACCGCAACTGGACCCGCCAGGCCGATCGGCGCATCGGCGGGGACCTGGCCAATACCTCGCGTTTTGAAACGCAATACGGCGATTTCAAGTTGGACCTGGGGGGCTCGTTCCAGCTCGAGGAGCTGCAGCCGCAAAAGGGCGTGGTCACCACGCAGAACGATATCAACGCCAACCGCAGCCTGCGTGACGGTTCGCGCAAGGAGTTCAGCCTCAACGGTAAGTTGGAGTACCAGCCGATTGAAGAACTGACGTTGTGGGGCGGCGGGCGCTACACCTACTACCGCACCAAGGACCATGTGCCGCACGCCACCGCCCAGCGCGAGGAGCGTGAGTTGCGCTACGTGAATGTGATCAAGCCGGGCAGCTACGGCAACATGCTGTGGTTCCCCGACGAAAACGGCCAATACACCGACGCCACCGACCCGCGCCTGAACAACGGGATTGTCTTCAGCGACACCAACAATCCATTCGACGGCCCGCGCTACAACGACTACGGGGGCATTGGCACACGGGTCTATCCGTCACAGGTGGGCGAGGTGGTCACCGGCTACACCTATTCGGGCAAGCAGAGCGACAGCAAGGGCGCCTTTTCACCGGCCATCGGCATCAACTATGAGATCGCGCCGGATACCTTTATCTACGCCTCCTACACCCAGGGCCTGCGCATGCCCTCGCTGTTCGAAACCAGCCAGGGCACCTTGCAGACCATGCCTGGCAAGGGCCTGAAACCGGAGCGTTCGAGCAACTGGGAAATCGGTGCGAGCACCCTGCAAAAAGGCCTGCTGACGGACAACGACACGGCGGCGATCAAGCTGGCGTACTTCAACAACACCATCAAGAACTACGTGACCCGTTACTACGACCCAAGCCCTGGGCTGATGGGCCTGATGAACTTCAGCAATACCGACAGCTTCAAGACCAGTGGCCTGGAGTTGCAATCGAAATACGACGCCGGCTGGGTATTTGCCGATCTGTCGTCGACCTACTACCTGAAGACCGAAACCTGCGACTCGGCCTTCGCCGCGCGCTTGCGGGCCAGTTCCACCCGCTGGCAGAAGCTTGACGACACCCCCAACTGCACGCCGGGCAGCTTCATGGGCTCGTACACCAACACCCAGAACCCGCCACGGGTCGCCGGCAACCTGACCTCGGGCCTACGCTTCTTCGACCAGACCCTGACCGTTGGCGGGCGCTTGACCTACACCTCGGGCCCGACCGTCACCGCAGACAAATCCTGGCAGACCGGCGCCACCACCCCGCAACTGGTCTACCGCGAAGTGGCGCTGGTGGATCTGTTCCTCAACTACAAGTGGCAGGACCACACCAATCTCAATGTGTCGCTGGATAACCTGACCAATCGTTACTACCTGGACCCGCTGGCCCAGAGCTTCATGCCGGCGCCGGGGCGCACGTTGCGTATGGGGCTGGTGACCAAGTTCTGATGGCGTGGCGCAAATTCTGCGCCCGGCAGAGGTCCTCCGTGGGAGCGGGTTTGCTCGCGAAAGCGCTGTATCAGCAGCGGATGCCCGTCCTGAAACACCGCTCCTACAAGGTTAGAGAATGTTCGTAGGCGGCAGTCATGACGTGCCAGGTGTGGGGGTTGGCCGGGATCAGGTGCTCGATCCGCAATGAGGTGACGGTGATGTCCTGGGGCATGCCGAAGGTGGTGAAGGTGGACATGAAGTCCAACTGCCCCTGCCGCGAATTGATGCGCGTCAGCACCAGTGGCGGCAGTTCATGGGTCAGTGTTGTCGAGCCTTGTGGCACCGGCAGGCTTTCCAGCAGCGTGGCCAGGGCCGGGTTGCCCAATGCTTCCCGGGCCGCCCGTTGCCAGGCGAGGTTGCGGATTTCGTCGGCATTGAGCAAATGGTCGCCCAGGCCACCCGGTTGCAGCAGGGTCGTCAACAGGTTCAGGCCTTGTGCTGCGTCGGGCGCTAGGCCCACCAGGTCAAACAGGACCTGGGTGCTGGCGTTGGCGGCGAGTACTTCCCAGTGGCTGCCCAGCACGATGGCCGGTGCTGGGTTGTTGGCCTTCAGCACATGGTTGATGGCCTCCCGAATGGCATCCATCGCCGGCGCAGCCAGCGGCGTAGCCTCATAGCGTGGGGCGTAGCCGGCCGCGAGGAACAGGCTGTTGCAGCGTTCCAGCGGCACGTCGAGGGCCCCGAGCAGGTTGTGCAAGGTGCCAGGGCTGGCCTTGGCCCGGCCGGTTTCGATACAGCTCAAATGGCGCTGGGAAATACCGCTGATCAGCGCCAACTCCAATTGACTCAATTTCGCCTCGCGGCGCAACTGCCGCAGTTGCGTGCCGGCATTGGTATCGGGCGTGGCTCGGGGGAAAGGTGGGCGGCTCATGGGTTGACTCTGGCAGGGCGGGGCGGTTGGCGTCCATGACCTCACAGGTCATTGAGATGGCGACGACGTTATCACTAATGTGCAGCTTATTGGGGCCCTCGCCACAACGGCTTCACTCACCTTTACCTATCTAGAGGAAGGACCCTATGCACAGACCCTACATCGCCCTTGCCAGCCTGTTGGCGTTTTCCTTGTACACCCTGGGCACCTTGCTCTGGGCCGAGCAGTCGCTGCTGGCGTTCGGCCTGGAGTTGCTATCCAGGCCCGACACCGCCCAGGTGGTGATCGACCTGTACCTGATGGCGGCCCTGGCCTGTGTGTGGATGTACCGTGATGCCCGCACCCGGGGCCGGTCGCTGGCCAGTGTGTTGCCGTACTGGCTGCTGACGGCGGTGTTCGTCTCGGTCGGGCCGCTGCTGTATATCGTGGTCAACGGCTTTGCCAGGGGCCGGCAATGAGTAGTCCCCTGCATCTGTTTGCCGTCTGTGTGCTGGTGCTGTTTATCAAGATGCTGGGGATTTCCTGTTACCAGGGTTTTTTCCGCCTCAGGCACCGTGCATTCACCAATCCTGAGGATGCCGGTTTCTTCCAGCGCCCGGCCAATGCCCAGGAACTGCTGCCAGTCAGCCGGGCCGCGAAAGCCTGGGCCAATGACCTGGAAAACATTCCGCTTTTTTTCGTTCTCGGCGGGCTGTGCCTGGCGCTGGACGCCCCGGCAGTCGCGACGGCCTGGCTGTTTGGCCTGTTCACCGTCGCGCGCGTAATGCATACCCTGATGTACCTGGGCGGCCGCCAACCCTGGCGCACCCTGGCCTATGGTGTTGGCCTGGCGTGCCTGCTGGGGCTGGCGGGGTTGGTTGGCGCGGCGTTACTGCCTATTCGATAGGGTATTTGCCGAACGCCGGGTGTTGCTCGGCCCATTGGGCGTGGCGCTGCAAGTTGGGAAAGTCCTCGGCTTTGACCACCGAGGGCACGGCGTACCTTGAAAACGACCAGGCCACCGCGGCGCTCAGCGACGCTAGGTTCAAAGGCTGGCCAGGAGCGTTGGCCAGCAGTTTTTCCAGGCCCCCGTAGGCTGCCAGCAGTTGCCCGGTTACTCGCTCAAGCCACGGCTCATGTAGTTTTTCTGTGGGGCGCAGGTTGTGCTCGTAGTAGATCTGTACGCTCTTGTCGCAGGCAGCCAAGGCCAGGCCGATCACTTGCAGGTCCCGCGCACGGGCGGCTGCGGTCTGGGGCAGGAGCTTTTTATCGGTCGGCGCCAGGCTTTCGAAATAGTCCAGGATCAGGCTGGAGTCCATCAGCACCGTGCTGTCGTCGAGCACCAGTGTCGGCGCCTTGACCACCGGGTTGATCCTGGCAAATTCAGCGAAGGTACTGAACACCGACAGCGACTGCTGCTCAAAATCGACCCCATACAGGTCCAGGGCAATCGCTACGCGGCGCACATAAGGTGAGTCGAGCATGCCAACCAGTTTCATGAAGCCTCCATTCTTGATGGTGTGATTGTTAATTGCGGATTACTTTATAGCGGCCAAAGTCCTTTCAATATCTATATTTTTTACCTTAAAAGGTTAGTCAATCTTACATGAGCGCTTTTCCGCCCCTGACCTCCCTGCGCAGTTTCGAAGCCACCGCCAGGCTTGGTAGCGTCACCCTGGCGGCCAAGGAGTTGCATGTCACCCATTCGGCCATCAGTCAGCAGATCAAGGTTTTGGAGCAAATCGTCGGCCTCACGCTGTTCGTGCGTGAAGGGCGCGGCTTGCGCATCAGTGAAGATGGCCGGCTGTACGCGTTGCAGATCCGCCAGGCCCTGGGCGATATCGCCGACGCGACGCGCTTGATCCAGGCCCAGCCCAAGCGGGACGAGTTGGTGGTGGCGGTGTTGCCCTCATTTGGACGCTCCTGGCTGCTGCCGCGACTGCCAGCGTTCCAGCGGCTTTACCCGCACATCAGCATTCGCTTGCAAGCCACCCTGGCCATTACCAACTTGCATCAAGAGTCGGTAGACATGGCGATCCGCATGGGCAAGGGCGAATGGGAAGGAGTGGAGCAGAAACTGCTGTTTCACGACGAAGTGGTGGTGGTCGCCGCGCCCCATTTCAACGGCGGGCAATTGCCGCGAACCCCCGAGCAAATCGTGCACAGCCCGATTATCTACAGCAATGAATCCTGGCAGCCGTGGTGCCAGGCCGCTGGCATTGAAATGAGCACCGAACGCAAAGGCCTGTGCAGCAATGACTCCAACCTGGTACTGGAAGCGGTCCGGCTGGGCCAGGGCATCGCCCTGGAGCGGCGTAGCCTGGTGCATGACGCCATTGTGCGCGGGGAGCTGGTGCAACTGTGCGATATCAGCGCGCCGTATGCCTACCCGTATTGGTTGGCCTGGCCACCTCGGGAAAGCTCGGAAAGCAAACAGCGGGTGTTTTCCGAGTGGCTGCATGGGGAAGTGCAGTGCTACATGGCGCAATTGGCGAGCATCGAGCCCTGATTGCAGCGACCACAAAATATCGTGTCACAGGGGCGGTCGCTGCAGTCTGCGACGTTCGGTAGGCGACAGTGCCTGGATCGAGCGTATGGTGGATCGGGCAACCCGTGGATTATCTCTGGAATAGGAGAGGTGACTATGAGCGTTCCCCTGTTGAACAAGATGCATCTCAATGGCTATGACATTGCCCGGGTCAACAGCGGCCCGTGGCGCGTGTGCACCAAGGATGATCGATTGGCTTCCTTTGGCTCCCGTGAGCAGGCAATGGCCTATGCCGCGACGCTACCGGGCTACAAGGTGCGTGCACGACCTTGAGCCTACCGGCTTGCCCGCGATGGTGTCGGTTCAGGCAGCACTGCTGCGCCACACAGGCCGCCATCGCCGGCAAGCCGGGGCCTACAAATGGGCCGATCTAGACGAAAGGCTGGCCGCTGAACCCGCGTGGCAGGCGCTGCAGGCCGGGTAGGGCAGTCAGGCGTTGGGTCCAGGCGCTGCGCCAGTCATTGCTGGCCTGGCCCGAGCGGGCCTTGCGTGCCGCGCGGCGCGATGCATTGCGCTGGTTGCGGCGGGCTTCCTTGTAGGCATCGGTGTTGCGGCAGGTACGGCATTTGACCCGGTTCAATTCGACCGTGGATGTGAGGTTATTGCCGTGATGGCCGCAAGCGAGGTGCCCAGCGACCTTGAAGTGAGTGACCATGTCAGCGTCTCCTTCTGTGAGGGTACGCGGCACCGCAAATCTGTTGATGCTCGCGCTCAAGGCCAGGCCGGTTGAGGCTGTGCCCTTATATTTCCGACACCATGTGCGGGCCTGCGTTCACCGCGCGCCTGGGTGCGTCGAATCTGAACAATTCTCTCGGGCGTTACAGGTCAGCGGCGGATTTGCTGGGGTACAGGCCGGTCGGCAAAACCACGCGTGCTGGCCGATCTTGGCGTTATAGGCAGCAGGGACTATTGTTGGTTGTCTGGCGCACAGCCCATAGGAGGGCGATACCATGAACACCAGTGCTCTACTGGAACAACTGCTACGGGCAGGTCAAGCCTCGATGTCGCAGCAAGGCGGTTCGGCGGCTCCCCAGGGCGGCGCGGGAGGTCTCGGCGGGTTGGGTGGCCTGCTCGGTGGTTTGCTCCGGGGTGGCGGCTCTGCACCCTCTGCGTCTGGTGGTGGCGGCCTGGGCGATCTGCTGGGTGGCCTGGGTGGTATGTTGGGGGCAACCCCGGCGGGCGGTTCGACCCAGGCGCGCAGCGGTGGTACCAACTACGCGGCCCTGGCGTCATTGGGGATGATGGCATTCCAGGCGTATCAAGCCTGGCAGCGCCAGCAGGCTTCGGCACCGCAACAGGCCTTGCAAACGGTTGATCAACTCTCCGGCTCCGACGTCGAGGCCCATAGCCATGCAGTGCTGCGTGCATTGATCGCGGCGGCCAAGGCGGATGGACGGATTGATGAGAAAGAAGAACTGTTGATCTCAACGGAGATCAAGCGCCACACCGACGACCCCGACCTGCAGCAATGGCTCGATGCCCAAGTCGCCAAGCCTTTGGATGCGCGGGATTTTGCCGAATATGCCGGTGACCCGGCCGTAGCCGCCGAGGTCTACCTGGCCAGCGTGATGCTGGTGGATGACCAGCAGGACGCCGAGCGCAACTACCTGGATGAACTGGCGGGAGCGCTGGGCATCGAGCCTGAGTTGCAGGTGCATCTCGAACAGCAAGCCAAACCGGCCTGATACCCGATACCCATGTAGACGCTGCCTCGCGCAGCGAAACAGCGTCTACATCAGTCCTTCAGAATCGCAGGGTCGCCCCCGTGGTCAACCAGCGGTCGCGATCCCCCGTCAGGTTGCGCCCGACCACCAGGTCTACATCCACCTGCTTTCCCAGATGCACCCGCGGCCCAGCCTGCCAGGCCTGGTCGCCGTGCTGCTGGCCGTAGCGCTCCGCCAGCAACGTCAGAGAGTCCGCCACGCGGTATTCCAGGCCGGTGCCCCAGGTCAGCCGCTGGTTTTGTTCGCCATCGTCATAGGCGTGGCTCCAGCCGGCATTGAGGTTCAGGCGCAGTGTTTCAAACGCTTGCCAGGTCAGCGGTACGCCCAGGTCTGCGCCGTCGAATGGGTGCCGACGGTCCACTGCGATATGCGCCGCCGCCGCCCAGGCGATCTCCACGCCCGCATCCTGCCAGGCCCACAGAGACCCCTTGAGTTGCGGGCTGAGGTGGCTCAGCCCAGGCTCATCCTCGATGGCGGCGCCCCATTGCAGATTAGGCAGCGCCCTTGATGTGCAGGCTGCGGAGAGGGTGGTGCGCTGTGTTGAACGGGTGTAGCCAGCGTCGACATTGCATTCGCCCGGGGCGTTGATCGCGCCATCGTCCACCACGTAGCTACCGCCTGCGGCAAAGGCCTTGGACAGCAGGCCCACGGCCAGGGTGGCGCCGATAAAGATCAGGTTGCGGCGCAGCGCCCGTTGCCGCGACGCCGGTAGCCAGGTGAAGGCCGAAAAGAGGGAGTGTTTGTGCATGGTCTCATGCTCCAATTGAACGAGTGTCTGTAGTGATTGGGCGTGGCGAGCGGGCTTGTTGTGGCGAGCGGGCTTGTCGGAACGCCGCATCGCCCGCGCTGGGCTGCGAAGCAGCCCCAAAACCTGCCACCTTGGGCTATCTGATAGAACTCAGTGACTCTATTAGGGCTGCTTCGCAGCCCAGCGCGGGGCAAGCCCGCTCGCCACACCAAGCCCATCTGCCACAAAAAATAGCTGCCACACCCAGCCCGCTTAGCGCCGCAAACTCAGTACCACTGCTTGAACCGGCGGATGTAGAGGGTCTTCATCAGTTGCGCCACGCAGCAGTAGGCCAGCAGGGTGCCGACCAGCCATGGGAAGTACGCCCAAGGCAACGGTTGCAGACCCACGAGGGTGCCCAGGGGTGAGAAGGGCACATAGATCCCCAGCGCGATCACCAGGCTGGTCATCAGCAACACCGGCCAGGCCGCCGTGCTCTGGAAGAACGGGATCTTGCGGGTGCGCAGCATGTGCACCACCAGGGTCTGGGAGAGCAGCCCTTCGACGAACCAGCCGGACTGGAACAGGGTCTGCATTTCTACGCTGTTGGCCGAGAACACGTACCACATCAGGGCAAAGGTGGTGATGTCGAAGATCGACGAGGTCGGCCCGATCCAGATCATGAAGCGCCCGATGTTCTGCGCGTCCCACTTGCGTGGCTTGGCCAGGTACTCCTTGTCCATCTTGTCCCACGGCAGGGCCAGCTGGGAGATGTCGTACATCAGGTTTTGCAGGAGCAGGTGGATCGCCAGCATCGGCATGAAGGGAATGAACGCACTGGCCACCAGCACCGAGAACACGTTGCCGAAGTTAGAGCTGGCCGTCATGTTCAGGTACTTCATGATATTGCCGAAGGTCTCGCGGCCTTTAAGCACACCTTCCTCGAGGACCATCAGGCTCTTTTCCAGGAGGATGATGTCGGCGGATTCCTTGGCAATATCGGTCGCGCTGTCTACCGAGATACCGACGTCGGCATCGCGCAGGGCTGGCGCATCATTGATGCCGTCGCCGAGGAACCCCACGGTGTGACCGTTGGCCTGCAAGGCCTTGAGCACCCGGGACTTTTGCAGCGGGGTCAGCTTGGCGAACACCGTGCGTTGTTCGACCTGCTGCTTGAGGGTGGCATCGTCCATGGCCTCGATGTCCACGCCCAGCAGCGGCTCGCCGGGCTCCAGGCCGACCTGGCGGCAGATGGTGCGGGTGACCACGGCGTTATCGCCGGTCAGCACTTTGACGGTGACACCGATCTCTTGCAGCGCGGCAATGGCCGGGCCGGCGGTTTCTTTTGGCGGATCGAGGAACGTCAGGAAGCCGTGGATCACCAGGTTGCGTTCATCGGCCGGGGTGTATTGCTGGCGCGCCAGGGCCTTGGGGATGTTGCGGGTGGCGACCACCAGCACGCGGAAGCCGTCCTCGTTGAACTCGCTGGCGGTGTGTAGCAATTCCTGGCGACGCCGCTCATCCAGGGCCACGGCGCTGGCGCCTTCCATCACATGGGTGGCGATATCGAGCATTTCTTCCACGGCCCCCTTGCACACCAACAGGTGATCGCCGTGGGCGTCCTTGACCACAATCGACAGGCGGCGACGGACAAAGTCGAAGGGCAGTTCATCGACCTTGCTGTAGGCAAACGGTACCTGGAACTTGGGATTGTGCTGGGAGAACGCCAACACCGCCTGGTCCATCAGGTTCTTCATGCCGCTTTGGTGGTGGCTGTTGAGCCAGGCCAGGGACAGCACCTGGTCGTCCCGCTGGCCGAAGGCGTTGACGTGGTGCTCGAGGATGATTTTGTCCTGGGTCAGGGTGCCGGTCTTGTCGGTGCACAGCACGTCCATCGAACCGAAGTTCTGGATCGCATTCAGGCGCTTGACCACCACTTTGCGCTTGGCCATGGCGTTTGCGCCCTTGGCCAGGTTGGCGCTGACGATCATCGGCAGCATTTCCGGGGTCAGGCCCACGGCCACCGCCAAGGCAAACAGGAAGGCGTCGCCCCAGTCGCCCTTGGAAAACCCATTGAGGAAAAACACGATGGGCACCATCACCAGCATGAAGCGGATCAACAGCCAACTGACGCTGTTCACCCCACGGTCGAAGGCGGTCTGGACCCGGGAGCCGACGATGGCCTTGGCCAGCGAGCCAAAATAGGTGCGTGGTCCCGTCGCAACCACCACCGCCTGGGCGCGGCCGCTGACAACGTTGGTACCCATGAAGCAAATATTGGGCAGGTCCAGCAGGTTGCTCTGGTCCGTGGCGCTCGTGGTAGCGGACTTTTGCGTGACATCGCCCAGGGTGTCGTACTTCTCCACTGGCAGGGCTTCACCGGTCAGCACGGCCTGGCTGATAAACAGGTCGCGGGACTCGATCAGGCGGATATCGGCCGGGATCATGTCGCCGGCCGACAATTGCACGATATCCCCGGCCACCAGGTCGCGCATCGGCACTTCGCGCAGGGTGGGTTTGGCGCCGACCTGCTCACGGCGTAGCACCGTGGCAGTGGTGCGCACCATGGCCTTGAGGGCTTCGGCGGATTTGGCCGAACGGTGTTCCTGCCAGAAGCGCAGCAGGCTGCTCAGGGCGACCATGGTCATGATGATAATGACCTTGGTCAGGTCCACTTCTTCACCGGCGCGCAGCGGCAGCCAGTAGTCGGTGACAAAGCTGATCACCGCGAGGGTCAGCAGCACGTAGATGAAGGGGTTGTTCAGGGCCTGGAGGAACTGCACCACCGCATGGGGCGGCTTGTCGTGGGCCACCTCGTTATAGCCTTCGCGTTGCAGGCGGGCGCTGGCATCCAGTTCGGTCAGGCCGTCTTTGGTTGCCCGGACGTTGGCCAGGGTGGCCGCCAGGCCGTTTTGCGCTTCGCGGGCGGCGCGCATCGACAGTTTGCTGGCATTGGCGGTGTTGTTGTCTGGACGTTGTTTAGTGTTTACGGCGCTCATGGTTTTTACTCCTGTCGACATACCCGTTACTTGCCTGGCAGGCGAGCGCAAGTATGCCGATTCGCAATGTTTGCGATCAGTTCCAATAACTTTAAAGAGGCGAGTTAATTAACGGGCGCGCAGAAAACTACGGCTGGCTTAGTTCGCAAGGAACGCCAGTTAATTAATTGACCAATAATCAGGAAGTTGCTGTTTCCAGCTGGCTTATGCCACGCGAGCGCTGAGCATCAGGCGCGCTTGGGCAAGCAGGCTGGAAACGCTCCGTCTCTGCGGATCTTGAGGGTCGGCGTGGTCCCATTGCTGAACCAGGTGGCCGGTGGTGGGGCACAGGCGCCAGTGCGCCTGCAGGTGTGCCTGGCTGATACGCGGGGAAGGGCAGGCAAAGGCCGTGCGCACTGGGGCAACGCCCACGAAAGTACGGCACAGCTTGGCACGCAGGGCTGAGGCCAGCGTGCGTACATCAGGTAGAACAAGGGTTTGGAAATTCATAACACACCTCGGGACCGGACTGGCGCCGGCGCAAGGCAGTTACGTTGGAGCATCAAGCTCTAGCGCAGCTTACCCGGCCTTGAAGGCGAGTCCCGTCATTACACTGGGTTTGGCGCCCGACCCCCGCATTCGCAGGTGAAGGACAGCAACTAGATACTGTGTCCATTGGCTTCTTTTGTGAGGTTGAAAAAAGGCCCGAGTTGCAGGCACGGGCAATCTACTCAGGCAGGCAGTGGATGTCAATCAATAATCAACCTGTTTGTGGGTCGTTCAGACTTCATTCAGATTGGTGTTATTCAATATATAAGTTCAAAGGCTGTAGGCGGCCAATAACGCCAGATAGATCAATACCAACCCACAGGCGCCATGACTGATTCGTTGCCAAGTTGGCGAGGCGTTCTTTCGCAAGACATTCACCAACCCTGCGATCAAAAAGCACGACAGGATCGAGGCCAGCATAAAACCTGCGAAGAACATCAAGGTCTGGCCGTGGCTCGGGGTGGCGCCAACGATGCCTGACAGGGCACTGCCCAAGGCACCCCAGTACACGATGTTCTTCGGGTTGGCCAAAGAGATGGCGGCCCCGGCCATCAGCGCATTGCGCCCGCTGCTGGCTGGGGCGCTGTCGGGTTGCGGCAGGCGCCAGGCATCCAGCAGGCTGCGCAGGCCGAGCCAGGCCAGGTATAAGGCGCAAACAGCCGTCAACGGTACGCGCACCGCCTCGTGCTGGATCAACAGGGCCATGCCGGTGAGGCCGATCACCGCCCACGTGGCATCGCCCACCAGCGAGCCTATCTGCACCAGCAGCGCTGGCGTGAACCCATGCAACAGGCCCCGGCGTAGCGTCTCTGCGAGCACGGCGCCGGGGGACAGGCAAAACACAAAGCCAAATACCAGCGCAGAAAAAAAGATCGTCAACATCACCCCCCCCATGATTAACCGGTAACTCTTGTAGGAGCCGGCTTGCCGGCTCCTACAGGTCAGTTTGAGGGCGGGGCAGGTGTGCTGTCTTGGACCGGATTGCGCTTTGATAGCGGCCAGGGGTAATGCCATAGGCCGCACGGAAGTGCCGATTGAGATGGCTCTGGTCGGCAAAACCCAGGTCATGGGCAACCTCGGCGGCGCCCAGGCCACTGCGCAACAAGCCTTGTGCGCGGCGGGTGCGCAGTTGCATGGCCCATTGGCGCGGGCTCAGGCCGGTTTCTTTCTGGAAGGTGCGCAAGACGTGGAATTTGGACAGGCCCAACTCGTCGCCCAAGGCCTCCAGGGCCACACCCTGATGCAACTGCGCGGCGAGCAGTTCCTGGGCCTGGGCGACTAGCTTTGACCCCGCACTGGCACCTGCCGGCAGGCGCACACCACTGAGCCTGACCACCTCGGCCAGCAGCAACACCAGCGCCTCTTCGTTGAGCCCGCGTACCAGCGGGTCGACGCTTAATGCCCCCTTGGCGGCCTGCGCCAGTTGCGCCGCCAACGCGGGGGCAAAACATAGCGCGCGGTCGAACTCCAGGTGCGCCAGCCCGAGGTCGCTGGCCAGGCGGTCGGCACCGGCGTACAGGCTGACAAAGTGCCAGGGCGCGCCCTGGGCCGCGCCGCCACCCTGGATCTGGCCGGGGTTGTACAGGGTGATACTGCCGGGCCCGGCCTCAAAGGTGCGGCGGTCCAGCCAGACCTGTTCCTCACCGATCAGGTTGACGCCAATCACGCACTCGTCGTGGCTATGGCGGGCAAACGTCAGGCCGCTACAGGTGGTGCTGCTGATTTCGTAGTGGCCCAGCCAGGCGTGGTGCGAGGAACTCATCGGGTGGGCTCGGTGGCGGCAAGTGGCCAAAGCATACCTTTTTAGACACTCAGTCGCAGGGCCAGCGCGGCCAGGGTGATCAGCAGCACCGGCAGGGTCAGCACG
The DNA here is from genome assembly GCF_001855215.1 of Pseudomonas sp. 06C 126. Lineage (NCBI taxonomy): Bacteria > Pseudomonadati > Pseudomonadota > Gammaproteobacteria > Pseudomonadales > Pseudomonadaceae > Pseudomonas > Pseudomonas sp. 06C 126. The sequence continues at coordinate 154,197 of NZ_MIFU01000119.1, read as the reverse complement.
ATACCCACCTTGAAGTAATAGCCCCAGGTGATGCGGATGCCCTTGCGCGCCAGAATATGCAGCCAGAGCAGGGTCGCCAGGCTGCCGATAGGCGTGATTTTCGGGCCCAGGTCGCTGCCGATCACATTGGCGTAGATCATCGCTTCCTTGACCACGCCCACGGCATGGCTGGCTTCGATGGACAGCGCACCGATCAGCACGGTCGGCAGGTTGTTCATCACCGAAGACAGCAGCGCCGTCAGCAACCCGGTGCCCAGCGCCGCGCCCCACACGCCGTAGTCGGCGAAGGTGTTGAGCCAGGTGGCCAGGTAAGTGGTCAGGCCGGCGTTGCGCAGGCCATACACCACCAGGTACATCCCGAGGGAGAAAATCACGATCTGCCAGGGGGCTTCCTTGAGCACCTTGCGCGTGGATATCTTGTGGCCTTTGGCGGCGATCACCAGCAGCAACAAAGCGCAGGCGGCCGAGATGGCACTGATGGGAATGCCCAGCGGTTCCAGGGCAAAACAGCCGACGAGTAGAATGCCCAGCACCCACCAGGCGGCGTGGAAAGTCGCCGGGTCGTGAATGGCGCTGGCCGGTTCGGGCAGGTCGGCGGGGTCATAACTTTGCGGGATATCACGGCGGAAGAACCACAGCAGTACCGCCAGGGTCGCGGCGACACTGACCAGGTTGACCGGCACCATGATCGCCGCGTACTCGTTGAAGCCGATCTTGAAGTAGTCCGCCGAGACGATGTTCACCAGGTTGGATACCACCAGCGGCAGGCTGGCGGTGTCGGCGATAAACCCTGCGCCCATCACGAACGCCAGGGTCGCCGCGGGTGAGAAGCGCAGCGCCAGGAGCATTGACATGACAATCGGCGTGAGGATCAGGGCGGCGCCGTCATTGGCGAACAACGCCGAGACCAGCGCGCCCAGCAGCACCATGTAAGCAAACAGCCGCCGGCCTCGGCCACGGCCCCAGCGTGCGACGTGCAACGCGGCCCAGGCGAAAAAACCGGCCTCGTCGAGGATCAGGCTGATGATAATCAGGGCGACGAAGGTACCGGTGGCATTCCAGATGATCTGCCACACCACCGGGATGTCTGCCAGGCTGATCACGCCACAGGCCAGGGCGAGGATCGCCCCCATTGACGCACTCCAGCCTACCCCAAGGCCTTTGGGTTGCCAGATGACCAGCACAATGGTGAACAGGAAGATGGCGACGGCAGCAAGCATCAAGGACATTCTCCGCGGGGTGGCGATTCGACATTTGATTGACCTGTGACAAGGTACTGGGATTCCGTGGCAAGTGCTTGAAATTAAAATGAAACACAACTGTCCTAAAGTGCCCGCCATTGGTGATAAAGGAAGTAACTGTGTGACCCGTGCCACTCGTAACCTGCGCAAGACCCTCGATTCTGTCGCGGACAACAACGAAACCGCGGCTTTCGACTTGATGCGCGCGGTCGAAAAACTCAGCGATGAAGTGCTGCGTCAGCGCCTGCTCAACACCATCCACCGCCTTAACCAGGATGCCCACGAACTGCGGGAGGCCAGGGATGCGGTGGAGCGGGTGTCGGTCAAGCTGGCGTGATAATGGCACGTGCCTCTAGGGCCGGTGAAGTGGCGGCATTTATTGATGAGGCTGCCACGGCCCTGCAGCAATAGTTCCGCTGGGCAACCCTCTGTCCCTGCGCCGGGGCGTTGCCTGCTGCAAGATCGTTCAAGACAATCCTGATTAGCGCTGCCATGCTTATCGACTGTCTGTCGATGAGCCTGTTGTCCATGCCTACTGCCTTGCCGCATTACGCTTTCGCCCGCGGCGCGATTGCGATCATTCCTCTTTCATTGGCCTGCGCCCCATGGGGCCTGTTGGCCGGCTCCCTGGCGATTGACGCCCAGTTCACCCCGCTGGAAAGCCAGGGCCTGTCGGCCATTGTGTTCGCCGGTGCCGCGCAGTTGGTGGCGATTGGCATGGTCAAGAGCGGCGCCAGTCTGATTGCCATTTTGCTCACGACCTTGCTGCTGACCTCCCAGCACTTGCTGTATGGCATGCATATGCGCGCCACCCTGTCGCCTTTGCCGGCGCGGTGGCGCATGAGCCTGGGCTTTTTGCTCACGGATGAGTTCTTCGCGTTGGTCAGCCAATATGACCGCCAGACCTTCAACCGCTGGTATGCCCTGGGTGTGGGCCTGACGTTCTATGTGGCCTGGAACCTGTTTACCCTGGCCGGCATCGTGCTCGGCAAGAGCATCCCCAACCTCGATCAACTGGGCCTGGAGTTCTCCATCGCCGCAACCTTTATCGCCTTGATCACCCCGGTGGTGCGTGATGTGCCGACGGTGGTGTGCGTGGCGGTGGCCTTGCTGTTTTCGGTGCTGCTCAGCTACTGGCACTGGGAGTCGGCGGTGGTGGTGTCGGGGTTGCTGGGGATGTGTGCAGGGTATGCCTGCAAACGCTTGGGAGTGGGGCAGCAATGATTTTTGTGATGATTATCGGCATGGGCCTGGCGGTGTTTTTCAACCGTTACCTGTTTCTTGAGCCGCGCTTGCCGGTGCGCCTGAATCGCGGCGCGCGGGAGTTTCTCGGGTTCGCGGTGCCCGGCATGTTGACGGCCATTTGCGGGCCGATCATTTTCCTCGCCGAGCACAAGCTCAACCTGAGCCCCACCAACCCTTACTTGTTGGCCGGGGTCTGCGCGGTGGCCTTGATGTTCTGGACCCGCAGCGTGTTGACCACGGTGCTGCTGAGCATGGCGCTGTTCTATCTGTTCCGCTGGTTGCTTTAAGTGTTCTTGTGACGGCTATCGCCACGAGGTTTCAATGGTAAAGTCGCGTTTTTTCCAAGGAAGCGATGGCATGCGGAAGGTAGTAATAGGTGCGTTGGTCCTGGCGGCGCTGGCCGGTTGCGCAGGTTCGAAGATGAAAGACGCACGCTCTGGCGCGCCCTATAAAACCCTGGCCTCAGACAAGGCCGCATTGGTCGTCGCCCAGTGCATCCAGTTCGGCTGGCAGGACGAGGCGGTGTTCGGTGTGGACGCCGGCGGTTTTATGGAGCCGGCGCAAGGCGGGGGCCATACGGTCTACACCACGGGCGGTGACTACTTTGTCGACGTGCGCAGTGTCGGCAGCAGCACTACCGTCAGTTACTACGCAGCCGAAGATAATTTCGCGGCCAAGCGCCGCCTGGCCGCTGCTGCGACCTGTCTGTAAGTTGCTTCCTTAGAATTCTTCAGAAATGCCCGGCGGACACCCCGCCGGCTTTGCCTTAAAATGCCCGCGCTTGCCCGACATGATGGCTCTTTACCAGTACATGGATGTCGAGGCCTAAATGTCGGGCAAGCACCTTTTCAGCGTGGCATATAGCCCAGGTGCCAGCGCCGCGGAATCTTCAGCGACACCAGCCCCAGCAGCGCCGACAACAGGCCGCTGACCAGCAGGGCCTTGATCCCCAACTGATGTTCGAGCAAGGCGCCAATCACCGCGCCGACAAACATCCCAGCCCACGGGATCAGCTGCACGCGCCAGCCATTACGGCGCTCCCCCAGCATCCAGCGCCCCAGCCCGCGACCGAAACGCGACAACGCGCCGGTCACGTAAGTCAGCCCCACGGGCAGGCCATTGACCTGTTCCACCGCCGCATTAAGCATGCCCATGGCGATGATCGCGGCCAGCACCGCGGGTAATTGCTCGGCCATCGGCCACGCCGCCGCGCCGCACAGTAGCGTGGCGATACACAGCAACAGCGGCAACGCGTGGCGCTTGCTGATGCGGCTGATGATCACCCCCAGCGCATTGCCCAGGATAAACGTCGCCACCAGCAGGGTGAGGCGCCCGGTCAGCCCCAGGTCGCCTTCACTGATCGCCACCGCCAGCCGCGTGGTGTTGCCACTCATGAACGAGACAAAATCCCCACTGGCCATAAAGCCGATGGCGTCGGTCATGCCGGCCAGCACCGAGAGGCTGGCCACCAGTGTCAGGCCGATGCGCCCCCGCCATTTGTGCTGGTGCTGCAGGGCGGTATTGATCAGGGGTTTAGGGGAGGAGGGCAGCACGGCGAGAGGTTCCTCAATGAGATTATCCGGCCACTAACGTAGGACGCTTTCGGGTTGACTGCAATGACTTGGCACATCCTTCAGTGCACCTCCAGGCGCCAGCCCATGGCGTCCCAGGTCAGGACATGGGTCGGTTTGAGCGCGTTGAGAAACACCGCGTCATGGGAGACCGCAATCAGAGCGCCGGCAAACCCCTGTAAAGCCTGCTCGAAGGCCATTACCGACTCCAGGTCCAGGTGGTTGGTGGGCTCGTCCAGGAGCAGCAGTTGCGCGGGGATCTTGCGCCATAAAGCAATCGCCATCGCCGCCTTCAAGCGCTCACCCCCGCTGAGTTGGCCGATGGGTTGGGTGACGCGCAACGCGTCCAGTTGCAACAGCGCCAGGCGGGTGCGCAGTTGGGCTTCGGCCAGGGGCGTGTCCATCAATTTGAGTTGTTCGACGATCGATTGCCCATCGTCGAGCAGGGTCAACTGCTGGTCGAGATAGGCACAGGGCACATGAACCGTGCATTGGCCGCGGATGGGTTGCCATTGACCCGCCAGCAGTTTGAGCAGGGTGGACTTGCCGCAGCCATTGGGCCCATGGACCGCGACCCGCACCGGCCCGCTCAGGCTCGCGTTGATAAAGGTGCTTGGCGCGCGCTGATTGAGCCAGGGCAACTGGCAGTCGGCCAGGGTCAGCACTTGGCGACCTGCGGGCAGGGGCGTGCCGGGCAAGGCGAGGAAGGTCGGCGTTTCGTCCACCACCCGTTCGTGGGCGGTGCGTACGCGTTCATTCAACGCCTGCTTTTGCTGCACATGGGCGCTGCGCACGTTACTGACGATTTCGTTGGCGGCGCCTTTCCACCTGGATTTGGTGAAGGCGTCGACATTGGCGGTCTGCGCATATTTACGGGCGCTGGCGGCGTGGCGCTGGAAGCTGTCGATATCCTTTTTCAAGCGTTGATGCTCACGCCGCCGATCCAGCCGGGCGTGTTCCAGGGCCGCCTGGGCGGCGTGTTGTTCGGCATGGCGCTGCGCACGATAGTCGTCGTAATTGCCGCCATAGAGCCGGGCCCCGAGGGGTGACAGCTCGATGATCCGCCCCAGGCTATTGAGCAGACGCCGGTCATGGCTGACCACCACCAGGCCACCGCGCCAGGCGCTGAGGGTCGCCAACAGCCAGTCGCGGCCGGCGCTGTCGAGATGGTTGGTGGGTTCGTCGAGAATCAGCAACTGCGGCGCACGCAACAGGGCGCCAATCAGGGCGATCCTGGCCAATTGGCCGCCGCTCAGTTGTGCGGCGGGCTGATCGGGACTGATCTGCGCCAGGCCGGCACCGTCGAGCGCCTGGCGCAGGCGCTCGGCCAGGTCCCAGCGATCGTCGATCAGTTCCAGGTCGTCAGCTTGCGCTTGACCCTTTGCCAGGCGGTCAAGAGCGGCCAGGATCTGCGCACAACCGCTGACCTGGGCCACGGTCTGCCCTGGCAGCAGCTCAATGCTTTGTGGGACATAGGCGATACGGGCCGAGGACTTGATAACGCCATGCGATGGCTCAAGCACGCCGGCCAACAGACGGGCCAACACACTCTTGCCCATGCCATTACGGCCGACAATCCCGGTGGGGGTGTGATCGATAGAGAAGTTGAGGTCTTCCAACAGCGTCTCGCCATTGGCGAATTGGAAACCCACGTGATGCAAGGAAACAAGTACAGGCAGCCGGTTGACGTCAGTCATCAGCACCTCCAGAACAATGTGGCACAAGCCAACAAGCGCGCCAGGCGGCTCGTTGCGTTTACATGTTGGAAGGCTTAGTTGTTCACGTCGGCGGTCGTCCTGCGGTAGGAAAGGTCCGATAGCCTAGCGCAGTTGCGGCATATTTCCTACGCCTTTGGCAAGGTCAATGCCGCCTGTACGAGCGAGCTTGCTCGCCAAGCGCGTGTATGCAGGATAAACGCGGTGTTCTCGAGTTTTTCGCGAGCAAGCTCGCTCCTACAGTTGTTCGAGAAACATCGCAAGGCCCACTTCTTCGGCCTTCAGGCCCTTGCGTACCCTGGGCCTGGGCAGCTTCGCCAGCGCGCCCAGGCTGAAGTGCTCGAGCACGGCCGGGTGGATGTAGCACTTGCGGCACACCGCCGGGGTGTTGCCCAGCTGCCGGGCGACATTCTTGACCATCTGCACCACATGCCTTTTGGCATCCGATTCCGGTTGCCATGCCAGTTCGCGCAAGACTGCCAGGGCCTGGGCGCTGCCGGCCCAGGTGCGATAGTCCTTGGCGGTAAAGTCGGCCCCAGTGAGGCTGTGCAGGTACGCGTTGACGTCAGTGGAGCTGACGGTATGCCGCTCGCCGTCTGCGTCCAGGTACTGGAACAGGTTCTGCCCCGGCAACTCCAGGCAGCGTTTGAGCACGCTCGCCAGGCGCCGATCCTTGATGCTGACCTGGTGCTCGACACCGCTCTTGCCACGGAACTGGAACTGGATTTCGCTGCCCTTGATATCCACGTGACGGGTGCGCAACGTGGTCAGGCCATAGGAGCGGTTATCGCGGGCGTATTGGCTGTTGCCGACGCGGATCAACGTGGCATCGAGCAATAGCACCACGGTAGCCAGGACCTTCTCCCGATTGAACCCCGGCGCCTCGACCTGTGCTTGCAGCTGCTTGCGCAGTTTGGGCAGTGCATTGCCGAACGCTTGCAGCCGTGAGTACTTGTCGCTGTCGCGCACTTCGCGCCAGCGTGGGTGATAGCGGTATTGCTTGCGGCCCCGGGCGTCACGCCCAGTGGCCTGCAGGTGCCCCTTGGGATCGGCGCAGATCCATACGTCGGTATAGGCCGGCGGGATAGCGAGGGCGTTGATCCGCTGGATTTCGGCGGCGTCGGTCAGGCGTTGGCCGTGACTATCGAAATACTGGAACTTGCCCCGCAGTTTGCGGCGGCTCAAGCCTGGTTGAGTGTCGTCAACGTAGTGCAGGTCACGGGGCAGGTCCACGGGCAGGCTGGAGTCGGGCATGGGGCAGAGTCCTTGGCAACAAATCAGGCCGGTATGGCTGATTGACCGCAGCCCTGTGCCGTCCGTTCAAGCCAGTACCGCGACCGCCTTGATCTGTGCCCACAGCGCCTGGCCGGGATGCACCTGCAGTTGGTCCCGCGAGTAACGGGTGATCCGCGCCAGCAGCGGTGTGCCCGCCGCGTCGAGCCGCACCAGCACATGGGCGCTGTTGTCGGCGGGGATCTCCTGGGTCACGGTCACGGGCAAGCAGTTGAGGATGCTGCTGTGCTCCCCGGGTTGCAGGCTGAGGCTGACATCCCGGGCCTGGACCTTGAACCGCAGGTGCTTGCCCAGGTCGAGCGGGGCATGGGCCACGCGCATTTGCAGCGGGCTGTCGGGCAGTTGCAGGGTCAGCAGTTGGTAGTGGGCGTCATGGCTGCTGACGGTTCCATTGATAACCACGCCGGCATCGTCGCCACGGGCCAGTGGCAGGTCGAGCCGCGCCAGGGTTTCGCCGATCGGGCCGCTGGCCAGGGCCTTGCCCTCACTGAGCAGGACAATGTGATCGGCCAGGCGCGCCACTTCATCCTGGGCATGGCTGACGTACAACACCGGGATTTCCAGTTGGTCGTGCAGGCGCTCCAGGTACGGCAGGATTTCGCCTTTGCGCTGGCTGTCGAGGGCGGCCAGGGGTTCGTCCATCAGCAATAGCTGCGGGCTGGTGAGCAGGGCGCGGGCGATGCCGACGCGTTGACGCTCGCCGCCAGACAAATGCTGCGGATGGCGATCGAGCAGGTGGCCGATGCCTAGCAATTGCGTGGCCTGGGCCAGGTCTACGCGGCGCTGGCCCTTGGGGATGCGCTTGAGGCCGAACTCCAGGTTGGCCAGCACCGACAGGTGGGGAAACAGGCTCGCCTCTTGAAACACATAGCCGAGGGCACGCTTGTGCGGTGGCACAAATACACCGTTGCGGCTGTCTTGCCAGACCTGATCGTTGATCTGCACAAAACCATCGCCGGCCCGCTCCAGCCCGGCAATGCAGCGCAGGCACGTGGTTTTGCCCGAGCCCGAATGCCCGTAGAGCGCGGTGACGCCGCGCCCCGGCAGCTTCAGGTCAACATCCAGGGCAAACCCGGAATAGTTCAGTTGCAGGCGCACTTCAATCATCGACATCAGCTCCAGCCTGCCTTGGTTTTACGGCTGGAGTAGAGCGCCAGCAACACCAGGAAAGAAAACACCACCATGGCCCCGGCCAACCAGTGGGCCTGGGCGTACTCCATGGCTTCGACATGGTCGTAGATCTGCACCGAGACCACGCGGGTCTTGTCGGGGATATTGCCACCGATCATCAGCACCACGCCGAACTCGCCCACGGTGTGGGCAAAGCCAAGGATCGACGCGGTGATAAATCCGGGGCGGGCCAGCGGCAGGATCACGCTGAAAAACGTATCCCAGGGATTGGCTCGCAGGGTGGCAGCGACTTCCAGGGGCCGGCTGCCAATGGCCGAGAACGCGTTTTGCAACGGTTGCACCACAAACGGCATGGAGTAGATCACCGAGCCAATCACCAGGCCGGCAAAGCTGAAGGTCAAGGTGCCCAGCCCCAGCCATTGGGTGAACTGCCCGAGGTAACCGTGGGGCCCCATGGTCAGTAGCAGGTAGAAGCCAATCACCGTCGGCGGCAGCACCAGCGGCAGGGCGACCACCGCGCCTATCGGCCCGCGCCACCAGGAGCGCGTGTGCGACAGCCATAGGGCGATGGGAGTGCCGATGATCAGCAGAATCACGGTGGTCAGCGACGCGAGTTTCAGGGTCAGCCAGATCGCGGAAAAATCGGCACTCGATAGCGGCATTTACAGTTGATAACCGTAGGATTTGATAACGGCAGCGGCTTTAGGCCCCTTGAGGTAGTCAACCAATGCCTTGGCGGCCGGGTTGTCCTTGCCTTTGTTGAGGATCACCGCGTCCTGTTTGATCGGGTCATGCATCTCGCCAGGGACGATCCACGCCGAGCCGCTGCTGACTTTGCCGTCTTTGTAGATCTGCGACAAGGCCACAAAACCCAATTCGGCATTGCCGGTGGACACGAACTGATAGGCCTGGGTGATGTTCTGCCCTTCGACGAGCTTGCTCTTGACCTGTTCGGTCAGGCCCAGTTTGGCCAGCACCTGGGTGGCAGCGAGGCCGTAGGGTGCAGCTTTCGGGTTGGCAATGGACAGGTGCTGGTATTCATTTTTCTTCAGCACTGCGCCCTTGGCATCCACATAACCTTCCTTGGCCGACCACAGCGCCAGGGTGCCCACCGCGTAGGTGAAGCGCGAACCCTTGACGGTGTCGCCTTCGCTTTCGAGTTTTTGCGGGGTGGTGTCGTCAGCGCTGAGGAACACTTCAAACGGCGCGCCGTTCTTGATCTGGGTATAGAACTGCCCGGTCGCCCCGTAGGCGGCGACCAACGTGTGGCCAGTGTCCTTTTCGAAATCAGCGGCGATGGCCTGGATCGGTGCGGTGAAGTTGGAGGCGACCGCCACCTGGACTTCGTCGGCCTGGGCCGAGCCCAAGGTAAAGAGCGCGATCAGGGCGGTAGGGGCCAGGCGTGAGGCGCGGATCATCATGAAGCAGCTCCTTGGAGTGCCGACGTGGCGGCTTGTTAGAGTTAGTCGCTATGTACGTGAATATATAGCGGTTCGCCATCGTCGGTACAGTGCAAAGTTGCCTCAGGGGTCTAGCCCTTGTTGAGTTGTGCCAGCGCCTGGCGGGCCAGCCTCAGGGTCAGCTCGCGTGTTGGCAGATCCTGGCCCAGGCGCAACGCCTGGCCGGCCCACAGGCTGCTGAAGTCGGCTTCATCCAGGGCGCGCAACGGCATCAACGCACCACCGGCCAAGGGAAACGCCGGGGCTGTGGGGTTAATTGGCCCCAGTTCGCGCATCACCCGATTGACGATCCCTCGCGCCGGGCGGCCGGTGAACAGGTTGGTCAGTGCCGTTTCGCTGGCCGGGGCACTATGCAGCGCCTGATGGTGGGAGGGCGTGATAGTGGCCTCGGGCGTGAACAGGTAGGCCGTACCGATCTGCACGGCCGAGGCGCCAAGGGCGAACGCGGCGACGATCCCCCGCGCATCACCGATCCCGCCGGCGGCGATCACCGGCACGTTGACCGCATCCACCACCTGGGGCACCAGGGCCATGGTGCCGATCTGGCTGGTCAGGCGGTCGTTGAGGAACATCCCGCGATGCCCGCCCGCTTCATAGCCCATGGCGATGATTGCATCGCAGCCATGCTGTTCCAGCCAGATCGCTTCTTCAACCGTGGTCGCGGACGACAGCACTTTTGCACCGGTGGCCTTGACCCGATCGAGCAGAGACTTTTCCGGCAGGCCGAAGTGGAAACTGACGACCTGCGGGCGAAACTCTTCCACCACTTCACAGGCGGCATTATCGAACGGTGCGCGATTGGAGACCGGGGTGGGCGCGTCAAAATCGGCGCCCAATTCCCGGTAATACGGCTCCAGGATCTGCTTCCACTGGTGATCGCGCTCGGAGTCGGGTGCCGGCGGCTGATGGCAGAAGAAATTGACGTTCAGCGGGCGCTCGCTGGCCTGGCGAATGGTGGTCAGGGCCTGGCGCAGTTGATCGATGCTCAAGGTGGCGGCAGGCATGGAGCCGAGGGCGCCGGCCTGGCTTGCGGCGATCACCATCTGCGGGCTGGTGCTGCCGGCCATGGGCGCCTGGATGATCGGCAGTTCAATGCCCAGCAGGTCAAGAATCCGCGTGTCTGGCCAGGTGCTCATGGGGTGCTTCTCCATTGGATTAACGGTCTGGCCCTTTTAACAGGGGCGGCCCAGGCAAGGCCAGTCTGTATTATTCACTGGACGTCGCCGATTGTTCATGCGGGGTGTTGTGTTCGCGCTGGAGCAACTGCTGCTTGCGCTCCACGCCCCACCGGTAACCTGAAAGATGGCCATCGCTGCGGACCACGCGGTGACAGGGAATCGCCACGGCCAGGCAATTGGCGCCGCAGGCCTGGGCCACGGCGCGAAATGCGGTGGGCGCGCCGATGCGCTGGGCGATCTCGGCATAGCTGGCCGTGCTGCCTACCGGAATTTCCCGCAAGGCCTGCCAGACCCGCTCCTGGAAGGCGGTGCCGCGCAGGTCCAGGGGCAGGTTCAGGCCCAGGGCCGGAGCTTCGATAAACCCCACCACCTGGGCAATCAACTGTTCAAAGTCGGGGTCGGCGCCGATCACATTGGCCTGGGGGAACTGGTCTTGCAGGTCGCGAGCCAGCTGATCCGGATCATCGCCCAGCAAGATGGCACACACGCCACGATTGCTCTGGGCCACCAGAATTGCGCCCAGCGAACACTCGCCGACAGCGAAGTGAATGTCGTTATGGCTGCCACCGGCCTTGTAGTCGCTGGGCTTCATGCCAAGCAACTGGTTGGCTGACGCGTAGAAGCGGCTGTTGGAGTTGAAGCCTGCATCGTACAGCGCGTCGGTCACCGACTGATTGTCCTGCAGGTGCGCCCTGAGCTTGCGTGAGCGATGGGCGCGGGCGTAGCCCCTCGGCGTCAACCCAGTCAGGGTCTTGAACACCCGATGGAAATGGAACGGGCTCAGGCCGGCGCCTTGGGCCAGGTCCTCCAGGGAGGGCAGCGCCTCGGCCTGCTCGATCTGCCGGCAGGCCGCAGCGACCAGGTGCGCATGGCGCTGCGCGACCTGGGTTTGATCGGCCGAGGTACGTTTATTGGGGCGGTAGCCGGCTGCTTCGGCCTGCTGCGGGGTGTCGAAAAACTCGACGTTCTTGCGCAGTGGCTGACGTGCGCTGCTGCTGGGGCGGCAATACACGCCGGTGGTCTTGACCCCGTAGACGAACGTCAGGTCCGCTGTGGCATCGCGGGCGACAATCGCGGCCCAACGCAGGTCATCTTCAGTGGTCATGGCAATGGCTCGACAGCGCAACAGTGTCACCCAGAATAACCGCTGAGGTGGAGTTGGACACTCCGTTACTTGCGGTCGAATTCACCCTGGCAATGACGCTTGCCGTAGCGCGCTCAATGTGGCGAGCGGGCTTGCCCCGCGCCGGGCTGCGCAGCAGCCCCAATAGCCTCACTAAGTTGTGCCAGGTACACCGAGGTGGTCGGTTTTGGGGCTGCTCCCGCAGCCCAACGGGGGCGATACGGCGTTCCGGCAAGCCCCCTCGCCACAGGGTTGCAACTTACTGTGGATCGCAGGTTTCCTGTGGCGAGCGGGCTTGCCCCGCGCTGGGTGGCGAAGCCGCCCCAAGAGCCCCGCCAAGTTCTACCAGACACACCGAAGTGCCAGTTTTCAAGGGTCAGCCTGCCTTGCGAAACGTCAGGTTGATCCGTTGTGGGCCCATGCGCGGGTGTACGCCGTGTTTGATCGGCAGCACGCCATGAAAGCGCAGGCGGTCGACACCGCCCCAGACCACCACATCGCCATGGAACAGGGAAGTTTTCTGGGGCTTGTCACTGCGCTGATGGCCACCGAACAGAAACACCGCCGGCAGCCCCAGGGAGAGCGAGACCACAGGTGCACTGAAGTCGCGCTCGTTTTTGTCTTGGTGCAGCGACATCCTTGCGCCTGGAACGTAGCGGTTGATCAGGCAGGCGTCCGGGGCAAAGCCCTCGAACCCCGCAGCGGCGGCTGCCGTTGTCGCCAACTCGCGCAGGACGTTCGGCAATGCCGGCCAGGGCTGTTGGCGCTCGGGGTCGATGGGGCTGTAGCGATAGCCTTGGCGGTCAGTGGTCCAGCCCAGGTCACCGCAACTGCTCAACGCGGCCGACATGGTAAAGCCACCGGGGGTGACCATTTGCCGGAACGGTGACTGGGCCAGTACCGCACGCAACTCCGGTAACAAGCGCTCAAGCCAAGGCAGGGCATAGCCCCTGAGGACGTAAGACTGTTCGCCAATCTGCTCGCGACGGGCCGGCTGCTGCAAGGCCTCGTCGCTGAACAGATCGCCGGTGGAATGAGGGTCCATGTTGCACAATCACTCCGTTGCGGGTGAGGATTTTACAGGGCCTTGCTCACAGTGATTTCAGTTATCTGGTCACTGGCATCATGAATCTTGGCCAAGGCCTGTTGGGCTTCTTCGATGCTCGCCGCGTGTAACTGGGCAAATTCGAAGCGGCGCTCGCCGTTGAGTTTGTACTTGATGACGTATTTGGTGGTTTGAGTCACGGTCGTTCCTGTGGCGTGGGGCGCAATCAGCTGAGTTTGGTGCTGGTGCGGCGAACAATGCGGATTTTATGGGACAACGCCGGCTTGCGCGTAACGCTGATGGCACGGCGCGTTACCACGTCCAGGGTAATGTTCCAGAACCCGGTGCTCGGCGCGGTGATCTTGGCCGGGAACTTATCGAATGCACCGCCGTGATAAGTGTGGCGACCGCCGTTTTTGAAGCTGCGAAAATTCGCATCGCTCATCAGACGAATATTGCAGGTCTGCGAGCATTCAATGACGACAATATCCCCTTCGTTCAAGTGTTCGCGCTGGTGGATGAATTTCATGGGGGGTGTCTCCAGAAGGGCTTTTTCTGAAAAATCAGAACGATACGTAGGTTAAGATGGAGTTTATCAGCCCCAGCACGTTTATTATCGGGTCGTCGTCGACGTCTTCGACAATTTAAAACAGTTATTTACCGATATATCAGGGATAAATCCTACGTGGGCGGGAGAAAAATACCATCCCCGCTGTCGTAGGGTCTTTATCGGAGGTTTTGTATGAAGTGGAGTGTATTGGTTCTGGCCCTGGCAATAGGTGGATGTGCTTCGGTTTCAGACATCAAGCAGACACCGCCGACACTGGCGGTTATCTCCGGGAAAAAACCGCAGGAATACGCGGCGTGTGTGGTGCAAAAACTGTCGTCGACCCGTCGTCCGTCGCAGATCGAACCTCACAAGGAAGGTGTGCGGGTGATTGTGCCGCAGAAGTTTTCGGCTGACCCTTCGGCCATTTTTGAAATCGAAGACCGCTCCAGCGGTAGCAGCATCAAGCTCTACGAGAGCATGTCCAATGTGCCGATTCGTCCGGGTGACGTGAAAAAAGCTGCGGAAGACTGCATTTCCGGCTGAGTTCACGGCGCCGCTCATACGCGATCAACTCCGATCAAGAAGCCCGGCCTGCGGTTGCAGTGCCGGGCTTTTTATTGTCCGCAATTTCTTACGCTGCGGTTGTGACTGTCAGCTCATTACCCTACCATTTGTAGGCTTATGCATTGTAGGTCTAAGCATATAACTATAAAAATGGAGTCGTGATGATGTCTGTGGAGAGAGTGTTGATGGGTGGCGCCTTGCTACTCATGCTCGGCAGCGCGCAAGCGCTGGAGGGCAAAAAGGTATTCAGTGAAGGTGGCGCGCAGCCTGGCGCTGCCGCGTGCATGGCGTGCCACGGGGCGGATGGCCTGGGGTTGGCTGCTGCGGGGTTTCCCAGGCTGGCGGGGTTGCCAGCGGGTTATTTGAGCAAACAACTGCATGATTTCAGAAGTGGCGCGCGTAGCAACCCGGTGATGACGTCGCTGGCCAAGGCGCTGACCGAGGAAGAAATCGCTGCGGTGAGCCAGACACTGGCGGCGATGCCGGCGCCGGTTGTGCCCGCCGGCCATCGCAGCGCTACCCCCACTAATCCTGCCGAAAAACTGGCGTTGCAAGGCGCCTGGGAGCGGCAGATCCCGGCGTGTGTCAGTTGCCATGGCCCGTCGGGTGTGGGGGTGGGCGAGGCGTTCCCGCCGTTGTCAGGGCAGTCTGCGGCTTATCTGGCTGCTCAGCTCAATGCCTGGCGCAGTGGCACCCGGCACAATGATCCCAATGACTTGATGGGGCATGTGGCCAAATCCCTGACCGATGACGAAGTGCAGGGGATCGCAAACTATTTCGCCTCCTTGCCTGGCCAGGAGGTCAAACCATGAAGAAGCTGTCATTTGCACCCGTGTTTGTCACGTTGATCAGTGCGCCTGCCTGGGCGGCACCGATTGCCATGGAAGATCAGTCGCAACTGAAGGTGCCCGCTGCGGTGCCTGCCGCTACGGCGTTCCAGCCGCCTCAGGAAAGCGAATTGCCCGACAACGCCTACGGCAAGCTGGTGATGCAGGGCTATGCGTTGTTCGTCGATACCAAGCGCCTGGCGCCACAGTTTGTCGGCAACGGCCTTAACTGCAGCAACTGCCACCTGGATCAGGGACGGTTGGCCAATTCGGCGCCGCTGTGGGGCGCCTACCCGATGTACCCCGCGTACCGAAAAAAGAACGACAAGGTCAACACGTTCGCCGAACGTCTGCAGGGCTGTTTCCAGTTCAGCATGAACGGCGGCAAGCCTCCGGCAGCCGACAGTCACGAGATTACCGCGCTGTCGACCTATGCCTACTGGCTGGCGAGCAAGGCACCTTTGGGCGTGGAGCTGCCGGGGCGCGGCTATCCCGAGGTGCCACCGCCGGCCAAAGGCTACAACCTGGCGCAAGGTGCCGAGGTGTACAAGGCGCAGTGTGCGGTGTGCCATGGCGCCGAGGGGCAGGGGCAGAAGGTGGGCGACAACTACGTGATGCCACCGTTGTGGGGTAAGGATTCCTACAACTGGGGCGCCGGTATGCATCGGATCAACACGGCGGCTTCTTTTATCAAGCACAACATGCCGCTGGGCAAGGGCGGGAGCTTGACCGACCAGCAGGCCTGGGACGTGGCAGCCTACGTCAATCGCCATGAGCGCCCGCAGGACCCGCGACTGGTGGACGGCTCCGTGGAGAAAACCCGCGTCAAGTTTCACGCCAATGATGGTGTGAATCTGTACGGGCAAACGGTCGATGGCGTGCTGATTGGCCAAGGCATCCGTTAAACTACTGCCTGAACACAAAAAATGCCGCTCAAACCCCGGGGTTTGAGCGGCATTGTCATTCTGGAAAACCAATTATGAAGCGTGAACGTGTCAAAGAGCGGCATGCAGAGGGTCACATCTCTGCGACCCATGTGATTCAAAATCCGGCCAATTCAGGGGAGTGGATCGTGTTTTTCAAGAAAAGCGGCGGGCGCAGCTTTTTCCTGGTGGATGATCATGATGAGGTCGAATCCTTTGAGAAGCTGGATGACCTGATCGACACCATCCGCGGCCTTGGCATCAAGTTCGCCGAGATTCACATGTAAGCGCCCGGTTTACTTGCAGACCACTACCACGCTGCGGCCCTTGAAGTTGCCCACATCGGCGCCCAGGGTCTTGTCGCTGTCCTTCAAGGCTGGCGTGCCTTCGGTGCCGACGATACGGTATCCGGTACCCGCGCAAGAGGCGTCGGCCTTCTCGTAGCAGCTGGCCCAGGAGTTGGCCTCGCCTGAACAATCAATGGTCAGGCCTTGTTCGCCGTTTTTCAGGTAAATGTCGGAAGTGGTGGTGCAGCCGGCGAGCGCCAGTACCGAGATCAGTGCCAGAATCTTGTTCATGTAAGGTTCGTCGTTGAGAAATGTTAAGGGGCGCGCAGACACTGTCGTGGGGCGTTTTCAGCGAGATTATAGCCAACGGCCATCAAGGTACAGACAATCACAAAAAAGCCCCGTTCACCGGGGCTTTTTGCGCAATCGCAAGGGCTTATTTGCCCTTTGGTCGTTTGCTCGACGCGTGGCCGGCCTCATCCACAAACACTTCGGCTACTGCAATCGCCTGGCTTTCGGTAGCGAATGCCCCGGCAACGCTGTCGCCATGAAAATTGATCAGGTGCCAGCCGTCTGCTCGCTTGGTGATCAGGTAGCCGTTTACGCCTTTTGGTTCTGACATCTATTAACAATCTCGTGGTCTGGTTCAAGCGAGCAATGATAGCGCCAAATGCCATGGGGGCGCGCAAGTTGTTGCAGGTCAGTGCCGAACCCCCTAAAGCGTGCTAAAAAGAATACGGCCCTTTGAAATCGGGGGGCGGGATGTTTTTCCGCCGTCATTGGGTTCGCTTGTTTGCACACGGGCGGAACTAACGCCGACATTTTTTCTCTATGTTGACATCGCAACGCCAGCAGCGCCCATTGTAAGGTCGCTGCGGCCTGATTAGACTGCGCCGAATTTCGTACGCACAGCCCTTATTAAGGACTTATATGATCAAGAAATGCTTGTTCCCAGCAGCCGGTTACGGCACTCGCTTCCTGCCAGCGACCAAGGCCATGCCTAAAGAAATGCTGCCGGTGGTAAACAAGCCACTGATCCAGTACGGCGTCGAAGAGGCACTGGATGCCGGCCTGAACGAAATCTCCATCGTTACCGGTCGTGGCAAGCGCGCCCTGGAAGACCACTTCGACATCAGCTATGAGCTGGAAAACCAGATCAAGGGCACCGACAAGGAAAAATACCTGGTTGGTATCCGCAAGCTGCTCGACGAGTGTTCGTTCTCCTACACTCGCCAAAC
Organism: Pseudomonas sp. 06C 126; assembly: GCF_001855215.1. Lineage (NCBI taxonomy): Bacteria > Pseudomonadati > Pseudomonadota > Gammaproteobacteria > Pseudomonadales > Pseudomonadaceae > Pseudomonas > Pseudomonas sp. 06C 126. The sequence goes on along the minus strand of NZ_MIFU01000119.1, from coordinate 136,806 downwards.
TCAGATGAAAGGCCTGGGCCATGCAATCCTTACTGGTCGCCCACTGATCGGTGACGAGCCGTTCGCCGTTGTCCTGGCGGACGACCTGTGCGTCAACCTGGAAGGCGACGGCGTCTTGACCCAGATGGTCAAGCTGTACCAGAAGTACCGCTGCACCATCGTTGCGGTGCAGGAAGTCGATCCTTCGGAAACCAACAAGTACGGCGTGATCGCTGGCGACGACATTGGCGATGGCCTGATCCGTGTACGCGACATGGTCGAGAAGCCGGCGCCGGAAGATGCCCCGTCGAACCTGGCGATCATCGGTCGCTACATCCTGACCCCGGATATCTTCAAGCTGATCGAAGAAACCGAGCCAGGCAAGGGCGGCGAAATCCAGATCACCGACGCCTTGTTGAAGCAGGCCAAGGACGGTTGCGTGATTGCCTACAAGTTCAAGGGCCGTCGTTTTGACTGCGGTGGCGCTGAAGGCTACATCGAGGCGACCAACTTCTGCTACGAGCACTTCTACAAGACTGGCAAGGCTTACTGATTTAAGCATTGCCTGTTGAACCTCAAGAAAGCCACCTTCGGGTGGCTTTCTGGTTTTTTGGGCGCAAGCGGGTATCCTGATGCCCTGCCGAGGAGAGTGAAATGGCCTACGATTTTGATCTGTATGTAATTGGCGCCGGTTCCGGCGGTGTGCGAGCGGCGCGGTTTGCCGCCGGGTTTGGCGCAAAGGTGGCCGTGGCGGAAAGCCGCTACCTGGGCGGGACTTGCGTCAACGTTGGCTGCGTGCCGAAAAAGCTGCTGGTCTACGGTGCGCACTATGCCGAAGACTTCGAGCAGGCCAGCGGCTTTGGCTGGTCCCTGGGCGAGGCGAGCTTTGATTGGGCGACACTGATCGCCAACAAGGATCGCGAAATCAATCGCCTCAACGGCATCTACCGTAACCTGCTGGTCAACAGTGGAGTGACCCTGCACGAAGGCCATGCGCGCCTGACCGGGCCCAACGAGGTCGAGATCAACGGCCAGCGTTTCACTGCCAAAAACATCCTGATCGCCACCGGCGGCTGGCCGCAGATTCCCGAAATTCCAGGGCATGAGCACGCCATTGGCTCCAACGAGGCGTTCTTCCTTAAAGAGCTGCCCAAGCGAGTGCTGGTGGTTGGCGGTGGTTACATCGCGGTGGAGTTCGCCGGGATTTTCCATGGTTTGGGCGCACAGACGTCGCTGCTGTATCGCGGTGATCTGTTCCTGCGAGGGTTTGATGGTGCGGTGCGCAAGCACTTGCAGGAAGAGCTGACCAAACGCGGCCTGGACCTGCAATTCAACGCCGATATCGCGCGTATCGACAAGCAGGCCGATGGCAGCCTCAAGGCCTCCTTGAAAGACGGTCGTGTGCTGGAGGCAGATTGTGTGTTCTACGCCACCGGTCGGCGCCCGATGCTGGATAACCTGGGCCTGGAGCACACAGGGGTCAAACTGGACAAGCGTGGTTTTGTCGAGGTCGACGAGTTGTACCAGACTGCCGAGCCTTCGATCCTGGCCATTGGTGACGTGATTGGTCGCGTGCAATTGACCCCGGTGGCACTGGCCGAAGGCATGGCCGTGGCGCGTCGCCTGTTCAAGCCTGAGCAGTATCGCCCGGTGGACTACGCGATGATTCCTACGGCGGTGTTCAGCCTGCCGAATATCGGCACCGTGGGCCTGAGCGAAGAACAAGCCCGGGCCGATGGGCATAACGTGCAGATCTTCGAAAGCCGCTTCCGGCCAATGAAGTTGACACTGACCGAATGCCAGGAGCGCACGCTGATGAAGCTAGTGGTGGACGCCGACACCGACAAGGTGCTGGGTTGCCACATGGTCGGGCCGGATGCGGGCGAGATCGTCCAGGGCCTGGCGATCGCCCTCAAGGCGGGGGCGACCAAGCAGCATTTCGACGAGACCATCGGCGTGCATCCTACGGCGGCGGAAGAATTCGTCACCATGCGCACACCAGTGGCTGACTGATCAGCTTTCGGTTGCTGCCTCTGGCGCCGTTGCAACGACGGTGGCCAGGCGCAGCGCCTCGATGGTGGCCTGGGCCTTGATCAGGTCCAGTTCCAGGGTTTTGTGAGTCTGCTGTTGCTCGGCAAGTGCCTCCTGGCGTGACTGGCTGTCCAGCACGGCTACCCGCAGACGCTCCTGGAGCAGGGTGCGTTCGCTATCAATCAGGCTCACCTGTTCGTTCAACTTGAGCTGCTGGGCCTGATCTTTGCGGCTTTGTTCCTGCAAGGCGGTCAATTCCTTGGCCGTGACTCGGTGTTCGATCAATAGCCGCTCATTATCACGATGCAACTGGGTGATTTCATCCTGGCGCACCATGGCGCTCTGCTGTGCCTGGCGTAACTCGGCCTGGAGCTGCTGCAACTGGCCTTCATGGCGGCGTTGTTCCTGCTCGCGCTGGTCTTTGATCGCGTTGCGGTAGTGCTCAAGGGCATCGCGCGCGTGCAGGTGTTTTTCTTCCAGCGAACGAATCTGTTCGTCCTTATCCGAAATCCGCAGCTCGTAATCGCTGCACGCCTGGCTTAACCCGGCGTTACGGGTTTGCTCGGTCTGCAAACTGGTGCTGGCGGTTTGCAGGGCGGCGCTTTCTTCGGCGAGGGCGGCGGCCTGGATATCGAATTGCTGCTGGAGTTGGCTGCGCGCCGCTTCAAGCGCTTCTACCTGGGCGAGCAGGGCGCTTTTGTGCTGTTCGAACTGCGCCAGCGCCAGGTCGATAGGCTCCTGGGCTTTCTCTTTGAGGCGCTGGGCCAGGCGTGCGACCAGTTCGCCAAGCTCATCGTCGATGGGCGCTTCGGTGATGGAGAGGCGGGTTTCGCTCTCGTCCAGCTCCTTCAAATAGCGGTGGATGGTGGTTTTCGAGCCGGTATTGCCCATCTCGATGCGTACGGCGTCGATGCTGGGGTTTTCGCCACGGGCGAGGATTGCCAGGCGTGCCGTTTGAACTACTGCTTTATTGATGCCGCCGCGAGCCATGGGGTCTCCGTCGATTTGATACTGTGGTATGTATTATGTATATACGTACCATATCACAAATTAAAATACGTTTGAATTCATGATTTTACACATGGGATATTGGCGTATTATCCCTTGTCAGCGGTTGCCGGCCCCATCCGAGCCCAGCACCCGTACACCAACCCTTATAGGAGCCGGCTTGCCGGCGATAGCGGTATGAGTGATCTAGATCGTTACCTGAACGCCGCCACCCGCGATAACACCCGCCGCAGCTATCGCGCTGCCATCGAACACTTTGAAGTGAGTTGGGGCGGCTTCCTGCCGGCCACCAGCGACAGTGTGGCGCGATACCTGGTGGCCCATGCCGGGGTGCTCGCGGTCAACACGTTGAAGCTGCGGCTTTCGGCGCTGGCGCAATGGCACACCAGCCAGGGCTTTGCAGACCCCACCAAGGCGCCGGTGGTGCGCAAAGTGCTCAAGGGCATCCGCGCTTTGCATCCCGCCCAGGAAAAACAGGCCGAACCCTTGCAGCTCCAGCATCTGGAGCAGGTGGTCAGTTACCTGGCGGGTGAAGCTGAGCAGGCGCGGGCAGAGGACGATCGACCGCGCTGGCTGCGCGCCAAGCGCGATGGGGCATTGATCCTGCTGGGCTTTTGGCGCGGCTTTCGCAGTGATGAGTTGTGTCGGCTGCAGATCGAACACGTGCAGGCGGTGCCGGGCGCGGGCATCACCTTGTACTTGCCACGCAGCAAGAGTGATCGCGAAAACCTCGGTAAGACCTATCAAGCCCCGGCGCTGCTGCGCCTGTGCCCGGTGCAGGCCTATAGCGAATGGCTGAGCGCCTCGGCCCTGGTACGCGGCCCAGTGTTTCGCGGGATCGATCGCTGGGGCAACCTGGGCGAGGAGGGGTTGCATGCCAATAGCGTGATCCCATTGCTGCGCCAGGCCCTTGAGCGAGCAGGCATTGCCGCCGAGCAGTACACCAGCCACTCCCTGCGCCGTGGCTTTGCCACCTGGGCCCATCGCAGCGGCTGGGATTTGAAGTCGTTGATGACGTATGTCGGCTGGAAGGACATGAAGTCAGCCATGCGCTATGTTGAAGCGACGCCCTTTCTTGGCATGACGTTGGCCCGCGATCCGCTGCTTTAAGATTTCTTCTATTAATACAGTTGGTTGATAGCCAAAACCAATCGGCAGCATCAGGTTTGCCAATGAGCCATCGGCAATGAGACTGGGTAGGATTCACCCATCAACTTACTAACCCCTGACGGAGAGTCAACGATGCCTATCATCAACAGCCAAGTAAAACCGTTCAAAGCGACCGCTTACAAAAACGGCAACTTCGTAGACGTGTCGGACGCTGACCTGAAAGGCAAGTGGTCTGTCGTATTCTTCTACCCAGCCGACTTCACTTTCGTTTGCCCAACCGAACTGGAAGACCTGGCTGACAACTACGCCGAATTCCAGAAACTGGGCGTCGAGATCTACAGCGTTTCCACCGACACCCACTTTGCCCACGCTGCCTGGCACAACACCTCGCCAGCCATCGGCAAGATCCAGTACACCATGATCGGCGACCCGACCCTGACCATCTCCCGCAACTTCGACGTGCTGATCGAAGAAGCTGGCCTGGCAGACCGCGGCACTTTCGTGATCAACCCGGAAGGCCAGATCAAGATCGTTGAACTGAACGACGGCGGTGTTGGCCGTGACGCTTCCGAGCTGCTGCGCAAAATCAAGGCTGCCCAGTACGTCGCTGCCCACCCAGGCGAAGTGTGCCCAGCCAAGTGGAAAGAAGGCGAGGCCACTCTGGCTCCGTCCCTGGACCTGGTCGGCAAGATCTAAGTCTGTGATGTATCAAGGGCGGATTACCGCACCTAAGTAAGCTGCATCCGCCCTCAAAACGCCCGGGCGAGATTCGCTCGGGCGTTTTTTTGTCCGCAATAAACCGAATTAATAGGAAATCGCCCGTATGTTGGACGCCAATCTTAAAGCTCAGTTGAAGTCATACCTGGAACGGGTCACCCAGCCGATCGAGATCGTCGCCTCCCTCGACGACGGTGCGAAATCCCAGGAAATGCTTGCCCTTTTGCAGGACGTAACCAGCCTCACTACCCTGATTACCCTGAACACCGATGGTAACGACGGGCGCAAGCCATCGTTCTCCATCAACCGCCCGGGTGCCGATATCAGCCTGCGTTTTGCCGGCATCCCCATGGGCCATGAATTTACTTCGTTGGTGCTGGCCCTGTTGCAAGTCGGTGGCCACCCTTCGAAGGCCAGTGTCGAAGTGATTGAACAGATTCGTAGCCTTAAAGGTGAGTTCAACTTCGAGACTTACTTCTCGCTGTCCTGCCAGAACTGCCCGGACGTGGTCCAGGCGTTGAACCTGATGGCCGTACTCAACCCGAACATCCGCCACGTTGCTATCGACGGCGCGCTGTTCCAGGCTGAAGTCGACGAGCGTCAGGTCATGGCGGTCCCTAGCGTCTACCTCAATGGCGTGAACTTCGGCCAGGGTCGCATGGGCCTGGAAGAAATCCTCGCCAAGCTCGACACCAGCGGTATCGAAAAAGCAGCCGAGAAAATCAGCGCCAAAGACGCTTTTGATGTGTTGGTGGTCGGTGGTGGCCCAGCCGGCTCTGCGGCCGCCATCTACGCTGCGCGTAAAGGCATCCGTACCGGTGTGGCCGCCGAGCGTTTTGGTGGGCAGGTGCTGGATACCATGTCCATCGAGAACTTTATCTCGGTGCAGGAAACCGAAGGCCCGAAACTGGCCAGCGCCCTGGAAGCCCACGTGCGTCAGTACGACGTGGATATCATGAACCTGCAGCGCGCCAGCAGCTTGATCCCGGCGAAAAATCCCGGCGAACTGCACGAAATTCGCTTTGAAAGTGGCGCGACTCTCAAGTCCAAGACCGTGATCCTGGCGACCGGTGCGCGCTGGCGCGAAATGGGTGTGCCGGGCGAGCAGGAATACAAGGCCAAGGGCGTGTGCTTCTGCCCGCACTGCGATGGTCCGCTGTTCAAGGGCAAGCGTGTGGCGGTGATTGGCGGCGGTAACTCCGGCGTTGAAGCGGCTATCGACTTGGCCGGTATTGTCAGCCACGTGACCTTGCTCGAGTTCGACAGCAAGTTGCGCGCCGACGCCGTGTTGCAGCGCAAGCTCTACAGCCTGCCGAACGTTGACGTGATCACCAGTGCGTTGACCAGTGAGGTCAAGGGTGATGGCCAGAAAGTCACCGGCCTGGCCTACAAGGACCGCGATACCGGCGAGTTCAAGACCATCGACCTGGAAGGCATCTTTGTGCAGATCGGTTTGCTGCCCAACACCGATTGGCTCAAGGGCACCGTGGAGCTGTCGCCCCGTGGTGAGATCATTGTCGATGCCCGTGGCGAGACTTCACTGCCAGGCGTATTTGCCGCCGGTGACGTAACGACCGTGCCGTACAAGCAGATCGTGATTGCCGTGGGTGAGGGCGCCAAGGCTTCCCTGAGTGCTTTTGATCACCTGATCCGAGCGTAAGGCCTGAAACTAAAAAACCCATGAGCGATCATGGGTTTTTTTTGGGTGTTGCTTTTGTGGGAGCTGGTTGGCCTGGGATGCAATCGCCGGCAAGCCTGCTCCTACAGGGTATGCGCCCGTTTACAGCGGTGCTGGCTGGATGATCTCGACCCAGTAGGCGTCCGGGTCCTTGATAAACGCCAGGCTTTTCATGCGGCCATCGGTCAGGCGTTTCTGGAAATCACAGCCCAACGCTTCAAACCGCTCACAGGCCGCAACGATATCCGGCACCGAAATGCAGATATGGCCAAAGCCGCGTGGGTCGGTATTGCCATTGTGGTAGGAGAAATCGGCATCGTTTTCGGAGCCGTGGTTGTGGGTCAGTTCCAGGATGCCTGGGATAGACTTCATCCACTGGGTGCGCGCGGCGGCATCGGCCGGGATTTGCGCCTTATCGACCAGGGCGAGGAAGTACAGGCTGAATTCGGCTTCCGGGAAGTCGCGTTTCTCAACCAGGGAGAAACCCAGGACGCGGGTATAGAAGTCCAGCGATTTGGTGATGTCCTTGACCCGCAGCATGGTGTGGTTGAACACGAAGTTCGAAGTGGCGGTGTCGGGTTGGGCGGTGACGCCCGGGAAGGTGTTCAATTCGTGCAGGCTCATGGGCCCTCCAGAAAAAATGGGGCAGGCGCAGCTCGTGGATTGAGCGGCCCTTTGGCTTGCGGCAGATCTGTGCAGCGAAACCATGATACGCAAGCTGCGCCGGCCGCGCCAAATGAAAAACTCACGCGGGCCTTGCGAGCGGCCCATGGTCAGGCTCAAACTTTGCGGCTTGAACTTCGAGTGTTTTTTGCAATGAGCCGATTGAGCAAACCATTGTTGACCACCTTTTGCCTGATCTTCGGTTGTACCTCTGTATTGGCGGCCGAGCCCGAAATTCATTGGCCCAGCGGCTGGCAGGTGGAGGAGGTTGTCGCGGATGCCGATACGCCGGCCAAGCCGTCAACGGTTTCCCGTCAGCGCGCGATAAAGAACGATGAAAATGGCGAGACGCTGATGGTCATGGAGCTGACGGGCACGCCGATCGAGCCAGGGCATGTGGTCAATCTGCAAGGTGTATTGCTGGAGATGCGCAAGTCCATCCAGAAGGACTTTGCGCGCAGTGGTTATCAAAGTGTCTGCAACAAGATGCACGCGACCACCTTAAGTCATCTTGAAGCGCTGGAAACTACCTGCGTGATTACCGAGAACGGTCGGCATGTGCTCTCGCAAACACTGGTGGGCGCTATTGATACGAATAAGGCCTATGTTTTTTCATACGCCGGACAAGCGCAGGCTTATGAGTCGAGCAAAGACGAAGTCAGCGCGGTGCGTGCAAGCCTGAAACTTTGATCGGTGATGGCTAGATGGCTGACATGGTTGCGTGAGAAAAAACACATAACTATGGGGCCGTAGCGTAGAGCCACGGGTCGCTGAATGTGTACGAAGTGGAATGTATTTAGAAGTTCACTTGCGAAAGCGGCAGGTCATGAAAATCGCAGCGCACAAAAAAAGCCCCGCATCTGCGGGGCTTTTATTAGTGCGTCGGTATTAGCCGCGCAACCAGGAATCTACAGTGGCTGCGCCGTACTGTTCTTTCCAGGCCTTCAAGCCGCGGTGGTTGCCGCCCTTGGTTTCAATCAGTTCGCCAGTGTGTGGGTTGTGATACACCTTGACTACACGTGCGCGACGGGTTTTAGGGGCTGCGGCCACCTGAATCCCCGATTTGCCCGGGTTTGGATCAAGGATGGAAATGATGTCGCGCAGGCTCTTGCCGTAGGTTTTCATCAGCCCTTGAAGCTTTTCTTCAAATTCGATTTCTTTCTTCAAGCCAGCGTCGTTCTTCAGGGATTCCAGCTGGGCGAGCTGTTCTTGAAGGGCTTTTTCTGCTGCGCGAAATTCGGCGAGTCTGGACAAAATCTTTACTCCAATAGTGTATTTGGCTGATACCAACTGTAAACAAAGCTATAAGCCAAGAGCCTCAGCATGACTCGGTAAATGTGGCTCTCCTGCCAATTCGGCGCAGGCAGGAAAAATTGTAGTAGTTAATGAGTCACGAGTAAATCATGTCTTTTGTATAAATAACAATATTTCACAATGATGCTAGATCGATATTCAAGCGCCACGCAAAGATTGAATGAATGCGTCAAACGGCACTGGGCGGCCAAACAGGTAACCCTGCAAAAAGTCCACGCCTTGTGCCGCCAGATAATCGCACTGCTCTTGGGTTTCCACGCCTTCGGCGACGATGCCCAAGTCAAGCTTGCCCGATAACTCGATGATGCTGTCGAGTATATGCCGCGATAAAGCATCGGCTCCGATCATCGCCACGAAGCTTTGATCAATCTTCAAGTAGTCAACATTGAAGTTGCGCAAGTAACCGAGGCTGGAGTGCCCGGTGCCGAAATCATCAATGGCGATCATCACCCCCAGTTCGTGCAAGGCCTGGAACAACTGACGGGTGACGTCGGTGGGTTCGATCAGTTCGCGCTCGGTCAGCTCCAGGGTCAACAGGACCTGGCCCGGCTTGAAGGCCGCGAGGAACTCCCGGCAATCCTGCACCAACTCCAGGTCCTGGCAATGCCGGGCGGTGATATTGATGCCCACGTGGAAGTTCTCGCCCAGGCGGTCGGCATGGGGCGCCAGTTGTGTGGCAACCTGGCGCATCAGCGCGCGGGTCATGGGCACGATCAGCCCGGAGTGCTCGGCCAGGGGGATAAACAGGTCCGGGCGTACCAGGCCTTCCTTTGGATGCTGCCAGCGCATCAGCACTTCACAGCCGGCCCATTGCAGGCTGTCGCCGCGAACCACCGGTTGGTAGTACGGCACGAATTCATTGGCGCCCAGGGCCCGCTGCAGTTCATGGGTGGGGGCCGAGGAGCGTTTTTGCAGCCAGTGCGCGAGCGTGCCCGCCAGCACCCCGAAAAACACCACCAGGCTGAACAAGGCCGGGTAGCGCGCCTCCATGTAACGCCACACTTCACCTTCGGGCATCCCGGCTTCCACGCTGTAGGCATAACGCTGGGAACCGAGTTGGTGATGGGCCACGGCAAAGACCGGCGGCGCGCTGGTGTGGACTTGGCCGTCGCTGCCCAACCAATTGGGCCCCACCTGCAACACGAGGTCGGCGTAACGGCTGATCAGGCGCAGGGCATTAGTCAGGTGATAGCCGTCAATCGAGGCAAACGCCGCCTTGTCACCTTCCACCAGCCGGTACACCAGCAGCGCGGTATTGGGCGTGACCGGGTTGCCATTCATCAGCCACAGGCGGCCATTGACGTAGTCGTCGGGGTTGACCGCCGATACACGATCGCCGCCAAACAACGACGTGCAATAAATGGTTTTTTGCCAGGACAACGTGGTTGCGCGCACGAACGGGCGCCGCGTGACTTGCTCGCGCAGCGCCAGTTGCGCTGCGTTGTCACAGTCCTTGCCGGCCAGTGGCAGCAGTTCCTGGGCGGCGAGTGCGGTGTTATCGAGCATCAGGTCGAATTGGCGCACGGCCTCAATGGCTGTCTGCTCGGTGCTTTGCTCCAGGGTGCGTTGTGCCTGCACATACAGGATGAGCACACCCAGCAGAATCGGCAGCAGGCCGCACAGTATGGAGATCGAGTAACGGGCAGCGCGTTTGCGCGGGCCTTTGAGGGTAAGTGGCATGTGTGCAGCCTGTAGCGGAATGAGGGAGACGCCTGGTAACGGCTACAGGCAATACGTCGGATATCTGGAGGATAGTTGGCCTCTGGAAATTAGCATCTGCCGCACGTTGATCTAGCCACTTGACTCGCTGTGCGTGTGGGTATCTTTGCCAAACCTTGCAACACATTTTGACGGGGAAAGACTGTCTGGTCTATTGCGTCACTGCTTGGATGAGTCACCGCCCTGACAAAAAATCAGCGGTCACGCTCTGCGCCATCTGGATAAATGCCAGGGTTGCCGGAGACGACTGGCGCCGGTCCAGCACCGCCAAACCGATTTGCCGCGCCACCCTGGGCGTTAATGGCCGCTGCACGTAGCGTGGCTGATCGTCCTGGGGCAGCGAGGCCTGGGCCACTACGCTCACGCCCGCGCCCCGGCTGACGGTGTCCAGGGTGCTGAGCAGCTGCGAACAGCGGTAGCGCACGTTGGGTTTGAGCCGGGCACTGTGGAATAAGCGCTCTACCAACTCTGAAGAGCCGGCCTCGGTCAGGACAAACGGGTCGTGACACAAGTCCTTGAGTTTTACGCTGGCCTGGAGGGCGAGGGCATGCCCTACGGGAAGCAGGGCGACCATCTGGTCTTCGAACAGCGTAAAGGTGTCCAGGCGCTCCTGTTCCAACACCACAAAACCCACGTCGATGCGTCGCTCTTCCAGCCATTGCAGCACTTGACGGTCGGGGCCCTCATCCACATGCACCTCGATTCCCGGGTGGGCCTGGCGAAAGTGTTCAAGGATCCTGGGCAGCAGGTGAATGGACGCGGTTGGCCCGAAGGAGCCGATGCGCAGCGTCCCGCTTTTCATGCCTCGGGCATCGGCTGCTTCCTGTTGCAAGGTACTGGCCAGCCCGAGCATCGCCCGCGCCCTCAACAGCAATTGCTGGCCGATATCGCTGAGTTCGACCCGTGACTGCTGGCGACGGAACAGCTCCACCCCCAGTTCCTGCTCCAAAGACTTGATGGCATGGGACACCGCCGACTGGCTGATGCCCAGCCGATGGGCGGCGCTGGTGAAACCCTGCAGTTGTGCCACCAGCGAGAAGATTTCCAATTGTGTGAGGGTCATGAGGTTTTGCTCATTTTACGATGACTTGGCATTAGGAAAAGAATACGCCAATCAGCCTGCCAAATACCCAGGATCCTTATGCTCAGTTCAACCTTTGTGCTTGCTGGCGACCGCCTGACCTACGCCAAGCTCGCGGCCGTCACCATGATCTGGGGCGGCACTTTTGTTGCCGGCCGATTTCTCGCCGCGGATCTGGATCCCCTGCTGACGGCCAGCCTGCGCTTTATCCTGGCCAGCCTGGCGTTACTGCTGTTCATGGCCTTTGCCCGGATTCCCCTGGCGTGCCCTACGCCTGCGCAAATGGTGCGGTTGGTGCTACTGGGTTTTTTCGGAATCTTCTTCTACAACCTGTGTTTCTTCTATGGCCTGCATTTTATCAATGCCTCGCGCGCCTCCTTGATTGTGGCCCTCAACCCGGCGGTGATAGGCCTGGCGTCATGCTGGTGGTTCAAGGAGCGATTGGGGCGCCGCCAACTGCTGGGCATCGCGCTGTGCCTGGGGGGCGCCGCGTGTGTGATTGTCAGCCGCAACCCATTGCTGTTGCAGGGCAGGGCAGATGCGTGGATCGGCGACCTGTTGATTTTTGGCTGTGTGGTGAGTTGGGGCGTGTATTCCCTGGGTTCACGCACGCTGAACCATAGCCTTGGCCCCTTGCAGACGGTGACCTGGTCGGTGCTGCTGGGCACCTTGATGCTGTGCCTCGCCACCCTGGTGACTGGCCGGTTGACCGTGCAAGCGCTGGATGCCATCCATTGGCCGCATCTGTTGGGCCTGCTTTACCTCGGCGTATTGGGTTCGGCCCTGGCCTATATCGGTTATTACGACGGTATCCGGCGTATCGGCGCGACCCGCGCCGGTGTGTTTATCGCCCTCAACCCGCTGACGGCCGTGGTGTGTGGCGCGTTGCTGCTCGACGAGCAACTGAGCACTGCGATGTGCTTCGGTGGGGCGTTGATCCTGCTGGGCATCTACCTGGGCAATAAACCCCTTGCGCCCGCCAGGGCATAGGGATTTGATAAGGAATACGGACAAAGCTGTTTACGCTGTGTAGAATCGGTTTACGCATACAAGAATAAGCGCCTGTTTCCATGCAGGCCTCGTCCGTCAGAGACGCCCGTAAGAGAATGATCCAACCATGAAGCTACTCGGGTTCCAACTCATCTACGGTGACTTCCTCGCCCGCAGCGTGCGGGGCATTTCCTGTGCGCCACCTACCTACCTCATCCTTGCTGGCAATTAATTTACTTAATTCTAAAAAGATGATGAGGCGCCAAATCATGGCAGATCTATACGAAAACCCAATGGGCCTGATGGGCTTTGAATTCATTGAATTCGCATCGCCGACCCCGGGCACCCTGGAACCGATCTTCGAGATCATGGGTTTCACCAAGGTTGCGACCCACCGCTCGAAAAACGTGCACCTGTACCGCCAGGGCGCGATCAACCTGATCCTCAACAACGAGCCCAACAGCATCGCTTCGTACTTTGCCGCCGAGCATGGTCCGTCGGTGTGTGGCATGGCGTTCCGCGTCAAGGACTCGCAACAGGCTTACACCCGCGCCCTGGAACTTGGCGCCCAGCCGATCCATATCGAAACCGGCCCGATGGAACTGAACCTGCCGGCCATCAAGGGCATCGGCGGCGCGCCGCTGTACCTGATCGACCGTTTCGGCGAAGGCAGTTCGATCTACGATATCGACTTCGTGTTTATCGACGGTGTGGACCGCAACCCGGTGGGCGCAGGCCTGAAGGTTATCGACCACCTGACCCACAACGTCTATCGCGGGCGCATGGTCTACTGGGCCAACTTCTACGAGAAGCTGTTCAACTTCCGTGAAGCGCGCTACTTCGACATCAAGGGTGAATACACCGGCCTGACCTCCAAGGCCATGAGCGCCCCGGATGGCATGATCCGCATCCCGTTGAACGAAGAGTCGTCCAAGGGCGCAGGCCAGATCGAAGAGTTCCTGATGCAGTTCAACGGCGAAGGCATCCAGCACGTAGCTTTCCTCACCGAAGACCTGGTCAAGACCTGGGACGCGTTGAAGAAGATCGGCATGCGCTTCATGACCGCGCCGCCAGACACCTACTACGAAATGCTCGAAGGCCGCCTGCCAAACCACGGCGAACCGGTAGACCAATTGCAGGCCCGGGGTATTTTGCTGGACGGCTCGTCCGTGGCCGGCGACAAGCGCCTGCTGCTGCAGATCTTCTCGGAAACCCTGATGGGCCCGGTGTTCTTCGAGTTCATCCAGCGCAAAGGGGATGACGGCTTTGGCGAAGGCAACTTCAAGGCCCTGTTCGAATCCATCGAGCGTGACCAGGTTCGTCGCGGCGTACTGACCACCGACTGACAGGGCTTTTTGTAGGAGCGAGCAAGCTCGCTCCTACAGTTATTGGGTCAGGCTCTACGCTGCCGCATCAGGTGCTTGAACCCTTCAAACACCAACACCATCACTGCCAGCCAGATCGGGATATAGGTCAACCACTCACCCGGCCCGATACTTTCCCCCAGCAGCAGCGCCACCCCCAGCAACAGTACCGGCTCCACATAGCTGAGCAGGCCAAACAGGCTGAACGCCAACAGCCGGCTGGCGATGATGTAGCACACCAGCGCCGAAGCACTGATCAGCCCGAGCATCGGGATCAACCCATATAAGCCTTTGTGTGCATCCAGCACGGCGAAGCCCTGCTCGCCACTTTGGACAAACCACAGCGCCACCGGCAGCATCAGCGCCATATCCAGCCACAGGCCGCCCAAGTGGTCGGTCGCCAAGCGTTTGCGCAGCACGAAGTAGATCGGATAACCGATGATCACCAGCAGCGTCGCCCAGGAGAAACCGCCCACCTGGTACAACTCGTTAAGCACGCCAATCGCCGCCAACACCACCGCGATCAGTTGCAGCCGCGAGAGCTTTTCGCCATACACCAGGCGTCCGGTGAGGACCATGGTCAGTGGCAGCAAGAAGTAGCCCAGGGAGACATCCAGGCTGCGGCCATTGAGCGGTGCCCACATAAACAGCCACAACTGCACCCCCAGCAGCACCGACGACAGCACAATCCCACCGATCAGCTGTGGTTTGCCCGCAAGCAAACGCAGCAACTCCCACACGTGGCGCCACTCACCGCTGACCACCATGAACACCGTCATACACGGCACGGTCAGCAACATGCGCCAACCGAAAATCTCCAGGCCACTCAACGGCGTGAGCAGTGATGTGAAGTAATACATCACGGCAAACAACACCGAGGCCGCTACCGATAAAACAACGCCTTTAGACACGCAGTCCTCGCCAAACCGATTCAAACAAAAGAGGGGGAGATTCCAGGTGGGAATATATTGCTTTTGAGGTGAGACGTTTGCTCTGTTTTACGGCATCTTATGGGAAATTTTCTCACGCCCAAGGTTCGCCAGCATGCCCGTCAACCCTCCGCCGCCCCTGGATGATTTCGACCGCGCGATTCTCAAGCACCTGCAAAGGGACAACACCACCGCGCTGCGGGTGATTGGCGAGCAGGTCAACCTGTCGACCGCAGCGGTACAGCGGCGCATCAAACGCATGGAGCAGAGCGGGGCGATTAGCGCGAATACGGCGGTGGTCAATCAGGACGCGGTGGGCAAGCCGATCACGATCCTGGTGGAAGTGCACGCCGAGCGCACCCATATCGAAGACCTTGACGTGCTCAAGGCGCAGATGTCGATCCCCGAGGTGCAGCAGTGCTACTACGTCACCGGCGATGCGGACTTTATGCTGGTGGTCGTGGTGGAAACCATGAAGGCCTACGAAACCCTGGCGCGCACGCTGTTCTACGAGAACCGCAATATCAAATGGTTTCGCAGCATCGTGGTGATGGACCGGGTCAAGGTCAGCCTGGATGTGCCGCTGGGCTAAGCGGTTCATCGGGACCCGTGAAAACTTGGTAATACTTTGTCATCCATCATCTGGAACAAATTTGTAGGCAACATTCACATACATCAGTAATCCAGGCTGTGCGTCTCACGTGAGCCAGGGAAAACTCCGTAAAAGAAGATGACTGATGATGAAAACCGATGTGAATAGCTTGCCATCTACGCGGTATCCAACTCTTCCTCCTGAGGATACGCGTGCAGTTCAAGACGGGGGGAGGCGCGACCTGCGTTCTGTTGGCTCGTCGGCATCGGCGGTGGGCCCGGCAGGACAGCCTCAAGCGGCGAGCGAAGATGCTGGGGATGGGTTAACCAAAACCTCCGCAGTTTGGGTGAATTACCAGCACGGTATCAATCTTGCCGAAATGATTGAACCGGGGTCTTCCAAGCGGATGACTCGGGAGCAGTTGATCGCTTATCCCGGCAAAATGAGTGCTGAGGCTACGACGCCAGAGCAAGAGGCGCTGATTGCGTCGACAAGAATTGCACCTGCGTTGGATTGGGCCGTGGCCAATGGCATTCTTGCGAAAAAAAACGACTACTCAAAAGATGATATTCACAAAGCAGCGTCGGCGCTCGATTTACATCTGGAGGAGATGGCAAAGGCCATTACCAGTCTTACGACTCCAATGCCTATGCGCAAAAATTACTTTACCGGGACGCAGTGGGTGTCGCCCATCGCTGGGCACAACGATCCGGATAATAAGAAGTACCCAACCGCCCTCTATGACGACAAGAGGTTTGCTGACGACTTCAAGGCTGATCTTGCAAACAAAAAAAAAGCTTACGGTGTTCTTATAAAACAACTGATTTCGACGTTGAGCCCGGAAGACCGGATCGCCATAGAGCATGGTGCGGTAAGCACTTATGCGCTGAAGCCCCCCGGGGACAAAGACGACCTGGAACGTGGAAGTTTTTTGATTAAAGCAGTGTATAAGGGAAAAACAACGATCTATGAAATTGACCCTGCGCGCGGCATTGCACGCAAGCGAAATAATTATGCTGGCGTTTTCAATGGGAGTAGTGCGATTGGGCAAAAAAAACTTGAAGACGGCAGTTATTCCAAAGAGTTTTCTGTGTGGGACAAGCCGAGCCTACAGGGCGCTCAGTATCAACCTAAGGTTGATAGCCAGTCCGGTCTTCGGCCGAATAACGAGGTTTTTCATGCGAAGCTCTATACGTTAGAGCCTCTTGGCAAGTTTTCCGATGCCGAGGCCAGTTCAGGCGAACAAGCCACGCCGCAATCTTTATCCTCCAAGCGATCCAATGACATTGCAAATAATATCTCGGAGAAGTTGTTTTATGCTAAAGATCTGGATCTGCTGTATATGGCAGAAGAGGATCCCGAACGTGTAACCCAGGCCGAAAAAGACGATAGGAAGAATTATAAGGAATTCAGTGCGTCCAGGGATAAGCGTCGAGAGTTTCTGAAGGGATTTGTTCCCTTCTGGCACGGCATCGAGGCCATCATTGCAGGCCGCCCCATAGAGGGCGTTGCCAAGATATGGGTAGACCTGCTTTCTTTCACGTTGCCTGTCGGAGAAGTGGCGTCCAGTTTGAGCAAAGGGGCTGTTCGGGCCGTGAAATCGGCGTTTCCTCCGCTTTCCACCTTTACAAAAAAGATGCTTGGTTTTACTCGCAGTCCTGGCGTTTCGGGAGTCAAATGGGAGGGCGGTGTGCAGGGGATTAAATGGGCGGGGAACGCTGCCGATGATATTGGCAAGGGAGTCAAGCAGTTCAGACTCAATACGGCTCCGTTATCCAGGAGTGACGCGGGGATACGTGAGATAGAGTTTAATGGCAGCAAATATTTTGCTGCTGATAAACCGGATGCCGGGGACGGGACGCACTACCTGCTACGGGTGCCAGACCCAAAAGATCCATCGAAACTGGTAAGCAGCAGCACTGTCGCTAAGCCTAATGAAGCCGGCGTCTGGGAAGCAAGAGTTGGCTCGTCTTCTACACCTTCCAGTCAGAACAGAATTGACGGATGGAAAGAATATTTATTCGGAGAAAACTGGCAGCCCGTAGATCCATTTATTAACGACAAGTTCAGAGTTAAAATGGATAACGCAAAATACGGTCCTGATAGTGCAAGTTATGAGCGGGGTTACAATAGCGGAAGCCCGGACAGTATCGATGGCTACTATAAAGGCATGAAAAGTTCTCAGATCAAAGAGCTCGCTTTGAAGCCCGAGCGAACCTCAGAACAAATAGGTGTCTTGGTCAGGGTTCTGGAAAAACGTAAGGCGGGTAAAAGTCTTGAGGATTTTTTACATTTTAAAAGTGAGGTCGAGGCTGCAGGCGGTACCGCTAAAGGAATGCCACAAAATCTTTACCTGTCAGAAGTTGATGTGTTAAGTAATGGTGAGTGTGCTGCCCTCTCGAATAGCATGGCCCTGGCTATATCTCAGGGGAAAGAAGATGTGCTGATGGCTAACCTATATAAGGCTACAGTTGCGTCAAAAGATCCCAAGATCCTGAATTTCAGAAAGGATCTTAGTTCGCTGCATAATAATGTCGCTTACAGTTTCCATGGCAGTCAACCGGTTAAGAGGATGACCTACAAGGATATTATCGGAGAGCTGGGCAATGCCACGGCGACCACCACATTTAAGATAAGTGATAAGGGGCATGGCGTTATTGCCGGGGTGATTGTAGAAAATAATAATAAAAGTTTCTTTTTTTACGATCCGAATTTCGGGCTGGCCAAGTTTCCAACGCAGCAGGCTATGGAGAAAGCATTAGAGAGCCTGCTCAACAGCGGAAAAGTGGGGAGTACATTCAAACCTTTTGGTGCAGATCGCGCGATGCCTGAGTATGACGTCAGTGTCTTTAGTGACTCGGACTTCTATGTGCAGAGCGGGAGCATCAACCCAAACAGCTTTTTCGATCAGCCCCTATAGCGCTCGACTGTCAGTCACGTTTAATGCGGGGGAAACTCTTCCCCCGTTTTACTCAGATCATCCGTTAAGGCCGTACAGCTCGCCCCGAGACAAAGTGCCCCACATCATTGAACCCCGGTGTCGACGCATGCCCCGGCGTCACCAGCGAATCAATAAACGCCTCATCCTCAGCACTGATCTGCACCTCGAGCGCCCCGGTATAGGCGTCCCACTGCGCCTCGGTACGCGGCCCGACAATCGCCGAGCTGACCGCCTGGTTGTTCAGGACCCAGGCAATCGCAAACTCGACAATCCCCACGCCACGCCCTTGGGTGTATTGCTGGATCTGCTGGGCGATGCGCAGCGATTCCACGCGCCATTCGGTTTCCAGGATGCGTTTGTCCTGGCGGGCGGCGCGGCTGCCGGCTTCGGGGGTGATGTCCGGTGCGTACTTGCCACTGAGCACGCCACGGGCCAGCGGGCTGTAGGGCACCACGCCCAGGCCATAGGCCGCCGCTGCAGTGATCTGTTCCACCTCGGCCTGGCGGTTGACGATGTTGTACAACGGCTGGCTGATGATCGGCCGATCCACCCCCAGGCGTTCGGCCACGCGTACCACTTCGGCGATGCGCCAGCCCCGGTAGTTGGACAGTCCCCAATAACGGATCTTGCCCTGGCGGATCAGATCGCCAATCGCCGAAATCGTGACCTCCAATGGGGTGGCGTGGTCTTCGCGGTGCAGGTAGTAGATGTCCAGGTAGTCAGTGTCGAGGCGGGTGAGGCTGGCCTCCAGTGCGTTGAAAATGCGCTTGCGGTTCAGGCCGCTGCGGTTTGGCAGGCCGTCCGGCGGGCCGAAGCCGACTTTGGAGGCCACGACCCAATCGTCGCGATGCCGGCTGATGGCTTCGCCGACAATTTCTTCCGAGCGCCCGCCGGTGTAGACGTCGGCGGTGTCGATGAAGTTGATGCCCTGGTCCCAGGCCTTGTCGATGATGCGCAGCGAGTCTTCGGTGTTGGTCTGTTCGCCAAACATCATGGTGCCCAGGGTCAGTGGGCTGACCTTGAGCCCGGACTGGCCCAGTGTGCGGTAAATCATGGTGAACTCCTCAAAAGCGCAGACAGTTGCTATGCAATACCAGAGAGCAAGGCTCTAGAACAAGCCCGACGTCGGTGGCTCGGTGTCCTTGAGCCGATAGGCGCCGACCACCGCGGCCTTCCAGTGCCGGGGATTGTGGTTGGCCACGGTGCGCGCATTGCGCCAGTGCCGGTCGAGGTTATGGCTGCGCCCGGTAGTGGAAGCGCCGCCCACGTCGAACAGCAGTTCAGCGGCCTTGAGTGCCGACTCGGCGGCGATGTATTGCGCCTGGGCCACGTCAATGGCTGCGCGGGTCACCGACTGGTGATCCAGTGCATTGGCCCACGCGGCGTCGATGCGGTCAGCCGCACGCAACACCACGGCTTCAGCGGCAAACGCGCGTGCCGAGATCTCACCCACGGAAAACTCCACATAGGGATCGTCCACCGAGCGGCTGGCGCTGCTGTGCTTGATCGGCCGCGCATGTTCCTTTGCGAAGGCCACCGCATCGTCCAAGGCATTGCGCGCGATGCCGGCCTGCACCGCGCCGAGGAACAGTTGCAGGAACGGCGTGATGATCGAACGCTGGCCTTCCTCCACCACCCGTGTGCGGATTTCTTCGCGGCGCACCAGCACGTTGTTCAGGCGCGTGGTGCCGCTGGCGGTCAGGCGCTGGCCCATGGCGTCGAAATCATCCACCAGTTCCAGGCCTTCGCGGTCGCGGGGCACCACGAATGACACCGGCTCCTCGTTTTCATCCAGGGCTACTGCGCTGACCCAATCGGCATACAGCGCGCCAGTGCTGTAGTACTTGCTGCCATTGGCGCGAAAGTGTTCGCCCTCAGGCACGATCCGCGCGCTTACCTGGCCGTTGGCGCCACCGATTTCCCAGCCGGCGTTGCCGAACACCTCGCCTTGCAGGTAGTGGGCAAACCATAACTGGCGCTCGGCTTCGGACTTTTGCACCAGCAAGCTCTCGATAAAGGCAAAGCTGGGTCGCAGGGACTGGGCGATATTGGAATCCACTGCCGCCAGGTCGATCACGAACTGCACCACCTCGCGCACACTGGACTCGCTGCCGCCATAGCGCTGGGGAATCCGCAGGGTCAGCAGGCGCGCTGCGGCCAACTGGCGGATCTGCTCATGGGGCAGTTGCCGGGTGCGCTCGCGTTCGGCGGCGCCCTCGGCGATCTGCGGCAATAACACGGCGGCACGCTGCAACAGCTCTGGCACGGACAAAAAGCTCATGACAATCCTTATATGGCAATGGCATAGGTAATGAAGTGGTGCTCGGGCACCGGAGCCGGCCGGTCGATCTGCGGGATGGCGTCGAGCAGGGCGCGGGTGTAGGCATGTTGGGGGTGGTCAAATACGTCGCGCACGGTGCCGCTTTCCACGACTTCGCCGTCCTTCATCACCAGCACCCGTTCGCTGACCTGGTTGATCACGCCCAGGTCGTGGGAGATGAACAGGCAGGCCAGTTTCAGGCGTGACTTGAGGTCGGCCAGCAGCGCGAGGATCTGCGCCTGCACCGACACATCCAGGGCCGACACCGGCTCGTCGCACACCAGCACTTGGGGGTTGGGCGCCAGCGCCCGGGCAATGGCGATACGTTGCCGCTGGCCGCCGGAAAGCTCCAAGGGGCGGCGGTCGAGCACGCGGGCATCCAGGCGCACCAACTCCAGCAGCTCCAGGGTGCGTGCCGGCCATTCGCGGCGTGGCAGGCCCGCCACTTGCAGCGCCTCGTTCAGCACCCGGGCCACGGTGTAGCGCGGGTCAAACGAGCTTTGCGGGTCCTGGAACACCACCTGGATGCGCTGGCGCAGTTGGCGGCGTTGCTGATCGTTGAGTGCGCTCCAGGGCCGCCCGTTAAGCCACACATCGCCGGCGTCCGGGCGTTCCAGCCCTAGCAGCATGCGGGTGAGGGTGGTCTTGCCACTGCCGGACTCGCCGACAATCCCCAGGGTTTCCCCAGCCCGCAGGCTGAAGCTGGCGTTGTGTACCGCGACATGGGGCTGGCCGTCGGGGCCGATAAAGGTTTTTTGCAGGTTGCGCGCCTCGATCAACGGCAGGTCGAAACGCTCGACACTGGCCACCTTCGGCGCCGCCCGGTTCGGTCGTTGGAAATGCACGGCGCGCCCGGCCCGCAGCAGCGATTGGGTGTAAGGGTGCTGCGGATCATGCAGGATCGCCTCCACCGGGCCCTGCTCGACAATCACCCCGTGATGCATCACCGCCACCCGGTCCGCCAGGCGCGACACCACCGCCAGGTCGTGGCTGACCACCAGCATCGCCATGGCCTGGGAACGCAGGGATTCCAGCAGCGCCAGGACTTGCGCCTGTACCGTGGCGTCCAGCGCCGTGGTCGGCTCATCGGCAATCAACAGCCGCGGGCCTGCGGCAATCGCCGAGGCGATCAGGGCCCGTTGGCGCAGCCCGCCCGACAGTTGATGGGGGTACTGCAACGCGCGCAGTTCCGGTTGTGGGACACCCACCGAACGTAGCAATTCGATGACCCGTGCCTGGCGCGCATCGCGATCCAGTTGCGTGTGCAAGCGCAACGGTTCGGCAATTTCCTTGCCCACCGGGCGCAGGGGGTCGAGGGAGCCGAGGGCGTCTTGCATCACAAAGCCGATCTGCGCACCGCGCAGGGTCTGCCAGGCACGGTCGTCCAACTGGCGCAGGTCGATGTCGGCAAACGCCAGGCGTTCGGCCTGTACCCGTGAGCCGGCGCCGCTCAGGCCGCTCAGGGTGCGTGAGGTGACGGTTTTGCCCGAGCCAGACTCGCCCACCAGCGCCAGGCATTCACCGGCGGCCAGGCTGAACGATATGCCCTTGATAATCGGTGTGTGGCCAAACTGCACCCGCAGGTCTTGCACTTGAACTAACGTACTCATCGGGATTTACCCTCACTGCGTGCCAGCCAGTCACGGCCAATGGCGGTGATCGACACCACCGTCAGGATGATTGCCACGCTCGGCCAGGCCACCAACCACCAGGCATTGGCCAGGTAATTGCGGCCCATGGCGAGCATCGAACCCCATTCCGGCGCGGGCGGCGAGGCGCCAAAGCCTAAGAAACTCAAGGCCGCGCCGGTGATGATGTTGTGCCCGATACCAATGGTGGCGAGGATCAGGATCGGCTTGATCGCATTGGGCAGCACATGCCGCAACACCACGGCTGCACGATGCCGGCCGAGGGTGGTGGCGGCTTCGACGTAGGGCGCATCGCGCACTACCAGGGTCTGCGCACGCACCATTCGCGCAAAGCGCGGGATGCTCGCCACGCCCACTGCGATCAGCGTGATCCACAGGCCCTGGCCCCAGAACGTGATGATCACCAGGGCCAACAGCAGGTCGGGAAACGCCAGCAACACATCGATCAAACGCATGATTGCGCCATCCACCAGGCGCGGGCCAAGTCCCGCCGCCAAGCCGAGGATGATCCCGGCGCCGAGGCCGATGGCTGTGGACACCAGGCCCATCAACAGCGAAGGACGCACCCCGTGGATCAAGCGGGCGAGTACATCGCGCCCGTTTTCATCGGTGCCCAGCCAGTGGCTGCTGCTGGGGGGCAGGTAGGCGTTGCGGGCGGCGGCGGCCAGTGGGTCGACGCCGGTCAGCCAATGGGGGGCAATGGCGGCGAGGATAAGCGCGATCAAAAACAGCCAGGCCAGGGCCAACCCAGGCCTGACAGTGGCGCGCCCCCTTGTGGCGAGTGGGCTTGCCCGCGTTGGGCGGCGAAGAAGCCCCAACATAGCGCGCAGAACGGGGTTGCCCGATAGAGGGCCGGGAGGGCTGCGCAGCCCCGCGCGGGCAAGCCCGCTCGCCACAGGGTTAGTGGGTTTCATGGCGGCTCCTTGCATACTGGCTTTGCGGGTACGGCAAGCCCAAATGCTCACGCAACGTGCTACCGCTGTATTCATGGCGGAACACCCCGCGCTTGCGCAGCAGCGGCACCACCTCATCGACAAACACCTCGACCCCCGAGGGAAACATGTCCGGCATGATGTTGAAGCCATCGGCCGCGCCCGTGAGGAACCAGTGTTCGAGGGTGTCGGCCACCTGTTCCGGGGTGCCCACCAGCAGCCGATGGCCGACCAGGATGCGTCGGGACAGTTCACGCACCGTCAGGCCTTCGCGGCGGGCCAGGTTGAGCTGGGCTTCGAGAAACCCCTGGGAGCCTTGCTCATAAGTGCCCACTTCACCGATCCGCGCCCAGGGCAGCGGCGCATCCAGCTCCAGCTCTTCGGCCGGGATGCCGATCCGCGCGGCCACCTGCTGGATCAGGCCATGTTCGCCGTGGTAGGCATTGAGTTGATCAAAGCGCGCATGGGCTTCGGCCTCGCTGCTGCCGATCACCGTGGACAGGCCCGGCATGATTTTCAGGTGCTCGGGGTTGCGCCCCCAGTGCGCGGCGCGTTGCTTCATGTCACGGTAGAAGTGCTGGCCATCTTCCAGGCTGGTCTGGGTGGTGAAAATTGCATCGGCATACCGCGAGCCCAGGGCCTTGCCGCCTTCCGACGAGCCTGCCTGCACCAGCACCGGGCGGCCCTGGGGCGAGCGGGGCAGGTTCAGCGGGCCCTTGATGGAGAAGTGCTGGCCGACAAAGTCCTGGCTGTGGATCTTGTCGGGGTGTGCGTAGCGCCCGCTGCCGGCATCGCCGATGATCGCGTCGTCCTCCCAGCTGTCCCAGAGCTTGCACGCGATATCGATAAACTCCTCGGCGCGGGCATAGCGCTGCGCGTGCTGCAGCTGGTTGGCCAGGCCAAAATTCTGTGCGGCGGCATCGGTGGCGTTGGTCACCACATTCCAGGCCGCGCGGCCCGCGCTGATATGGTCCAGGGAGGCAAAGCGCCGGGCCAGGTTGTAGGGATCGTTATAGGTGCTGGAGGCGGTGGCGATCACGCCGATGTGTTGCGTGGCCAGGGCCACGGCAGTCAACAGGATGGTCGGTTCCAGGCGGCCCACCGGCTGCGTGGCCACATCGCCCACCAGCGCCGGGCCGTCGGCCAGGAAGATTGCATCCAGGCAGCCGCGCTCGGCAATACGCGCGATATTGCGGTAGTACTCCACATCCAGGTAGGCATTCGCCGGCACTTCGCCGACCCGCCAGGCCGCCGCGTGCGCGCCGAAACCGAGGATGTTCATGCCAATGCTCATGTGCTTTTTCATGCAGGTTCCTGGGGTTAGACGGCGCTGGCTTCGTCGCGCGCGCTGGCATGCTCGGGGTTGTCGGCCACGGCTTGTTCCTGGGCGGCGCGCCAGGCGGCAGCGGGGCTGACGTCGTTGAGGTAGAAATCGCCCAGGGCCCGTTCGCGGTAGATCGCCGGGTTGTGCGAGGCCAGGGTGCGGGCATTGCGCCAATGCCGGTCGAGGCGCCGCACTTGGCTGGTGGCCGAGGCGCCGCCGACTTCGAACAGCAGGCTGGTGGCTTCCAGCACCAGCGGCAGGATCACTTGCTGTGCCTGGTAGGTACGCACATCGGCGTCGACGTATTGCGCTTCGCTGATGGAGCCGTCGAGCACGGCCTCATGGGTGGTTTGCAGCACCTGCGCGGTGGTCTGTACCAGGCTGTCGGCGGCATAGGCCAGGCTCGACAGCTTGCCGATCACCCGTTGCACCAGCGGGTCCAGGCGCGGGCTGGATTGCCCGGGGATGCCAAAGGCGCGGGTGCGGCCCTGGACAAACTCCACGGCATCGCGCAGCGCGGCCCGGGCGATCCCGGCCAGGGTCGCCAGGTGGAACAACTGGTAGAACGCCGAGATATACGACTCGGCCCGCAATTCGCCGGGCTTGAAGCGCCGCAGTACTTGATGCTCGGGCACCGCCACCTGGTCGAAGCGCGTGGTGCCGCTGCCGCTCAGGCGCTGGCCAAACCCGTCCCAGTCATCCACGCGGGTCACGCCGGGCGCATCGGTGGGCACCACCACGCTGATAAAGTCGGCACCGTCGGCGGCGGCCACGGCGATCCAGTCGGCATACAAGGTGCCGGTGCAGTAGTACTTTTGCCCGTCCAGTTGCCAGCCTGCGGCGGTGGGTTTGAGCGTCACCGAGTTGGTGGTGGTGTCACTGCGCTCGGCCATGGCTGCGCCCCACAATTGCCCGGCGACGACCTTGGGAAACCAGTACGCCTGGGATTCACTGTCCTGGCTCACCAGCCGGCCTTCGACGAAGCCGAAATGTGCGCGCACAATCTGCGGCAGGTTCGAGTCGGCGCTGCCCAACTCGGTGAGCAAGGCGAACAACTCGGGCAGGCTGGCGCCCAGGCCGCCCTGGCTACGCGGTACGCGCAAGGCACCGAAGCCGGCGTGTTTCAACCAGCCGACGGCGTCGAAGGCCAGGGTCCGCTCCTGTTCACGCTGCACCGCGCCCTGGGCAATGCGCTGGAAAACCGGGGCGAAGCGTTCGTGCAGTTGGGTGTTGCTCATATTCGGTTCCTTACTTGAATACAGTATTTGAAGCTGTCGGTGATCCACTGTGGGAACGGGCTTGTGTGGGAGCGGGCTTGCCCGCGATGGCGCAGGGTCAGTTGATAAATAGTTGGCTGATACACCGCCTTCGCGGGCAAGCCCGCTCCCACACAAGCCCGGCCCCACATAAAACCGGTGTTCATCGCGGTTTAACCCGTGGATCAATCAACCCGTTGAGCACATCCACCAACAGGTTCACCACCACATAAACCAGCGCCGCCAACAACGTGATCCCCAGCACCACCGGCGCATCCTTGGCCACGGCGGCATCGAGCATCATTCGCCCGATACCCTGGCGGGCGAACAGCATTTCGGTGACCACCGCTCCCCCCAGCAGGCTGGCGAAGATGAACCCGGACAGGGTCACCAGCGGCACCAGGGCCTGGCGCAGTGCATGGCGCAGGCGCACCGCGGTCTGCGACAGGCCGCGCGCGCGGGCCATGGCGATAAAGGGTTGTTCGAGGATGTCTTCCAGTTCCTGGCGCAGCACCTGGCTGAGCATCCCGGCAATCGGCAGGGCCAGGGCGATGGTCGGCAGGATCAGGGTTTGCCAGCCGTTGGAGCCTGCCGGCGGCAATACCGGCCACTGGAACGAAAACACCAGCAACAGCAAAATCCCCAGCACGAACGACGGCGATGACGACAGCACCAGCTCGCTGGCCGACGCCACGCGGCGTACCCAGGGGTTGCGCTTGGCGGTGAGCACCGCGCTGGCCAGCGCCAGGCCGATGGCCAACAGTGCAGCGCTCAGGGCCAGTTGCAACGTGGCGCCGATCTGCTTGCCGATGGCTTCGGTCACGGGAATGCGCAGGCGGTACGACTCGCCAAAATCACCCTGGGCAATGCGGCCCACGTAGCGTCCGTATTGCACCCACAGTGGCTGGTCGAAGCCGTATTCCTCGCGGACCTGGGCCAGTTGCTGCGGGGTGGGAATGGCATCCGGCCCGCCGAGAATCGCCAGCACCGGGTCGCCGGCACTGAAGTGAATAGCGACGAAGGTCAGGGTGGCCGCGCCCCACAGCACGCCCACGCCGGCCAGTAGTCGAGCGGCAAGCCGTTTCATGGTGCCTCCTGGTCCAGCCATACGCTGGTAAAGAATGGGGTGTTGTGCACGGTGTCGAAGATCAGCCCCTTGACCGCCGTGCGATAGGCAATCAGCACCTGGCTCTCGAAGTCCGGCACCGCTGGCACCACTTCGGTCAGGCGTTGTTGCGCGGCGCTGTAGAGGGCCTGCAGTTCTCGCGGGTCATGGGAACGGCGGGCGGCGCTGAGCAGTTGGTCCAGGCGCGGGTCGCTGAGGTTGCTGAGGTTGTTGCCGCTTTTGGTGGGCGAGGCCCGCGAGTCGCTGTGGTACAGGATGTACAGGCCGTCGGGGGTGTTGGTGTGCCAATAGCCACCGCCGATGGCGTCGTAATTGCCCGCGGTACGACGGTCGGTGAGCTGGGCCAGGGGCATCATCTCAATGATGAATTGCATGCCGACTTTTTTCGCATCCGCCTGCACCGCCACCGCGACGCTGCTGGGGAACGGCGGGCTTTCAAAACCCAGCAAGTGCGCCGACAGGCGCCGGCCATCCTTGACCCGATAGCCCTCGGCATCGCGCGCGGTCCAGCCGGCCTCGTCCAGTTGGCGGTTGGCGGCGTCGACGTCGTACTTCAGTACATCGCGGTAGGCCGGATCGTAGAACGGCGTGTTCACCGCCAGGTAATCGCTCTTGGGCAGGAACTCACCGAACCCGGCGATCCAGGCCAGGCCGTCACGGTCGATGGCCTGGGCGACGGCTTTGCGCACCCGTACATCGTCGAACGGGAAGCGCAGGGTGTTGAACGTGAGGCTGCGGTAAGGGCTGGCCATGCGAATCCGGTTGCGTACCACCAGGTTCTGCGAGGCGCGCATTGCCGCCGTATTCTGCGCCGGGGCATCCAGGGTGAAGTCCGAACGCTTGGATTGCAGGGTGCTGTAGCGGGTCATGGCCTCGGGGATGATGCTCAGCTCGATACGGTCCAGATAGGCCGGGCCGATGTGCCGGGTGACCGGTGGAGCCCAGTGGTAGTCGGCGCGCCTGGTAAAGGTTGCCCCTTGTTCGCGGGTATAGCTTTGCAGCACGAACGGCCCGGAGCCGATAGGGTGCTCGGCAATACTCTTGGGTGCTTCTCGGATCTGTTTGGGCGAGACCATGCTCAGCCAGGACTGCGCCAGCACATACAGGAACGGCGAGTAGGGTTCGCGCAGGTGCGCTTCGAAGGTGTAGTCGTCGATGATCCGGCCGTCGACGTAGGGCGCGATATACGCGGCGGCCAGCGGTGATTTGGTGGCCGGGTCGCGCATATGCTCCAGGTTGACCCGCAACGCCTCGGCATTGAATTTTTCGCCGTCGCTGAAGGTCACGTCGTCACGCAGGTGGAAGGTGTAGGTCTTGCCATCCGGCGAGACGTCCCAGGACTTGGCGAGCCAGGGCGAAATCTTGCCGTTCTCGTCCTGATACAGCAGGCAGTCGTAGACGATGCGCGCCAGCCATTGCACGTTGCCGTGGTAACTGGAATGCACATCGAAGGTGCCGGTATCCAACGCCGCTGACACGCGCAAGGTGCCGCCCGGCGTGCCCTGGCGGGTTTCGTGGTAGTCGCTGGGGTCATAGCTGAGCAGGCCCTGGGCGTCCAGGTGCCCGTCCACCCGCTGCACCGAGCTGGGCGGTGGGGCGTCCGGCGAGCAGGCGCTCACCAGCAGCAACCCCAGGAGCAGGCCGAACCTGCTCCAGTGATTGATCGGCATCGTGAAGGCTCCCACCTTAGAAGTTGAACGCCACACCGGTGAAGGCACCAAAGCCGTCCCCTGGATACAGCGCGGCAACGTCCTTGCCCTGGGCGTCGTAGATCGGCTGGATGGCGGTAACGTAGTTCTGGTCGGTGAGGTTTTTCACGTCCAGGTACACCTGCCATTTCTTGCTTGGGGCTTCGTACCCCAGCTTGGCGCCGAAGATCGTGTAGGAGGGCGCATACAGGGTGTTGGCGTAGTCCACGGCGGTACTCGATACCGAGCGCACATTGACCCCGGCATAGAACCCATCGGGATGGCGGTATTGCAGCTCGGCCTGGTACACGTGCTTGGGCAGCCCCGGCAGCTCGTTGGAGCCAAAGCGTGCGTCGTTGCGGTAGTAGAAGTCATTGAGGGTGTAGGCCTGGCGCAGGCTGACTGTTTCGCCGCGCGCGCTGTGCCACAGCTCGGTATCCAGGCCGGCTTCGACGCCCTGGTGGATGGTCGGGCTGGCGTTGGAGGTGGAGTTGACCGCCGCGCTGGTGTTGGTGGCCGGTATCACCTCGACGGTGAGCAGTTCATCCTTGATCCACGAGCGGTACACCGCCAGGCTGCCGTCGAAAATCCCGGCTTTGCCGCGCACGCCAAACTCAACGGTATTGGCCTTCTGCTCGGTGAGTGTCTTGGCGTAGTTGCTGGCCACCCCAGAGCCTGAAGACGACCAACTGCTGGGCGGGTCGATGGAGCGGCTGACGTTGCCGAACACCTGGAAGTTGGGCGTGATTTCATAGCGCAAGCCCAGGCGCGGCGCGACGTTCCAACTGTCGTAGTCGTAGTGGTCAGGGTAGGGCGACGTATTGGCGCGGTCCGAGTAAAGCACTTCGATATCGCGCTTGATCTGGCTCAGCGACAGCCCGGTGGACAACCACAGGCGATCGGTCAGTTGCAGGTCGTTGCCGGCGGCAAACACGCGGTCGAACGAGCCGGTGTAGCGCGCCTGTTTCTGCAGGGCGCCGTAGGTGCTGGAGGCGGGGTTGCCGTTGTAGGTCTTGACCCCGGCCTGCAGGTGCTGGGTGCTGGTCAGGCTCAGGGACGTATTGCTGGTATGGCCCTGGATCTGGTCGCTGCGGTTGTAGGTCAGCGACAGGTTCAGGTCGCGCCAGTCCCAGTAATTGGGGTTGACCGTGCTCTTGCGGTACAGCACCTGCGGATAGTTGTGATAGACCAGGCCAAAATCCAGGGTCGCGTCATCGTCGAAGGTATAGGTGGTCTTGCTGCCGACCCAGGTCGACCCGCGCTTGGTCGAATCATCGCGGCTGGCCAGGGCCACCGGGTTGGTTCGCGACGAGTTGTGCTTGAGCTGGGCCTTGGTCAGGGTGCCGGAGCTTTCGTGGTATTCCTCGCGGTAGCGTACGAACAGCCGGGTTTCCAGCTTGGGGTTGAAGCGGTAGCCGAAGTTGGTGACCACGCCCTTGGCCTTGGTGAAGGTCCAGTCCTGGTAACCGTCGCGTTCGGAGTTGCTCAGGCTGACGTAGTAGTCACCATTGCCCACCACGCCGCCGGTGCTCAGTTGCTGCTTGCGCCAGCCAAAGCTGCCGGCCTCCAAGCGTGCGTGATTGCCCGGTGCAGTCAGGCCAGAGTGGGTCACCATATTGATCGCGCCACCCAGCGACAGCGCGCCGTACTGGAAGGCATTGGCCCCGCGCAGTACTTCGGTGTAGTCCAGGCCCTGGGTTTCCAGCAGCTCATAAGGCGTGCCGCCGGAGCCGGTCAGGGCCAGGCCGTCGAACAGGAACTTGGTGCCTTCGCGAAAGTACCCAGGGGAGGTATTGGCCCCGGAGCCGCGTATGGAAATCTTGATGGCATCGTTGCCGCCCGCCGACTGCGCGTACACACCGGGCTGATAGGCGAGGGTGTCTTCCAGGGTCGCCGAGCGGCCGCGTTCGACATCGGCGGCCTTGACCAGGCTGACGCCGCCGGCCACCTCGTCGAGCTTGAGCTGGGCTTCTTCGCTGGCGGTGACCTTGCTCGCCTGCACCGTTACGGTCTGCAGGCGCGAATCCTCGGCGTGGGCCCATTGGGAGGCGAGGATCAAGGTCAGGGCACTGACGGTTTTAAACGAGCTGGAGGAGAGTTGAGGCAGAGGCCTTGAGATCAACTTCAATTGTGCATTCCCTGTGATTGGCTACGAGTGGAGGCGAGTTTCTATTCGTATAGTCAATCTCTGGCAGGGATAGAGCAGAAAGCATGCCAAGAGCCAAAGCGGGTTTTTGTGGGGTATTTGGTTTTAATCAGCGGGTCGCTTATGCCAAAAAACGACACCTGTGTTGAACCACTGTTCGATTTTGAACAGTACTGAGGAGCCCGTGCTAGAGCGGTTTTGGTTATGAGGTTAGATCATTCGCCGAGCAACTCGGCACAGATATCACCGGCCTCGACAGCGGCGGCCTGCTGTAAACACCGAACCAAATGTGGGAGCGGGCTTGCTCGCTCCCACAAAAAGCGGCTCCTACATGTTTTTGAGCGTGTCAGGCCTTCAGGGTGCGGGTCATGCGCAACGCCAGCACGCTACCCGCGACAATCACCGCTGCCAGCAAGTACAACGCCAGGTCGGTTGAGCCGGTGGCATCCTTCACAAAACCCACCACATACGGGCTCAGGAAGCCCGCCATCTGGCCCATGGAGTTGATCAACGCCAGGCCTCCCGCTGCCGCGCCGGCGCTGAGCATGGCGGTGGGCACCGGCCAGAACATCGGCAGGCCGGTGAGGGCGCCCATGGTGGCGATGGTCAGGCCGAGGATGGCAATGGCCGGGGTGGTGGCGAAGTTCACTGCGATGATCAGGCCGACAGCGCCCATCAGCATCGGCACCACCAAATGCCAACGTCGCTCCTTGCGCAGGTCGGCAGAGCGGCCCACTACCAGCATGAACACCGCCGCCAGCAGGTAGGGAATCGCACTGAGCCAGCCAATTACCAGGTTATCGCTAAAGCCCATGTTCTTGATGATCGACGGCAGCCAGAAGTTGATGGCGTACACGCCGCTCTGAATGCAGAAGTAGATCAGGCCAAAGGCCCAGATCGCCGGGTTCTTGAACACTTCCAGCAGCGAATCTGTGGTGGTCTTGGGCTTGTTGGCCAGGTCGGTGGCCTGGTCGGCCTCGAGCACCGCGCGCTCATGGGCGGTCAGCCACTTGGCATTGGCAAAACTGTCGCTGAGCAGGAAGTAGGCGAGGGCACCGAGGATGACCGTCGGCACACCTTGCAGCAGGAACATCCACTGCCAGCCCGCGAGGCCACCCTGGCCGGCCGCGAAGTGGTTGAGGATCCAGCCGGAGAACGGGCTGCCTAGCAGGCCCGACACCGGGATCGCCGACATGAACAGTGCCATGATCCGCCCACGGCGGAAGGTCGGGAACCACTGCGAGAGGTACAGCACCACCCCCGGGAAGAAGCCCGCTTCGGCGGCACCGGTAAACAGGCGCAAGGTGTAGAAGTGCGTTGGTGTGGTGACAAACAACAGGCAGGTGGACAGGGTGCCCCAGGTGATCATCATCAGCGCAATCCAGCGCCGTGGCCCGAACTTGGTCAGCGCCAGGTTGCTTGGTACGCCGCACAGCACGTAGCCGATAAAGAAAATCCCGGCACCGAGGCCATACACGGTCTCGCTGAACTTCAAGGCGTCGAGCATCTGCAGCTTGGCAAAGCCGACGTTGACGCGGTCCAGGTAGTTGAACAGATAGCAGATGAAAATGAAGGGGATCAGGCGCAGGGTGATGCGCTTGTAGACGGCGTTTTTGTCGTCATCGTTGGCCTGGGTAGCGGCGGCGCTCTGTGACATGGCGTTCTCTCTTTATTATGATTTTTCGCGATGCGAGGGTAACGTTGATCGCCCCAAGAGTCTCGGTCACGGGACGGTGCCGTGTCTTTGTGCCCCCGCACAGCGATCGATCCATTGCGCTGTGCCTTTGAACAATCGCTTAATGCAGCGCTTTCAAGGAATTTAGCCCCATGTTCGAACTCGATCATGACCTGGCGCAGGATATCGTCAATCGCACGATGGCCATTTTGCCCTATAACGTCAACGTCATGGACAGCCAGGGCCTGATCCTCGGCAGCGGCGAGCCGGAGCGGATCAATACCCGCCATGAAGGCGCGCAATTGGTGTTGGCCAACGGTCGTGTGGTGGAAATCGACAGCCAGACCGCCAAGCATCTCAAGGGCGTGGCGCCGGGGATCAACCTGCCGTTGCTGCATGACCAGCGCCTGATCGGAGTGCTGGGCATCAGTGGTGAACCGCAGCTGCTGCGCACCTATGCCGAGCTGGTGCGCATGACCGCCGAGATGCTGGTCAGCCAGCGCCATCAACAGGCCGAGCAACAGTGGCGGCGCCAACGCTGTGATGATCTGCTGGCGTTGCTGCTGGCCGACAGTGGCGAATCACCGCGCCTGGTGGATGAGGCCCAGCAACTGGGGCTCAAGCCGCAGTTGCCGCGCACCCCCTATCTGTTTGAACTGGGCCCCGGCCAGAGCGCCGAAGCCCTGGCGGCCTGGCTGGCATCGCGTTACCCGGACAGCTGGTGCGTCAGCTCCGCGCAGTTTTCGTTGCTGTGGTGTCGCCCTGCGACGGTGCCGATCGACAACCCGCGCCTGCTGGAAAAGCTCGATGCCTCGGGCTGGAACGTCTTGCGGGTAGCCGTAGGTGGTCAGGCCGATGGATTGACGGGCTTGCGCCGCTGTTATCGTCGCGTGGCGGACTTGCTCGCCTATGGCCGCGACGTGCTACCCCAGTCGCGCCTGCTGACCCTCAATCGCTACCGGTTGCCAGTGATGCTCTGGCGTCATCGCAACGACGATGCGCTGGACGAGTTACTCAACCCGTTGCGCAAGGTCCTGGCCAAGGACAGCAACGGCCAGTTGCAGGCCACGCTGCGCAGTTGGTGCGAGCACGACGGACAAAGCCAGGCCTGCGCCGACGCCTTGGGCATCCACCGCAACAGCCTGCGCTACCGCATGGAACGCATTGCCGAGTTGAGTGGTGTCGACCCCTTGACCCTGGATGGCATGCTTGCACTGTACCTGGGGGTGCAACTGCTGCCCCAAGGCCCGCACCTCTGATCCTGGGCTGCGGCTATGGATATGGCTATGGATATGGCTGTGGCTTATCTGTGGCGAGCGGGCTTGCCCCGCGCTGGGCTGCGCAGCAGCCCCAAACCCTGCACCCTCGGACTACCTGGTAAAACTCGGTGGGCTTATTGGGGCTGCTACGCAGCCCAGCGCGGGGCAAGCCCGCTCGCCACAAGCAAGCCCCCTGGCCACAAGCAAGGCCGCTGGCCACAGGTAAGCTTACTGGCCAAAGGTTAGCCATGGTTTGTGCAGGTTTTGTCCAAATGAACAATAAACCCCAGCCACGCTTGTGCATCGGACAGGCGTCATTGCCGGTGCCAGCTGGCAGCATGGGTGTCATAAAAACCGGAGAAAGCCCATGAAAGTCATCATCGCCCCCGACTCGTTCAAGGACAGCCTGAGTGCCGAAGGCGTGGCCCAGGCCATTGCCCAAGGGTTGGCCCAGGTCTGGCCCGATGCGGAGCTGATCAAGTGCCCGATGGCGGACGGTGGTGAGGGCACGGTGGAGTCGGTACTCGCCGCCTGCCATGGCCAATTGCGCAGTTGCACCGTGCAAGGCCCGTTGGGCGGGACCGT
Organism: Pseudomonas sp. 06C 126; assembly: GCF_001855215.1. Lineage (NCBI taxonomy): Bacteria > Pseudomonadati > Pseudomonadota > Gammaproteobacteria > Pseudomonadales > Pseudomonadaceae > Pseudomonas > Pseudomonas sp. 06C 126. The sequence continues at coordinate 102,730 of NZ_MIFU01000119.1, read as the reverse complement.
TGAGGCCCGCTGGGGCTGGTTGGCCGAGAGTGCCACGGCAATCATCGAGATGGCCGAAGCCAGCGGCTTGCAACTGGTCCCGCCGGGGCAGCGCGATGCCTGTTCCAGCAGCACCTTCGGCACCGGTGAGCTGATCCGCGCCGCCCTGGATGCCGGGGCCCAGCGGATCATCCTGGCGATTGGCGGCAGCGCCACCAATGACGGCGGCGCCGGTGCCATGCAGGCCCTTGGCGTGCAACTGCTCGACGCCCAAGGCGCAACGCTGGCGCGCGGCGGCCTGGCCCTGGCGCAGTTGGCTCGCATCAATCTTGAATCGATGGATTCGCGGCTGGCCCAGGTGCGCTTCGAGATCGCCGCTGACGTCAACAACCCCTTGTGCGGCCCCCAAGGTGCCTCGGCGATTTTCGGCCCGCAAAAAGGCGCCACTGCACGCCATGTCGAGCAACTGGACCAGGCCCTGGGACACTTCGCCGACCACTGCGCCGAGGTGTTGCCCCGGGACGTGCGCGACGAGCCGGGCAGCGGCGCAGCGGGGGGGCTGGGCTTTGCTGCCAAAGCCTTCCTCGGTGCGCAGTTTCGCGCAGGTGTGGACGTGGTCGCCGAATTGGTGGGCCTGGAAGATGCGGTACGCGGCGCCGACCTGGTCATCACCGGCGAAGGCCGCTTCGACGCCCAGACCCTGCGCGGTAAAACCCCGTTTGGCGTGGCACGGGTGGCCAAGCAGCACGGCGTTCCCGTGATTGTGATCGCCGGGACGCTGGGCGAGGGCTACGAGCAAATGTACGCCCATGGCGTCGACGCCGCGTTCGCCTTGCCAGGTGGGCCGATGAGCCTGGAGCAGGCCTGCAGCGAAGCGCCGAGGCTGTTGCGCGAACGGGCGGCGGATATTGCACGGGTGTGGCGGCTGGGTGCACAACGCAGTCGCGGATGACAGCGCTTGTCGCTGCCCCCTACACTGATCGGCCACTTGTCTTTCAAAGGATGAAACACAATGCCTGTACCTGACAGCAAGATCGTGATCCAGCGCTTTGCCGAAAGCCATCTCGAAGGCATGCACGCGCTCTACAACGACCCGGCCGTGTGCCGTCAGGTGCTGCAGATGCCTTTCCAGTCACTGGAAATCTGGCGCAAGCGCCTGGCCGATACCAATGAGCGACTGCTCAGGCTGGTGGCGGTGCACGCAGGCGAGGTGATTGGCAGTTGCACCCTGGAGCAATATGCGCGCAGTCGCCAGAGCCATGTCGGCAGCATCGGCATGGGGGTGGCAGTGGCCTGGCAGGGCCAGGGCGTGGGCAGCCAGTTATTGGGTGCGGCGCTGGAGGTGGCTGACAACTGGATGAACCTGCACCGGGTGGAGCTGACGGTGTATGTCGACAATGAGCCGGCCCACGCGCTGTACCGCAAGTTCGGTTTCGAGACCGAAGGCCGGTTGCGCGATTACGCCGTGCGTGACGGCGTATGGGTCGATGCCCTGAGCATGGCCCGCCTGCGTCAGACCGCCTGATCCTCCAGGGCAAACGCCACCGCAGCCTGCGCATGCAGCTCGGTGGTGTCGAGCAAGGGCAGGTCGCTGTGCTCGGGCTTGATCAACAGGCCAATCTCGGTACACCCCAGGATAATTGCCTGGGCGCCACGGGCCGCGAGGTTCGCGATGGCCTGTTGGTAAACCTGGCGTGACGCCTCGCTGATGACCCCGACGCACAACTCTTCATAGATGATCCGGTGCACGGCGCGGCGTTCTTGCGCGTCGGGCACCAGTACGTTCAAGCCCTGGGCCGCCAGGCGCGCCTTGAGAAAGTCCTGTTCCATGGTAAACGCCGTGCCCAGCAGGCCGACGGTCAGGGTATTGGCCTTGACCGCCGCCGCGCCCGCCGCATCGGCAATGTGCAGGAACGGCACCGACACGGCCGCTTCGATCTGCGGTGCGACCAAATGCATGGTGTTGGTACACAGCACGATGCAGTCGGCACCACCCGCTTGCAGACGACGTGCGGCGTCTTGCAGGATCAGCGCCGCGTCATCCCAGCGCCCGGCGTGCTGGGCTTGTTCCACCGGGCCGAAGTCGACGCTGTACAGCAGCATTTGTGCCGAGCGCAATGGCCCCAATCGGTCGCGGACCTGCTGGTTGATGATCCGGTAGTACTCGGCGCTGGACTCCCAGCTCATGCCGCCGATAAGGCCGATGGTGCGCATGCGAAACTCTCCAAGCTGTTGGGCGAAAGCCACACCTTACTCAACCCGCGAGCGTTAGTCATACGCGCGGTGGCTGCATCTGCCATGATCGTTGTTTGCAGTCCCCGAGGAACACCGCAATGGACGATGTACAGCAACTGGGCGAGATGCTTCGTCATTACGCCGACAGCGAAGCGCACAAGCGCCAACAGTTCGAGGTGCAGTCAGCCCACTGGACCCAGAAAATCACCGAGCTGTACGGTCATATCGAGCAATGGCTGGCGCCGGTCAAGAGCGACGGTTTACTGCAGGTGCAGCGTGAGGCCTATGTGGCGTCCGGGCCGAGCGTGCCGGTGGAGACTTCGACGTTCAAGACCGAGAAGTTGACCATTCATATTGCTGGCAAACCGGTGGAGTTCGTACCGGATGTGATGGGGGCGGGTGGCTTGATTTCGTTGTCGGTCATTGGGCTGACGGCGGCCCGCTACGGCAGCATTTCCCTCGTGCTGCTGCCGGGGTCTGACGACTGGCTATGGAAGAAAACCAATGGCTTGAAAGACCCGGATACCTTCACCTTCGATGCCAATTTCCTGGCCTTGCAGTTGCAAAGCCTGATTCCTCGCGAACGCGGCTGATCCCAAGCAAATCTGGGCGCTGGGGAGGGGCTTTATGTGGGAGCGGGCTTGCCCGCGATGACGGTGTGTCAGTCAAGTATTCCTAACCTGACACACCGCTTTCGCGGGCAAGCCCGCTCCCACACAAGCCCGTTCCCACACAAAGCTCAACAGGCCTTCAGGCCTTCAGACCTCTACGTTGCCCCAACCGGGCTTGGCCTCTTCAGGCGCCACTGCCTTGACCTGTTTGCCCGTCGCCAACTCCACCCGGCGTGCCACTTCCGGGTCGTCGGCAAACGGAATCAGACTGGCTTCATCCAAGGCTTCTCCCGACTGGTCCCGAAGGCAATATTCCACGGTGCCATATAGGCAGATGACCGCCGCCAGGTTGAGGATGATCTCCCACATCAGGCGATCTGCGCATCACGGTGCGCCACCTTCAAGTCCGCGACGCGCACGGTGCGCCAAGTGTTGTAGGCCATCAGCAACATGCCGCCGAGGAAGAACACGCCCCCGGCAAACCGTACGACAAACCCCGGGTGGCTGGCCTGCAACGCTTCGACGAAGGAGTAGGTGAGGGTGCCATCGTCGTTGACCGCCCGCCACATCAGGCCTTGAGTGATGCCGTTGACCCACATCGAGGCGATGTACAGCACCGTGCCGATGGTGGCCAGCCAGAAGTGCAGGTTGATCAGCGGCACGCTGTACATCTGCTCGCGGCCGAAGACTTTGGGGATCATGTGGTACAGCGAGCCAAAGGTGATCATCGCCACCCAGCCCAGGGCGCCGGCGTGTACGTGGCCGATGGTCCAGTCGGTGTAGTGGGACAGGGCGTTGACCGTCTTGATCGCCATCATCGGCCCTTCAAAGGTCGACATGCCGTAGAACGCCAGCGACAACACCAAGAACCGCAGGATCGGGTCGGTGCGCAATTTATGCCACGCGCCCGAGAGGGTCATCATGCCGTTGATCATCCCGCCCCAGCTGGGTGCCAGCAGGATCAGCGACATAGCCATGCCCAGCGACTGCGCCCAGTCTGGCAGCGCGGTGTAGTGCAGGTGGTGGGGGCCGGCCCAGATATACAGGGTGATCAACGCCCAGAAGTGCACGATGGACAGGCGATAGGAATACACCGGCCGCCCGACCTGCTTGGGCACGAAGTAATACATCATCCCCAGGAACCCGGTGGTCAGGAAGAAGCCCACCGCGTTATGCCCGTACCACCACTGCACCATGGCGTCGGTGGCGCCGGAATACACCGGATAGGACTTGAACCAGTCCACCGGGATCGACAGGTGGTTAACCACGTGCAGCATGGCGATCACCACGATAAACGCGCCGAAGAACCAGTTGCCGACATAGATGTGCTGGGTCTTGCGCTGCACCACGGTGGTGAAGAACACAATCGCATAGGCCACCCACACCACGGTCATCCACACCGCACCGGAGAACTCGATCTCGGCGTATTCCTTGGTGGTGGTGTAGCCCAGGGGCAGGGTGACCAGCATGATCACGATCACCGACTGCCAGCCCCAGAACGTGAAGGCGGCGAGCCAATCGGAGTACAGGCGCACCTGGCAGGTGCGCTGTACCGCGTAGTAACTGGCGGCAAATTGCGCGCTGCCGGCAAAGCCGAAAATCACCAGGCTGGTGTGCAGCGGTCGTAACCGGCCGAACGTGGTCCAGGGCAGGTCCAGGTTCATGTCCGGCCACACCAGTTGCGAGGCGATCCACACCCCCATGGCCATGCCGATAACGCCCCATACCACGGTAGCGATGACGAATTGACGGACAACCTTATAGTTATAGGCCTGCCCGGTTGATGCTGTGCTCATGGTCAGTCTTCCACGGTTTCAAGTCCCGGGCACTGTAGGAAATCCATGAAAAACAAAACAGGCTCAGAAAAACTACATTAATACGGATCAGAATCCATCCCTGAAAACATGGGGTATTCCACGGCTGATATGGTTTTTTAGTTTTTAGCTGAATCTGTGACGTCTTGAGCTGTAGGTGCATAGTCGCCCCCATAGAAACCGCTGCCGTCGAGCGCGGTCAGCCATGATGAGGTAGCGAGATGTATCGGTACGATGAGTACGACCGGGCGCTGGTATTCGAGCGTGTGGCGCAATTGCGTGATCAGGTCGAACGGTTTATCGCTGGCGACTTGAGCGAAGAAGAATTCCTGCCGCTGCGCCTGCAAAACGGCCTGTACCTGCAAAAACATGCGTACATGCTGCGTGTGGCGATTCCCTACGGCACCCTCGGTGCACAGCAGCTGCGCACCCTGGCGAGCATTGCCCGGGATTACGATCGCGGCTACGGCCACTTCACCACGCGCCAGAACATGCAGTTCAACTGGATCGAGCTACAGCAGGTGCCCGACATCCTGCAGCGCCTGGCCGAAGTCGACATGCATGCGATCCAGACTTCCGGCAATTGCGTGCGCAACATCACCACCGAAGCCTTTGCCGGGGTGGCCGCCGACGAGCTGCTGGACCCGCGCCCGCTCGCGGAAATCCTGCGGCAATGGTCGACCATCAACCCCGAATTCCTGTTCTTGCCGCGCAAGTTCAAGATCGCCATCTGTTCGGCACACCAGGACCGGGCGGCGATCATGATGCATGACATCGGTCTCTATCTTTATCCGGATACCGACGGCGAGATGCTGTTGCGCGTGCTGGTAGGCGGTGGCCTTGGGCGCACGCCGATCCTCGGGTTGCAGATTCGCGATGGCTTGCCCTGGCAGCACCTGCTGTCTTATGTCGAGGCGGTATTGCGGGTGTATAACCGCCATGGCCGACGCGATAACAAGTACAAGGCGCGGATCAAGATCCTGGTCAAGGCCCTGGGCATCGAGGCGTTTTCCCGGGAAGTGGAAGAGGAGTGGCAGCACCTGCGCGACGGCCCGGCGCAACTGACCACGGACGAGTACCAGCGTGTGGCCGCAGCCTTTGTGCCACCGCCCTATCAGGCACTGCCCGATACCGACCTGGATTATGGCACGCAGATGGCTGACAGCCCGGCGTTCGCACGTTGGGTGACGCGTAATGTGCAGCCCCACAAAGTGCCGGGCTATAGCAGTGTGGTGCTGTCCACCAAACCTGGAATTGCCGCGCCGCCTGGCGACGTGACCGCCGCGCAGATGGATGCGGTGGCCCAGTGGGCCGAGCAGTTCGGCTTTGGCGAAATCCGCATCGCCCATGAACAGAATATCGTGCTGCCGGATGTGCCCAAGGCGCGGCTGCATGCCTTGTGGTCCCTGGCCTGTGCGCAGGGTTTGGGCAGTGCCAATGTCGGCTTGCTGACCGATATCATCGCCTGCCCTGGGGGCGACTTTTGTGCGTTGGCCAATGCCAAGTCGATCCCCATCGCCCAGGCGATCCAGCAGCGCTTCGACAACCTTGACTACCTGCATGACCTGGGTGATATCAGCCTGAATATCTCCGGCTGCATCAATGCCTGCGGGCATCACCACATCGGCAATATCGGCATCCTGGGTGTCGATAAAAATGGCAGCGAGTGGTACCAGATCACCCTGGGGGGCGCCCAGGGCAAGGCCAGCGCGTTGGGCAAGGTGATAGGTCCAGCGTTCAGCGCTGCACAAGTGCCTGATGTGATTTCACGCCTGATCGCCACCTACGTTCGCTACCGGGAAAGCGACGAACCCTTTATCGACACCGTGCAACGTATCGGCCTGGAACCGTTCAAGGAGCGGGTGTATGGCGCGATGGTGCAACCGGCATGAACAATCTGTTGAGCCTGGAACAGGGGGTGGCCGCAATCAAACTCGATGACCCCTGGACGTTGGTGCGCGACGCCGAAGCACCGCTGCCCGAGGGCGCCCTGATCCTGCCATTGGCCCTGTGGCTGAGCCGGCGCATTGCGCCAGACCCGCCGCACGACGCAGTGTGGCTCGGCCCGGATGATGAAGTGGAACACTTGCAGCCGTGGTTGGAGGTATTGCCGCTGATTGCCCTGGATTTCCCCAGCTTTCGCGATGGTCGCGCCTACAGCCAGGCCTACCTGCTGCGCACGCGCATGGGCTGGCAGGGCGAGTTGCGGGCGGTGGGGGATGTGCTGCGCGATCAGCTCAGCCATATGCGCCAGTGCGGGTTTGATGGGTTTGCCGTGCGTGAGGACAAATCGGCAGCTGACGCGCTCAAGGGTCTGGCGGGCATGAGTGTGAGCTATGGCCGCTCGGTGATTGAGCCGCGGCCGCTGTTTCGCCGGCGTTGATGTTGAGCAGGAGCGCCCAACTGCGGGGCAAATCGAAGCTGCGAACTAACCCGCACTTGGGGGCTGAAGGCAGGTTATTTTCCAAGAGTTGGCTATACCTGTAACTTCACGTTTCGACGATAAACACCAAGGAGTCGCACCATGAAGCTAGGGCTAATGATCAGCACACTATGTATTGCCTCACTCGGGGTGACCGGGTGTGCGAGTAAAGTCCCCCAGCCGGACGAATACTCGGGCTTTCTCTCGGACTACAGCCATTTGCGCGAAGCCAAGTCGCCGTCTGGCGCAGAGGTGATGCGCTGGGTCGATCCTAAGTTGAATCTGAACCGCTACACCTCGGTGTATATCGAGCCCACTCAATTCTTCCCCAAGCCCCAGGCCACGGCGCAAATCCCCGACGCCACGTTGCGCAGCATCAACGAGTATTACAACCAGGCACTCAAGCGTGAGCTGGTCAAGTCACTGCCACTGGCCAACGGCCCGGGCCCTGGGGTGATTGTGGTGCGGGCGGCGATCACGGCGGTCAGTCGCAAGACTGAAGGCCTCAAGCCCTACGAATTCATTCCGGTGGCCCTGGTGGCGGCAGCGGTCAGCACCGGCACCGGGATTCGCGACCAGGAAACCACCCTGGGCACCGAGGCACAGTTTCTCGATGGCGACAGTGGCCGTGTGATTGCCCAGGTCGTGCGCAAAGGCACCGGCAAACCCCTGGAAAACGACACCCAAGTCATGACCGCAGCGGATGTGAAGGGTGTGATGGATGGCTGGGCGGCGGACTTGCATCAGTCGTACGTCAAGCTCAAAAACAAATAACCCATCCCACATGTAGGAGCTGGCACGCCAGTTCCTACAAAGGGGTAGCTAACATGCCTTTGACTTTATCGCGCAGTTGATCGATGGAGAACGGCTTGGCAATCATCTGCACGCCCGGGGGCAACTCGATGTTTTCGGCATAGCCGCTGGCAAGCAAGATGGGCAGGGCCGGGCGCAATGTGCGGGTCTGTTGCGCCAGTTCCTTGCCAGTTATGCCCGGCAAGCCAAAGTCGGTCATCATCAGGTCGATCACATTGGCGCCATCTTCTATAAGTCCCAGCGCCGTTTCGCCGTCTTCAGCCTCAAGCACCTTGAACTCCAGTTCTTCGAGTACATCGACGATCAGCATGCGCACGATGGCGTCGTCTTCGACTACAAGGATGGTAGAGGCAGCGGTCATAGTGAGGGTTCCCAGATGGTTGAGGTGCAGGTCTTGAACAGTTGAACGACCATCTTCTAATGAGTCGCGGCGATCCCGGCAAGTTCCCCAAACGGGGCGCGCATTGTGCCGATAATCAGGCTTGATGTCCTGGGTGTGTCGTTGAAATACGGCATAAACATAGCCGTCGTCGTCGAGTTTGGGGCAAACTTCCGGTTTTTCCGCACTTGGCCAAGGCACGCCCATGACTCCCGCTTCGTCAGTCGATGAAAACAGCTTCCGCAAACTCCTGAGCCGCAACGTGGCATTGCCACTGGGTGTAGGGGTTCTCAGTGCGGTGTTCTTTGTGTGCCTGATCACTTATCTGTTGTCGGTGATCCAGTGGGTGGAGCACACGGACCGGGTGATCAACAACCTCAATGAAACCGCCAAACTGACGGTCGACCAGGAAACCGGCATGCGCGGTTTCCTGATTACTGGCGACGAGCATTTCCTCGACCCCTACGAAGTGGCCAAGCCCCGGATCATTTCCGACCTGCGCAACCTGCAGGTCCTGGTCGCCGATAACCCCCAGCAAGTGGACCGACTCAAGCGCCTGGAGTCGCTGCAACTGGAGTGGAACAACTACGCCCAGACGATGATTGAGATGCAACGGCAAGAGGGCGATTACCGCGGCGCGGTGAAGGCCGGGCGTGGCAAGCGCCTGACCGACGAAATTCGCAAGGAGTACGAGGCCGCGATTGCCATGGAGCAGCAGTTCCGCCTTGATCGCAACGCAGAAGTGACCCGCACCACGGTGTTTAGCGTGGTGATCTACTTGCTGTTCGTGCTGGGCCTGAGCGGCTTTTTGGCGTATGTCGGGAGGAAGAATCTATTAGCCCTTTCAGACAGTTACAGCGCCAACCTGGCCTCGCAACTGAAGATTGCCAAACGCCTGGAACAGCAAGCGTGGCTGCGCAATGGCCAGACTGAACTGGCTGAACAGGTGCTGGGCCAACTGACGTTGAACCTGCTGGGGCGCAATATTCTGCAATTCTGCGCCCAATACATGGGCTCGGTGGTGGCTGCACTGTATGTGCGGGAGGAACACGGCGGCCTCAAGCGCGTGGCCGCGTATGGCTTCTCGCGGGAGCAGGAGCAGCAGGAGCAGGCGATTTACCGTGACGAGGGCATTGTCGGCCAGGCCGCCCAGCAACACCGTTTGATTCGCCTGGACGATGTGTCGGTGGACTACTTCAAGGTCAGCTCCGGCCTGGGTGATGGTGCACCGCGCAGCGTGCTGGTGGTGCCGACCAGCGATGATGATCGGGTCAACGGGGTCATCGAACTGGGCTTCCTGCGTCCTCTGGAAGAGCGCGATGTGGAGCTGCTGGAGCTGATCGCCGGCAATATCGGCACTTCTATCGAAGCGGCGCGCTACCGCCAGCGTTTGCAGGAAGTGCTGGCCGAGACCCAGCAGCTCAATGAAGAGCTGCAAGTGCAGCAGGAAGAACTCAAGACCGCCAACGAGGAGCTGGAAGAGCAGTCGCGCATCCTCAAGGAGTCCCAGGCCCACCTGGAGACCCAGCAGGCCGAGTTGGAGCAGACCAACGAGCAATTGGCCGAGCAGAGCCAGATCCTCGCCGACCAGCGCGATGCCATGGACCGCAAGAACATCGAGCTCAATCGCGTGCAGGTCGAGTTGGAGGACCGTGCCGATGAGTTGGAGCGCTCCAGCAAGTACAAGTCCGAGTTCCTCGCCAACATGTCCCACGAGTTGCGCACGCCCCTCAACAGCTCGCTGATCCTGGCCAAGCTGCTGGCAGAGAACTCCGATGAAAACCTCAGCGCCGAACAGGTCAAGTTTGCCGAGTCAATCTACTCGGCAGGCAACGATCTGCTCAACCTGATCAATGACATCCTGGACATTGCCAAGGTCGAGGCCGGCAAGCTCGATATGCGTCCCGAGAACACCAGTGTGGCGCGCCTGGCAGAGGGCATGCGCGGCATGTTCGAGCCGTTGGCCAGTGACCGCAAGCTGGGCTTCCAGATAGAGGTGCAGCCCGGTGCGCCGCTGATGTTGTTCACCGACCGCCAGCGTCTGGAGCAGATCCTCAAGAACCTGCTGTCCAATGCCGTCAAGTTCACCGAGAAAGGCCAGGTCAGCCTGACCATTTCCCGCCAGCCGGGTGAGGGCATTGCCTTTACCGTGCGTGATTCGGGGATCGGTATTGCCCCGGACCAGCAGCAAAGCATCTTCGAAGCCTTCCGCCAGGCCGATGGCACCACCAACCGCCGTTACGGCGGTACCGGTCTGGGGCTGTCCATTTCCCGCGACCTGGCCACCCTGCTGGGGGGCTATATCAATGTCACCAGTGAGCCGGGCCAGGGCAGTATCTTTACCCTGGTGCTGCCGGAACAGTACGTTGAACGCGATGAAGACGCGCCCGCCATCGAGCGCCCGCAGGCCGCGATGATTGCCCCGGCACCCGTAGCGCCCATCAAGGTGTCGCCGTTGCCCATGGCCGACGAAGCGTTGATACCGCGCTTTGCCGACGACCGCGAGCAAGCCCCGTTCACCACCCGCTGCATCCTGGTGGTGGAAGACGAGCCGAACTTTGCGCGGATCCTCTTCGATCTGGCCCACGAACTGGGCTATCACTGCCTGGTGGCTCATGGCGCGGACGAGGGCTACACCCTGGCCGAACAGTATCTGCCGGACGCGATCCTGCTGGATATGCGCCTGCCGGATCACTCCGGGCTCACCGTGCTGCAGCGCCTCAAGGAGCACGCCGAGACCCGGCATATCCCGGTGCATGTGATTTCTGTCGAAGACCGCGTCGAAGCCGCCATGCACATGGGCGCCATCGGTTATGCCGTCAAGCCCACCACCCGCGAAGAGCTCAAGGACGTGTTTGCGCGCCTGGAGGCCAAGCTGACGCAGAAGGTCAAGCGCATCCTGCTGGTAGAAGACGATGACTTGCAGCGCGACAGCATTGCCCGCCTGATCGGCGACGAAGACATCGAAATCACTGCCGTCGGTTTCGCCCAGGAGGCCCTGGACCTGCTGCGCAGCACGGTATACGACTGCATGATCATCGATCTCAAGTTGCCGGACATGCTGGGCAACGAGTTGCTCAAGCGCATGGCCACCGAGGATATCTGTTCGTTCCCGCCAGTGATTGTCTACACCGGGCGCAACCTCACCCGGGATGAAGAGGCGGAACTGCGCAAGTATTCGCGCTCGATCATCATCAAGGGTGCCCGCTCACCTGAACGGTTGCTGGACGAAGTGACACTCTTTTTGCACAAAGTCGAATCCCAGTTGTCCCAGGAACGGCAGAAGATGCTCAAGACCGCCCGCAGCCGCGACAAGGTCTTCGAAGGGCGCAAGGTGTTGCTGGTGGATGACGATGTACGCAACATCTTTGCCCTCACCAGTGCCCTGGAGCATAAAGGGGCGGTTGTGGTGATTGGCCGTAACGGCCGTGAAGCCATCGAGAAACTCAATGAGGTCGAGGACATCGACCTGGTACTGATGGACGTGATGATGCCGGAGATGGATGGCTACGAGGCCACTGCGTTGATCCGCCAGGATCCGCGCTGGCGCAAGCTGCCGATCATTGCGGTGACGGCCAAGGCCATGAAGGACGACCAGGAGCGCTGTCTTGCGGCCGGGTCCAACGATTATCTGGCCAAGCCCATTGACCTGGATCGGTTGTTTTCGCTGATCCGTGTTTGGCTGCCGAAGATGGAACGCATTTAAGTGGATCGAAGTACTGATATTGAACTGCGCTTGTTGATCGAGGCGATCTACCTCAAGTACAGCTATGACTTTCGTGATTACTCCGGGGCTTCGGTCAAGCGGCGTGTGGCGCATGCGTTGCGCCAGTTCGACTGCAAGACGATCTCGGCCTTGCAGGAGCGGGTGCTGCACGATCCCACGGCGTTCATGCAATTGCTGCAGTTCCTGACCATCCCGGTCAGCGAGATGTTTCGCGACCCCTCGCACTTTCTGGCGATACGCCAGGAAGTGGTGCCCCTGCTCAAGACCTACCCATCGATCAAGATCTGGATCGCCGGGTGCAGCACTGGGGAGGAGGTGTATTCCATGGCCATCCTCCTGCGCGAGGAGGGTTTGCTCGAACGCACGATCATTTATGCCACGGATATCAACCCCAACTCCCTGGAAAAGGCCAAGCAAGGGATCTTTTCCCTGGAGAGCGTGCGTGCCTACACCCACAATTACCAGCAGGCCGGTGGCACTCAATCGTTTGCCGACTACTACACGGCGGCCTACGATTACGCGATCTTTGACAAGACGCTGCGGGAAAACGTGACGTTTGCCGACCATAGCCTGGCGACCGACAGTGTGTTCTCCGAAACACAATTGATTTCATGTCGTAACGTTCTGATTTATTTCAATAAAAAGTTGCAAGACCGGGCGTTTGGATTGTTTCATGAGTCGCTGTGCCATCGCGGCTTCCTGGTGCTGGGCAGCAAGGAAACCCTGGATTTTTCCGCCTACAGCAAGCAGTTCGAACCCTTGGTCAAGCAAGAACGGATCTACCGCAAATCATGAATGAAGCTGCTGCCAGCCCGGCGTCTGTGTCGGGCGTCCAAGCCATTGTCGTCGGCGCATCCGCGGGTGGGGTCGAGGCGTTATTGAGCATTTTTGCTGCCTTGGCGCCAGGGTTCAGCCTGCCGATCATCGCAGTGCTGCACCTGCCGGATGAGCGCCGCAGCCAGTTGGCCGAAGTGTTTGACCGGCGCCTGCAGATGCCGGTGGTAGAGGCGCGGGACAAGGAAATGATCCAGCCCGGCACCCTGTATTTTGCCGGGCCTGGCTATCATTTGTCGGTGGAGCATGACCGCAGCCTGTCCTTGAGCCAGGAAGATCGCGTCCATCACTCGCGCCCGGCCATTGATTTTCTGTTTGAATCGGCTGCTGACGCCTATGGCCCGAATTTGCTGGCGATCCTGTTGACCGGCGCCAACCAGGATGGCGGGCGCGGCTTGGCCCAGGTCAAGCAGCTGGGCGGCATCACGGTTGTCCAGGACCCTTTGGAGGCGCGGGTGGACGTGATGCCCAAGGCGGCCCTGGCGCTGCATACACCTGACTATATTCTCACCTTGAGCCGCATTGGCGATTTGCTGGCTTCCCTGGAATCTTCCCCATGTTAACTACTGTCCAGGCCAAACTGCTGATCGTCGACGATCTGCCGGAAAACCTGCTGGCCCTTGAAGCGCTGATCAAGCGCGAGGACCGCCAGGTCTACAAGGCATTGAGTGCCGACGAGGCCTTGTCGCTGCTGCTTGAGCACGAGTTCGCCATGGCTATTCTCGATGTGCAGATGCCCGGTATGAACGGCTTCGAGCTGGCCGAGATGATGCGCGGCACCGAAAAAACCAAGAACATTCCCATTGTGTTTGTCAGCGCCGCCGGGCGTGAGCTCAACTACGCCTTCAAGGGCTACGAGAGCGGCGCAGTGGATTTCCTGCACAAGCCGCTGGATATTCACGCGGTCAAGAGCAAGGTCAACGTGTTCGTCGAACTGTATCGCCAGAGCAAGGCCATGAAGCTGCAGGTCGAAGCCCTGGAGCACAGCCGCCGCGAACAGGAAGCCCTGCTGACGCGCTTGCAGGCCACCCAGGAGCAATTGGAGCAGGCGGTGCGGATGCGCGATGACTTCATGTCTATCGTGGCCCACGAAGTGCGTACGCCCCTCAATGGCCTGATTCTGGAAACCCAACTGCGCAAGATGCATCTGGCGCGCAACAACGCCAGTGCGTTCACCCTGGACAAGATGCATGCCATGGTCGACCGCGACGAACGGCAGATCCAGAGCCTGATCCGCCTGATCGAAGACATGCTCGATGTCTCGCGCATTCGCACCGGCAAGTTGTCGATTCGCCCGGCGCGGTTTGACCTGACGCAACTGGTGCGCAACCTCCTGGAAAACTTCGCCCCACAGGTGGCAGCGGCCGACTCTTCGATCCAACTGCACGCCGAGCAACCGGTGGAGGGCCACTGGGACGAGTTCAGGATCGAACAGGTGGTGTCGAACCTGCTGACCAACGCCTTGCGCTACGGGGCCAAGAGCCCGGTGGATGTGCGGGTGTACGCCGAGCATGGCGAGGCGCGGGTGGAGGTGCGCGATCGTGGAATCGGCATCAGTGAGGACAACCAGAAGCGCATTTTCCAGCAGTTCGAGCGCGTCACCGACAAACATGCCGTGGCCGGACTGGGCCTGGGGCTGTTTATTTCCGAGCAGATTGTCGCCGCCCATGGCGGTACTATTGAGGTCGAAAGCCGGATAGGCGAGGGTGCCTTGTTCCGGGTGTGCCTGCCGATGGTGCTGGAGGCATGAAATCATTCAGCAATCCAACGCAACCTCTGCGTGACCCCATGGTCGTAACTGCAGCAACTGACCGAGCAAAGGCTTCCCATGAGTGAAGATGCACAAGATGTCGTACTGATCGTTGAAGACGACGAATCAATTATGTTTGTGCTGGGTGAATACCTGGCAGGCCTGGGGTATCGGGTTTTAAAGGCGATAGATGGCGAACAGGCCTTCGAAATCCTTGCCAGCAAACCCCACCTGGACCTGATGGTCACCGATTACCGGCTGCCTGGGGGCATTTCCGGGGTGCAAATCGCCGAGCCCGCGATCAAGTTGCGACCGGAACTCAAGGTGATCTTCATCAGTGGCTATCCCCAGGAAATTCTCGACTGCAACAGCCCGATCACGCGCAATGCGCCGATCCTGGCCAAGCCGTTCGACCTGGATACGTTGCACGAACATATCCAGCGTTTGTTGGCCTGAAAGGCGTTACAGAGTCGAAACCTGACACTTCGTTATGTGTGTACCGAGCCGGCGCAGTCAGGTGGCGCGAATCATCTCCCGCACCGTCTGCGTCAGTAATTCAAAGGTGAACGGCTTGGTAATCATCTGCATACCCGGGTCGAGAAACCCGCCGCGTACCGCGGCATGTTCGGCATAGCCGGTGATAAACAGAACTTTGAGCCCTGGCCGCAGTTGGCGGCCAATTTCCGCTAATTGCCGACCGTTCATACCGGGCAGTCCAACGTCACTGATCAACAGATCAATCCGCTGCTCAGACTCGATGATCGGCAACGCGCTGTTGGCATCACCCGCTTCGACAAAGGCATAGCCCAATTCGCTCAATACCGCGCTGACCAGCACCCGCACGGCCGGATCGTCCTCGACAATCAATACGGTTTCGCCGGCGTTGGCAAATGGCAGCTGCGGCGGGTTGAGGGGTTCCTCAGCAATTATTTCACCCGCAAAGCGTGGCAGGAACAGGCTGACTGTGGTGCCCTGGCCAACCACGCTGTGAATGGTCACATGGCCGTGGGATTGGCGGGCGAAGCCATAGATCATCGAGAGGCCCAGCCCCGTACCCTGGCCGATGGGTTTGGTGGTGAAGAAAGGGTCGAAGGCGCGGCTGACAACCGTGTCGGGCATGCCGCAACCGGTGTCGCTGACGCTCAACTCGACATAATCGCCGGGATTGAGGGTGCCGTAGGCTGCGGTGAATACGCTGTCGAGATGGCGGTTGCTGGTTTCCACCACCAACTGCCCGCCGTTGGGCATGGCGTCGCGTGCATTGAGCGCCAGGTTGAGCAGGGCACTTTCCAACTGATTGGGGTCGGCTTCGGCGATCCACAGCTTTTCCTCGACCCGAACATCCAGGGCGATGCTCTCGTTGAGACTGCGCCGTAGCAACTCGCTCATGGACGTCACCAGGTGGTTGATCTCCACAGGTTTGGAGTCCAGCGACTGGCGACGGGAAAACGCCAGCAGGCGGTGGGTCAGGCCGGCGGCGCGGTTGGCCGAGGTGACACCCAGGTCGATCAGGCTGTCGAGGTCTTCGGTGCGGCCCCGGGCAACCCGCCTTCGTAGTAGCTCCAGGCTGCCGATGATCCCGGTGAGCATGTTGTTGAAGTCGTGGGCGATACCTCCCGTCAACTGACCGACGGCTTCCATTTTCTGCGCCTGGCGCAGTGCTTCTTCGTTGGCGCGCAACTGCGCCGTACGTTCCTCGACCTGTTGCTCCAGGGTTTCCAGGGTGCTTTGCAGGCGCTGTTCACTTTGGCTGAGGTCGATCATTCGGTCGCGGGCCTCGTACTGGCGCCGGCGGCCGCGCAAGGCAGTGGTGACCAGGCTGATCAAGGTGACCGGGTGGAATGGGCGCTCCAGCAAGGTGATGTTGCCTAGCAGTGCGCTCAGGTGTGAGGACGCGTTCTGTTCGCTACCGCCGTGGTGGGTGAGCAGCACGATCGGCAAGTCGGACCAGGCGGGCTGCTGTTGCAGGTAAGTCAGCAACGGTTCGAGATCGGCGCCGCGCAAGGCTTCTGCAGCAATAATCAGCAGGCCGGCACCGTCCTCCAGGGTCTCGCACAGCAAAGGCAGGCTGCTCGCAGTCACGGCGCCAAATCCCGCCTCGTTGAGCATCATTGTTGCCAGCGAGCTGTCGCGCCCCAGGGGCGCCAGAATAATTGCACGCTCGAATGTCTCGGCCCGCGCCGTCACGAACTCTCATCCTTGAGCAGCGGCTTGCCGGCACCCATGTACGTGGGCACACCGCGCAACACGCCCTGGAACGCCTCGAGGGGTTCGCCGATGGTCATCCCGGTGCCGCTGATGCGGTACTCTCGGATGGTCGACTCATGCCTGCCGGTGCGTTTCTTGATGATCGAAATGGCACGGCGCACCTTGCCCAGGGCTTCGAAGTAGCGCAGCAGAATAACCGTGTCGGCCAGGTAGGTAATGTCCACTGGCGCCTGCATGTCACCCACCAGGCCGTGTTGGGCTACGGTCATAAAGGTCGCTGCGCCGCGCCGGTTGAGGTACAGCAACAGTTCGTGCATGTGCAGCACCAGGGCGTTTTCTTCGGGCATCGCCGCCTGATAGCCGTTGATGCTGTCGATGACCACGGTCTTGATCTGGCGTTCGTCGACGCAGCGCCGTACGCGATGGGAGAACTCTCCGGGCGACAGTTCGGCGGCGTCCACCTGTTCGATCAGCAGGTTGCCGGTGGCTTGCAGCGCCTCCAGGTCGATCCCCATGTTTTTCATGCGCTCAAACAACAGGCCCAGCTCTTCATCGAAGATAAACAGTGCGGCCTTTTCCCCGCGGGCCACCGCCGAGGCAGCAAAAATCATCGAAATCAACGATTTGCCCGTGCCGGCAGGGCCAAGGATCAGCGTGCTGGAGCCGGTCTCGATACCGCCGCCGAGCAGGGCATCCATCTCGCTTATGCCACTGGTTAAGGTCTGGCGGTTGTAGCCGCCGCGATGCTCGGCGGCCACCAGGCGGGGGAATACATGCACACCGTCGCCCATGATGGTGAAATCGTGAAAGCCGCCCCGGTATTTCTGCCCGCGGTACTTCACCACGCGCACCCGGCGACGTTCGGCGCCGTAGTTGGGGGTCAGTTCTTCCAGGCGAATCACCCCGTGGGCCACGCTGTGTACGGTTTTGTCCAGGGCTTCGGTGGTCAGGTCATCGAGCAGCAAGACCGTGGCTTCATAGCGCACAAAATAATGTTTGATGGCCAGGATCTGGCGGCGGTAACGCAACGAGCTTTGCGCCAGCAGACGGATTTCCGAAAGGCTGTCGAGCACCACACGGGTCGGCTTGACGCGCTCCACGGCTTCGAAAATCTGCCGGGTGGCTTCGCCCAGCTCCAGGTCCGAGGAGTACAGCAGGCTTTGCTGATGTTCGGCGTTCAGCAGGCTTTCGGGGGGTGTGAGTTCAAAAATATGGATGTTGTCGTCCAAGTCCCAGCCATGGGATGCAGCGCCCTGGCGTAATTCGCGCTCGGTTTCAGACAGGGTGATATACAGCGAGCGTTCGCCATTTTTTGCCCCCGCCTGAAGGAAATGCAGGGCCACCGTAGTCTTGCCCGTACCTGGCTCGCCTTCGAGCAGGAACAGGTGGCTGCGTGACAGGCCACCGTTAAGAATGTCATCAAGACCTTCGATACCGGTCGCCGCCTTTGCTGTGAACAGCTCTTTGGATGTAGACAAGAAGTGCCCTCGGATCACTTATCAAGTAGAGGGCGCGTGCCTGAGCAAACGCGCCATATTTACTTGACCGTGGTGCTGATTGGCGGTTCAACGTTTTGTTAAATATGTCGGGTGCCGGCAACGGGCACCGTCCTCACAGGCCCTGTTGCAGGGCTGGATCATCAGGGTTTTGCTGCTCCAGCTGCGCCAGCAGTACTTGAACGTTCTGCAGTTGGCCGCTTTCTTTCCAGTAGTTGACCAGCAATACCCGCGCCTTGCGGTTGGCCGGGTGGCGCTGGATGATTTCTTCCAGCTGGCGCTGCGCGGCCTCCAGTTCGTCCTGGTCGTGCAGGGTGGTTGCCAGGTCGTAGCGGTAATCCTGATTGTCTGGCTCAAGCTCCACCGCCTTGGACAGCCCGAGCAGGGCGTACGCGCGTTCACCATGGTGCAGCAACCACATGCCCAGGGCGTGCTGCAGGTAGGCCGAATCGGGATGAGCCTGTAACTGCGTGGCCAGAACCTGGCGGGAATCATCGACCTTGCCCTGTTTATCCAGCAGTTCGATGCGTGCAACCACCGCCGGCAGGTTATCCGGGTCCAGGCGCAATGCCTGTTCCAGGGCATGTTGCGCTTCGGGCAGCAGGGCGCTGTGGATGTACAGGCGTGCCAGCTGAATCCAGCCTTCGGCGCTTTCGGGCTGGGCCTTGAGGTACTTTGCATACTCATCCAGCACTTGCTGCAAGGGGCCGAAATACAGGCCCAGGGTGTCGGGTGACAGGCCCAGCAAGGCGTTGGCAGCGGCAAACCGCACGCTTTGTTGTTCATCCTCGAGCAACGGCCCGAGCAACAGGGTGCGCTGCCCGCTGGGCACCAAGCCGACGATGCTGGCAATGGCTGCCTGGCGCACCAGGGGGGATTCGTGGCTCAGGTCCTTGTCCGCCAGTTTCAATGCCTGGGGGCTTGGATAGTTGTGCAATTCGTTGTGCAGGGCGGCGCGGCGCACGTCCGACAGATCTGGCCGGCCCAATTGCTGATACAGCACCCGTGCGGCGCCGGGTTCGCCGTTATGCGCCTGTTTCAGGGCCTTGGAGTATCCGTGGGCAATGGCCGGCGGTACGGACACGCTGGGCGTGCGGGTGAAATACCAGAACAGCAGTGCGACAAACAACAGGGCGCTCAGGCCGATGATCGAGTAACGGCGTGACTTTGACATGCAGGCGTCCGAAAGCTGGGCAGCTAGTGCAAAGTGGTCAGCTTCGGTCAGACACCGACGAGTGTCAAACCTGGCTCACGTCAGCACATAGTCCACGGGCTCCAAGGGCGGCGGTAGGGTGGTTTCGCCCAGGGCGGCGAGGATCTCGCGTTCCAGGGCGCGCACGATGGCATTGCACGGCAGGTCGTTCTCGTCGAAGCCGAAGGGGTCCTCCAGATCGTCACCGATTTCGTCCAGGCCAAAGAAGGTGTAGCTGACGATGGCGGTGAAAATCGGCGTCAGCCAGCCCAGGGGCTCGGCCATGGCAAATGGCAGCAGGATGCAGAACAGATAGATGGTGCGGTGCAGCAGCAGGGTGTAGGGGAAGGGCAGCGGCGTGCTTTTGATCCGTTCGCAAGCGGCCTGTACCTGGCTGAGCCCCACCAGGCGGGTTTCCAGTTGGGTGTAGCGCCAATCGCTGATCCGTCCCTGTTGCGCGGCGTCCGAGCATTGGGCGCCGAGGGTTTGCAGGATGTGATCAGGCAGGTTCGGGTGGTGGGACTCCACGCTGGTCCAAGGCTTTATGGCATGGGCCTCGTCTTCCAGGCGCAGGCGCGCGACCAGGCCGTGGGCAAAGCCGCACAGGCCGCGCAACAGGCTTTCGCGCTCGCCGGGCCGGGTAAAAACCTGGCTTTCGCGGATCAGCGAGCGGATCTCAATGACCATCTGCCCCAATTGCTTGCGGCCCTCCCACCAGCGGTCGTAGCAGGCGTTGTTGCGAAAGCTCATGAAGATCGACAGCGACAGCCCCAGCAGGGTGAACGGGGTCGCGTTGACCTTGGAAAAATAGGCTGGGTGCAGGGTTTCCACCAGTACGATCACCGAGGCCAGCAGCGTGACCAGCAGGCTGCGCAGGGCAATACGCTTGGCAATCGAACCCTTGAGGGAGAACAGGATGCCGAACAGGTTGGGTTTGGGGCGGACAATCATCGAGGGCTTCTTCGGTGGCGCAGGCCCTCAGATTAGAAGCTGGTGGGCAGGGCGTCCAATCGCTTGCGTTGACTGGCCGATTGTCGGGCTCTATGGGCATTGGCATCTAAACAACTGAACCCCCCCTGTGGCGAGCGGGCTTGCCCGCGCTGGGCTGCGAAGCAGCCCCAATAAGCCGAATGCGGTGTATCAGATTCTCCGTAGCGGCTGGTTTTGGGGCTGCTCCGCAGCCCAGCGCGGGCAAGCCCGCTCGCCACAGACGGCAGCTCAACACGTCGCATCATTGGCCAAACCAGTCAGCCACATTGAAAGCTTTGACCATTGTCCGTGCGCCGCTCTGGCGCCACTATTTGCGCAGCGTCACCCCGCAAAAGCACGCCCCCCAAAAACAACAAAAGACACAGGGATTTGCCACGATGCGCGATTATTTGGCTGCGACTACCGAGTTCAACTACCAGCAAACCGTCGAGGCCGCACTGGCCGGCCACTTGCAAGGGCTCAATGCCTGCGTTGAATGCTGCGACCGGCATGCACTGCCGGGGCGGATTGCCTTGTTCTGGGAGGGCAAGGATGGCCGCAGCGCCACCTCGACCTTCATTGAATTGCAGGATCAGGCGGCGCGTTTCGCCAATTTCCTCCTGGCCCAGGGCGTCAAGCGTGGCGACAAGGTCGCTGGCCTGCTGCCGCGCACCGCCGAACTGCTGGTGACGGTGCTGGCCACCTGGCGCATCGGTGCGGTCTATCAACCCTTGTTCACCGCGTTCGGCCCCAAGGCCATCGAACACCGCCTCAACAGCTCCGGCGCGGCGCTGGTGGTGACCGACGCGGTCAACCGCAGCAAACTGGCGGAAGTTGCCGATTGCCCGACCATCGTCACGGTGGCCGGCGCCAAGGGCGAAGGCATTGTGCGCGGTGATTTCAGCTTCTGGGCCGAGCTGCCCAACTATTCCAATGTCTGCGAACCGGTATTGCTGGGCGCCGATGATCCGTTCCTGCTGATGTTCACCTCTGGCACCACCGGCCCGTCAAAGGCCCTGGCCGTACCGCTCAAGGCCCTGGTCGCGTTCCAGAGCTACACCCGCGATGCCGTGGACCTGCGCCCTGAAGATGCGTTCTGGAACGTCGCCGATCCGGGCTGGGCCTACGGTATCTACTTTGGCGTGACCGGACCGTTGTCCATGGGCCATCCGATCACCTTCTACGATGGCCCGTTCACCCTGGAAAGCACCTGCCGGGTCATCAATAAGTACGGGATCACCAACCTCACGGGTTCGCCTACGGCCTACCGCCTGCTGATTGCCGGTGGCGAGCAGTTCGCGCGCTCGATCAAGGGCCGGCTGCGCATCGTCAGCAGCGCCGGCGAGCCGCTCAACCCGGAAGTGATCCGTTGGTTTGCCGACAACCTGGGTGTGACTATCCACGACCACTACGGCCAGACCGAGCTGGGCATGGTGCTGTGCAATCACCATGGCCTGGAGCACCCGGTGCATGTCGGGTCTGCTGGTTTTGCCTCGCCGGGGCACCGCATCGTGGTGCTGGATGACAACCACCAGGAATTGCCCGCCGGCCAGCCCGGGATCCTCGCCATCGACCGCGAGCAGTCGCCGATGTGCTGGTTCGCCGGCTACGACGGGGTCAAGACCAAGGCTTTCGTCGGCAAGTATTACTTGAGCGGCGACACCGTGGAGCTCAATCCCGATGGCAGCATCAGTTTTGTCGGGCGCAGTGATGATGTGATCACCACCTCCGGCTATCGCGTGGGGCCATTCGACGTGGAAAGCGCCTTGGTTGAGCACCCGGCCGTGATCGAAGCCGCCGTGGTCGGCAAACCGGACGCAGAGCGCACCGAGCTGGTCAAGGCCTTTGTGGTGATCAACAGCCAGTACCGCGCCGACGCTGCGCTGGCCGAGGAGTTGCGCCAGCACGTGCGCAAGCGCTTGGCGGCCCACGCCTACCCGCGGGAAATCGAATTTGTCAGCGACTTGCCCAAGACCCCGAGCGGCAAGCTGCAACGGTTTATTTTGCGTAACCAGGAAATCGCCAAGGTCCAGGCAGCGACCACGGCTTGATCCCTCTTCAAGGAAACAATGATGCAGATCGAGAACAAGGTATTTATGGTCAGCGGCGGCGCTTCGGGGCTCGGCGCGGCCACCGCCGAAATGTTGGTGGCGGCGGGTGCCAAGGTGATGCTGGTGGACCTGAATGCCGATGCCGTGGCGGCCCAGGCGGTTAAGTTGGGCGCACAGGCGCGCAGTGTGGTGGCGGATATCAGCCAGGAAGCGGCTGCCGAAGCGGCAGTACAGGCGACCGTCGCGGCATTTGGCGCCCTGCATGGGCTGGTCAACTGCGCAGGCGTGGTGCGTGGCGAGAAAATCCTCGGCAAGAACGGGCCCCATGCCTTGGCAAGCTTTGCCCAGGTGATCAACGTCAACCTGATCGGCAGCTTCAACCTGCTGCGCCTGGCGGCGGCCGCTATCGCTGAATCCGAGGCCGATGCTGACGGTGAGCGCGGCGTGATCATCAATACCGCGTCAGTGGCCGCTTTTGACGGCCAGGTCGGCCAGGCCGCCTACGCGGCATCCAAGGGCGCGATTGCCAGCCTGACCCTGCCGGCTGCGCGCGAACTGGCGCGCTTCGGTATCCGCGTGATGACCATCGCCCCAGGCATCTTTGAAACACCGATGATGGCCGGCATGACCCCGCAAGTACGCGACTCCCTGGCGGCCGGCGTGCCGTTCCCGCCACGCCTGGGCAAGCCGGTCGAGTACGCTGCGCTGGCGCGGCATATCATTGAAAACAGCATGCTCAATGGCGAGGTGATCCGTCTTGACGGCGCCTTGCGCATGGCGGCCAAGTAAGGAGGTTTTTGCATGACTCAGCTCCACGATCCGATTGTTATTGTCAGCGCCGTACGCACGCCCATGGGCGCGTTCCAGGGCGACCTCAAGGGTTTGACCGCGCCGCAATTGGGCGCCGCGGCGATTCGTGCCGCCGTCGAGCGAGCAGGTATCGCCCACGACGCAGTAGACGAAGTGTTGTTCGGTTGCGTACTGCCCGCAGGTCTCGGCCAGGCCCCGGCACGCCAGGCCGCCCTGGGCGCTGGCCTGGACAAGTCGACGCGTTGCACCACGCTCAACAAGATGTGTGGTTCGGGCATGGAAGCGGCCATTCTGGCCCATGACTCGCTGCTGGCCGGTAGCGTGCAGGTGGTGATCGCCGGGGGCATGGAGAGCATGTCCAACGCCCCCTACCTGCTGGATCGGGCGCGTAGCGGCTACCGCATGGGCCATGGCCGAGTGCTTGACCATATGTTCCTCGATGGTCTGGAAGACGCCTATGACAAGGGCCGCCTCATGGGCACTTTTGCCGAGGATTGCGCCGAAGCCAACGGTTTTACTCGTGAGGCCCAGGATGCCTTTGCCATCGCCTCGCTGACCCGTGCCCAGCAGGCAATCACTGCCGGTAGCTTCAGTGCCGAGATCGTCCCGGTGCAGGTCACCGTGGGCAAGGAACAAAAGACCATCACTGACGACGAGCAGCCGCCCAAGGCGCGCCTGGACAAGATCGCCACCTTGAAGCCGGCGTTTCGCGAAGGCGGCACGGTGACTGCGGCCAACTCCAGTTCAATTTCCGACGGTGCGGCGGCCTTGCTGATGATGCGCCAGAGCGAAGCGCAAAAACGCGGGCTCAAGCCCCTTGCAGTGATCCACGGCCATGCCGCGTTTGCCGATGAGCCGGGCCTGTTCCCGGTGGCGCCGGTGGGGGCGATCCGCAAGCTGCTGAGCAAGACCGGCTGGAGCCTGGGGGATGTGGATCTGTTCGAGATCAACGAAGCCTTTGCCGTGGTCAGCCTGGTGACCATGAGCAAGCTGGAAATTCCCCACGACAAGGTCAACGTCCACGGCGGCGCGTGCGCCCTGGGGCACCCGATTGGCGCATCTGGTGCGCGCATCCTTGTGACCCTGCTTTCGGCCCTGCGCCAGAAAGGGCTCAAGCGTGGTGTCGCGGCCATCTGCATCGGTGGCGGTGAAGCCACGGCCATGGCCGTCGAGTGCCTGGATTAAGGAATCTATATGTTGCCCAACGACGAACAACTGCAAATCAGCGAAGCAGCCCGGCAATTTGCCCAGGAGCGGCTCAAGCCGTTCGCTGCCGAGTGGGACCGCGAGCATCGCTTCCCCAAGGAAGCCATCGGCGAAATGGCCGAGCTGGGCTTTTTCGGCATGCTGGTGCCCGAGCAATGGGGCGGTTGCGACACCGGTTACCTGGCCTACGCCATGGCCCTGGAAGAAGTCGCGGCCGGGGATGGGGCCTGCTCGACCATCATGAGCGTGCACAACTCGGTGGGTTGCGTGCCCATCCTCAAGTTCGGCAATGATCAGCAGAAAGAACAGTTCCTCAAGCCGCTGGCCAGCGGCGCGATGCTCGGCGCGTTTGCCCTGACCGAGCCCCAGGCCGGTTCCGATGCCAGCAGCCTGAAAACCCGTGCCCGCCTTGACGGCGATCACTATGTACTCAATGGCTGCAAGCAGTTCATCACCTCAGGGCAGAACGCCGGGGTGGTGATTGTCTTTGCCGTGACTGACCCGGCGGCCGGCAAGCGTGGGATCAGCGCGTTTATTGTGCCCACTGATTCGCCCGGCTATAAGGTGGCGCGGGTCGAGGACAAACTCGGCCAACATGCGTCCGATACCTGCCAGATTCTGTTTGAGGATGTGCGGGTACCGGTGGCTAACCGCCTGGGCGAGGAGGGTGAAGGTTATCGGATTGCCCTGGCCAACCTGGAAGGTGGCCGCGTGGGAATTGCCTCGCAATCGGTGGGGATGGCCCGGGCTGCGTTTGAAGCCGCGCGGGACTACGCACGCGAGCGCGAGAGTTTTGGCAAGGCCCTGATCGAACATCAGGCCGTGGCGTTTCGCCTGGCCGACATGGCCACCCAGATCGCCGTAGCCCGGCAGATGGTGCATTACGCCGCCGCCCTGCGCGACAGTGGCAAACCTGCGCTGGTGGAGGCGTCCATGGCCAAGCTGTTCGCTTCGGAAATGGCCGAGAAAGTCTGTTCTGCCGCCTTGCAAACCCTGGGTGGATACGGTTACCTGAGCGACTTCCCGCTGGAGCGGATCTACCGTGATGTGCGGGTCTGCCAGATTTATGAAGGCACCAGTGATATTCAGCGCATGGTCATTTCGCGCAATCTTTGAAGAGGAACGGATCGATGAGTTACCAAACCATTTTGCTTGAAGTCCAAGGCCGCGTCGGGCTGATTACCCTCAATCGCCCCGAGGCGCTGAACGCCTTGAACGCGCAACTGGTCAGCGAAGTGAATCAGGCCCTCGACAGCCTGGAAGCCAATCCCGAGATCGGCTGCATTGTGTTGACCGGCTCTAAAAAAGCCTTTGCCGCCGGTGCCGATATCAAGGAAATGGCCGAGCTGACCTACCCGCAGATCTACCTCGACGACCTGTTCAGCGACAGCGACCGTGTAGCCAACCGCCGTAAGCCGATCATTGCCGCGGTCAACGGTTTTGCCCTGGGCGGCGGTTGCGAGCTGGCGTTGATGTGCGACTTCATCCTGGCCGGCGACAACGCCAAGTTTGGCCAGCCGGAAGTCAACCTTGGCGTGCTGCCGGGCATGGGCGGCACCCAGCGCCTGACCCGTGCGGTAGGCAAGGCCAAGGCCATGGAAATGTGCCTGACCGGGCGTTTTATCGATGCGGTGGAAGCAGAACGTTGCGGCATCGTTGCGCGCATCGTGCCGTCGGACGAACTGCTGGCAGAGGCGCTCAAGGTGGCGGCGCTGATCGCCAGCAAATCGGTGCCCATCAGCATGATGGTCAAGGAAAGCGTCAACCGCGCCTTTGAAGTCAGCCTGTCGGAAGGCGTGCGCTTTGAACGCCGGGTATTCCACGCAGCCTTTGCCACTCAGGACCAGAAGGAAGGCATGGCGGCGTTCGTGGCCAAGCGCGCTCCCGAATTCAAGGACAAGTAAAGCAACAGGCCCGCTCATGGGCCTGGCCGACCAAAGCAATCCACTTCTCGCCACCGCGGGTGGCCTTGATGGTTTGTGCCGCGTAATAGTTCAATCGTGCCAGGCGCTCTTTTACCTCTGCCAAATCCAGGGTTTGGCTAGAGGTAACGGGTGCCTGCTGAATCGGGCAGAAGACAAGCCAAAGCGACTCATCGTCTGTAATATGAAGCCCCGTTTCAGCCGACCCATCGCAGTCAGCCCGGCTGGCGTTACAGCGCGGATACAATTTTTCAGGTTTCAGGAACCCGTCATGACCCAGAAGCAACGCTTGATTTACTCGATTCTGATTTCCCTGGTCGTCCTCGGCACGATGTTTGGCCTGTCCTATCTGCAGAACACCGGCGCCATCAGTGAGAAGACGTTCCAGTACATCGCCATTGCTGTGGCGGTGATCGTGGTAGTGATCAACGGCATCATGCGCCGTAAGGTCAAGCCTAACCGTTGAGACCCGCGCCGGCGGCGAGGACTTTGGCAGCCTCTTCATGGAGGCTGTAGCTTTTATCGCTGTTGAGCGTGATCAAACCTTCGCTGCACAGGCGCTTGAGCACCTCGCGCACACTCAGAAACGAGAGCGGGATGCCCAGTTCCAGCAAATGGCTGTGCACACCCCGAACCCCCAGCGTACGGCCGTTGTCGGCGGCGGTGAGCAGGGCGTCGATGACTTTCAGCCGGATCAGGCTGGTGCGTAGTCCAAAACATTTGAGCAGGTGCCGGATGCGTTGGTTGCCTTGTTGCTCGGGCGCCTTGGCGAAGGCCTGGTTGACCGAGCCAAAAGCGGCGTCGTGGGCCATAGAATGTCCGTCCGTGGGCAGTTGCGGGTTGTACATGCAAAAACTCCTTATCAGAGCCTGATCAGGAAAATGATGGTGCTCATAGTTAGTAAGACGTATGAGTCGCGTAAATCATGAAGTCCAACCTGTATAAATTTTGTCAGTAACACGTCTGTAACATTCCTGGCGCCGGTAAATAAGCCGCGCGCAGCCTAAATTTCTGCGCGTTTCTACGTCTTAATCCATGGGCTGGCGTTGGCGAGTCGGCCCCGCCTTGGGCGTTCAATTTGGCTTGACGATGGGGTCTGCGTGATTATTTCCAACGGGTTGTCCAGGGTTTGCGTGGCAGGTGTGTTGATGGGGGTAAGCTTGTGTGCGATGGCCCGCCAGGTGAGTGAGGTGCAGGCAGGTGTGATGAGTGCCGATATCCGCCGCACCGGTTTTGGTATCCCGCATATCCGCGCCAGCGATGAGCGCGGCCTGGGCTATGGCATTGGCTATGCCTACGCGCAAGACAACCTGTGCCTGCTGGCCAACGAAGTGGTGACCGTCAACGGTCAGCGTGCCCGCTATTTCGGCGCCGAGCAGGCAACCCTCGAAGAACGCAACAACCTCACCAGTGATGTGTTTTTTACCTGGCTCAATGCACCCCAGGACGTGGCGGCCTTCTGGAAGGCGCAGACCCCGCAGGTGCAGCAGCGTCTTGAAGGGTATGTGGCGGGGTACAACCGTTATCTGCAGGAGCGCGGCGCACAGGGCCGACCGATGCAGTGCCAGGGCGCGTGGGTGCGGCCGATCAACACCGCTGACCTGGTCAAGCTGACCCGGCGTCTGCTGGTGGAAGGTGGCGTGGGCCAATTTGCCGAAGCCTTGGTGGGTGCGACACCGCCCCAGCCAGACGTGGCGGTGCGGCGCAGTGCGCGGGCGTTTAAACTCGCCACCTTGAATCAGCAGCGCTTTGCCCTGGATCGCGGCAGCAACGCCGTGGCGGTGGGCGGCGAGCGCTCGTTCAACGGGCGCGGCATGCTGTTGGCCAACCCTCATTTCCCGTGGGTTGGCGGCATGCGCTTTTATCAGATGCACCTGACCATCCCTGGGCAGTTGGATGTGATGGGCGCCGCCTTGCCGGGCCTGCCGGTGGTCAATATTGGCTTCAACCAGCATGTGGCGTGGACTCACACGGTCGATACGTCCAAGCACTTCACGCTGTATCGCTTGACGCTTGATCCGAAAGACGCGACCCGTTACCTGCTGGACGGCAAATCGATCCCAATGCAGAAAACCCAGGTGACGGTGCAGGTCATGGGCGCCGACGGTAGCCTCAAGGATCAATCCCAAACGGTCTACAGTTCGCAGTTCGGGCCGGTGGTGCAATGGCCGGGCAAGCTCGACTGGAATGGGCAATACGCTTTCAGCCTGCGCGATGCCAACCTGGGCAACGACCGGGTGCTGCACCAGTGGTACGCAATGAACCAAGCCCGCAGCCTCAAGGATTTACAGGCCTCGGTGCACACCCTGCAGGGCATTCCGTGGGTCAATACGCTGGCGGCCGACGACCAGGGGCAAAGCCTGTACATGAACCTGTCGGTGGTTCCTAACGTCAGTGCGAAAAAACTCGAGCAATGCAGCGATCCACGGGCTGGCCTGGAGTTGATTGTGCTCGACGGCGGCCATAGTGCCTGCGCCTGGGACATTGATCCGCGGGCGGCGCAGCCGGGGATTTTTGCGGCCGACCAACTGCCGCAACTGGCGCGCAAGGACTATGTGCAGCACTCCAACGACTCGGCCTGGATGGCCAACCCCAAGGCGCCGTTGAGCGGTTTTTCGCCGGTGGTCAGCCAGGATCACATTGCCTTGGGCGCACGTTCACGCTTTGCCTTGCAGCGCTTGCAGGACCTGGGCAAGCAGCCCATCACCCGCACCGACCTGCAGCATATGGTGCTGGATAACCGGGTGTACCTGGCCGGCCAGGTGATGCCGGATCTGCTCAAGTTCTGCGCGCAACAGCCCGATGCAACCCTGAAAACCCTGTGCGCCAGCCTCAAGGACTGGGACCAGAAAGCCAACCTCGATAGCGGCCTGGGCCTGGTGCATTTCATCCACGTAATGGAGCACATGCAGCAAATGCCGGATGTGTGGCGCGTGGCGTTTGACCCGAGCCACCCGCAAACCACACCGCGTGGGCTGGCCATCGAGCGGCCGCCAGTGGTCAAGGCGCTACGCGAGGCGATGCAGGCGTCAGTGGCGCAGGTAAGCGAGTTGGGCTTGAAGGGGGGCGCACGCTGGGGTGATATCCAGGTCTCGGGCAACACTCCGATGCATGGCGGGCCGCAGGCACTTGGTATCTACAACGCCATGCAGAGCGTGCCGAGGGCAGATGGCAAGCGTGAGGTGGTCAGCGGCAGCAGTTACTTGCAGATCGTGACCTTTGACGATCAGGGGCCGAAGGCGGAAGGGGTGTTGGCGTTCTCGTTGTCCAGCGATCCGGCTTCACCTCACTTCAAGGACCAGACCCAGGCGTTTTCCGCGAAAAAGCTCAGCCCGTTGCCGTTTACCGAACCGCAGATCAAGGCGGATCCGCAATATCAGGTGCAGTTGATCAGCGAGAAGCGCTAACGCCCTGCAGGAGCCGGGTTGTAAAAACGTCGAGCGCTATCGCCGGCAAGCCGGCTCCTACAGGGTTTAGTGGTTGCTGAGCAGTTGGGTAACGGCGGCAAACGCCTGGTCATGCCGCGCTTGCCAATCCCCGCCCAGCACCTGGTAAGGCTGGTGATGCTGCTCCAACCAGTCGCGGCTGGCCTGGAAGAAGGCTTGGCGGTCAGCCAGGTCTGGCTGGCAGCGCTGGCCATCGGCGGTCCAGCCAATGCCTTCGGGCGACAGCAGCAGGTGCAGGTCGTAATGGCGAGCCAGCAGCGCCTCGTCGAGCCAGGCCGGGGCATCGCCAAATAGGGTCAGGCTCCAGAGCTTGTTGGTCAGCAGGTGGGTATCGAGAATCAACAGTTCGGGCTGGCGGGCGCGGCCGGCATCTTCCCAGGCCAGTTGGCCGCGGGCGATATCCGGGATATCGGCCAGGGTCGTATCGCGCTGATAGTGGTCAATGAAATAGCGCACGTATTCCCCCACCAGCACTGCACCGAAATGCGCCTGCAACTGCTCGGCCAGCCAGCTTTTGCCGCTGGACTCGGGGCCTGCCATCACCAGCACCTTCATGTGCGCAACGCCGGGTCGGCGCGCCATTCCCGCCAGCCCTGCACGGCAATCACGGTGAACAGGGCGTAGAGCGCGGCTGTCAGGTAAAGCCCTTTGTAGATAAACAGGCCGACAAAAATCACATCGACCACGATCCACAGTGCCCAGCATTGCACGCGTTTTTGCGCCATCCACATCTGCGCCACCAGGCTGAAGCCGGTCAGCGCGGCATCCAGCCAGGGTTGTGCGGCATCGGTCCAGTGCGCCATGGCCGCGCCCAGCAGCAGGCTGCCCGTTGCGCCAATGGCCAGGCTCAGGAGGATGGACTGGGTGCCCAGGCTGGTGACTTGCCGACCTTGCTTGACCTCGCCCGCGCGGGTCCATTGCCACCAACCATAGACTTGCAGGCCGGCGTAGACCACTTGCAGCAGCATGTCGGAATACAGCTTCACCTCAAAGAACACCCAGGTGTACAGCAGCACCATGACCAGGCCGATTGGCCAGCACCACGGGTTCTGCTTGACCGTCAGCCAGACGGCAATCACCCCCAGCACGGCGGCAAACAGTTCAAGCCCGGACATGGGATTCCTTGGGAGAGTCGAAGAGGAGGGCGATTGTACCCAACCGACGGGGCAAAATCTTGCCGGTTGCACTGCTTATGGTGGCAGCCTCACGATGCACACCGAGGTGGTCGGTTTGGGGCCGCTGCGCAGCCCAACGGGGGCGATACGGCGTTCCGGCAAGCCCCCTCGCCACAGGGGGATTGCCGCAGTCTACAGGCCGCTGACTCTTCCGTGGCGAGCGGGCTTGTCGGAGCGCCGCATCGCCCGCGCTGGGTGGCGAAGCCGCCCCAACAGCCTCACCAGATTCCGGCAGGCACACCGAGGTGCCTGGTTTTAGGGCCGCTGCGCAGTCCAACGGGGGCCTTGCCGCACCACAGTAACCCCACAGTCCCGCTGTCTAGACCTTGAACTGACGCAACAAGCCGTTGAGTTCTTCGCTCAAATCCTTCAGGTGCACGCTGGCTACGCTCGATTGCTGGGCCGCCAGTGCCGTGCTGTGGGACAGGCCGGCCGCCTGCGTCACGTTCTGGTTGATGTCTTCCACTACGTGGGCCTGTTGCAGGGTTGCGCTGGCAATCGAGGCGTTCAGGCCGTTGAGGTTGCGCAGGGCCTGGCCGATGGCGGTGAGGCTGGCGCCCGCCTGGCCGGCTTGTTCGATGGTCAGTTGTGAGGCCTGGTGGCTGTCGCTGATGACCTTTACCGCCGCTTCGGAATGCCCCTGCAGGCGTTCGATCATGCTCTGGATCTCGGCGGTGGATTTTTGCGTGCGCTGGGCCAGCAGGCGCACTTCGTCGGCCACCACGGCAAAGCCACGGCCCTGTTCGCCGGCGCGGGCTGCCTCGATGGCAGCATTGAGGGCCAGCAGGTTGGTCTGGTCGGCAATCGAACGGATGACCTCCAGCACCCCGCCAATCTGCGTGCTTTCCGAGGACAGGGTACGGATCACTTCCACCGCCTGGCTGATAGTCCCGGACAGCGCATCGATCTGCTGCAGGCTGCCATCGATGTTCACCTGGCCCTGTTCGGCCTGGGTTTGTGCGTCGCGCATTTCACTGGCGGCGTGTTCGGCATTCTTGGCCACGTCCTGCACGCCGTAGGTCACTTCATTGATGGCGGTGGCCACTAACTCCATTTGCTGGGACTGCTGCTGGCTGCGGTCATGGGCCTGGCTGGCATTGTTGCCCAGCTCGGCGGACGACTGGCCCAGGGCATTGGCGCAGACCTGCAACTGGCTGACCACCTGGCGCAGTTTGGCGGTGAATGTATTGAAGTGCCGGGACAGCTGCGTGACTTCGTCCTGGCCATGGGTGTCGAGGCTGCGGGTCAGGTCGCTTTCGCCGCTGGCGATATTGGCCATGGCGTGTACCGCTTCCTGCAGCGGGCGCACGATGCTGCGGGCGATGAGCACCACCAGCAGGGTCATGATCAGTGCAATGCCCAGGCCGACGAGGGACGCCTGCCACACCTGGCCACGGAACTGCGCCTGCACATCATCCACGTAGACGCCGGAGCCAATGATCCAGCCCCACGGTTCGAACAACTGGATATAGGAGGTCTTGGCCACCGGCGCATCCGCCCCGGGTTTGGGCCAGCGGTAATCGACCATGCCGGCGCCCTTGGCCTTGGCCAGGGTGACAAACTCATTGAAGATCGCAAAGCCGTCCGGGTCGCGGATGGCCGAGAGGTTCTGGCCGTCAAGCTTGGGATTGGCCGGGTGCATGATCATCACCGGCGTCAGGTCATTGATCCAGAAATAGTCATCCTGGTCATAGCGCAGGCCGCGCACCACGCTCAGGGCTTGCTTCTGCGCGGCTTCGCGGGTCAGCACGCCGGTGGTTTCGAGGCCGTGATAAAAATTCAGAATCCCGCTGGCGGTCTGCACCACATGCTGGGTCTGCTGGCTCTTGGCCTGGTAGAGATCGTCATGGATCTGCTTGAGCATCAGCAAACCCAAGGTCAACAGCATCAACACGGCGACTATCAGGATCATCCAGAGGCGCCGGCTGATCGACATATTGCGCAAACTGTTCATAGTCTTGTCACTCCGCGTTCTTATAATTTTCGGTGCTGCGTTGATCGGCCAGTGATAACGCGAAGCGAAATTCGGGCTTGTCTGATAGGCTTTCGGCCCGGAATCAAAAAACCTGAGTCCTGCCTGATTTTTCACAGAATTTTTGCAGTTCAGCCTTGATCCTGCGCGCGGCCTTGCAGCGTGCTCATCGTTAGTGAACACCTAGAAAATATCAACGAGGCATGCAGTCGCATGACCTTTTGGGGGAATAATGGATCTTTGGACCGCCTTTCAGGCATTGATACTTGGCATTGTCGAAGGGCTGACGGAGTTCTTGCCGATCTCCAGTACCGGGCACCAGATCATCGTCGCCGATTTGCTCGACTTCGGTGGCGAGCGCGCCATGGCGTTCAACATCATCATTCAATTGGGCGCCATCCTGGCCGTAGTCTGGGAGTTCCGGCGCAAGATCCTCGACGTGGTCACCGGCCTGCCGACCCAGCGCAACGCCCAGCGCTTCACGATCAACCTGCTGATCGCTTTCCTGCCGGCGGTGGTGTTGGGGGTGATATTTGCCGACCTGATCCACGAATACCTGTTCAACCCGATCACTGTGGCCACCGCGCTGGTGATCGGCGGGGTGATCATGTTGTGGGCCGAGCGCCGCGAGCATGCGATCCATGCCGAAACCGTCGATGACATCACTTGGAAAGATGCCCTGAAAGTGGGCTTTGCCCAGTGCCTGGCAATGATCCCGGGCACCTCGCGTTCCGGCTCGACCATTATCGGTGGCCTGCTGTTCGGCCTGTCGCGCAAGACGGCGACCGAGTTTTCGTTCTTCCTGGCGATGCCAACCATGGTCGGTGCGGCGGTGTATTCGGGCTACAAGTACCGTGACCTGTTCCAGCCTGCGGACCTGCCGGTGTTTGCCGTCGGTTTTGTGGTCTCGTTCATCTTCGCGATGATTGCGGTGCGCGGCCTGCTCAAGTTCATCGCCAGCCACAGTTATGCAGTGTTTGCCTGGTACCGCATTGCATTCGGTTTGCTGATCCTGGCCACCTGGCAGTTCGGTTGGATTGACTGGGCGGCGGCCAAGGCGTGATGAGCATTCAGCATCTGCGCTTGAAGGCCCTGGTGTTTGTGCTGCTGTGTGCCGTGCCGCTGTTTGGCGCGACACTGCTGGCGTACCGCGGGGTGTCGCTGATCCCGCTGGCGGCCTACGGGCTGGTCAGCGTGGTGACGTTTTGCTTGTACTGGAGCGACAAGCGCAAGGCCCAGAACGACAGTTGGCGTACCCCGGAAAAGATCCTGCATGCCATGGAACTGGCCGGTGGCTGGCCGGGCGCCTTGGTCGCGCAGCAGGTGTTTCGCCACAAGACACGCAAGGTGTCGTACCAGGTGGTGTTCTGGCTGATCGTGTTGTTGCACCAGGTGTTCTGGATCGACCAGCTGTTTCTTGGCGGCACGCTGCTGTCAGTCTTCTAGATAGCCAACCTGGGAGCTGGCTTGCCTGCGATGGCATCGCCTCGGTATGCCTGATACACCGAGGTGCCGCCATCGCAGGCAAGCCAGCTCCTACACCAGCCTGAGCCCGATCTGCGTGCGCTTGGGCAGTTTGCTCACCACCAACTGGTGGGAGCGCTGCAACAAGCCGCGCAGTTCCTCGCCGCCCAGGGGGTAGGGCACTTGCATGATGATCCACTGCGCCCGCGCCAGGTACGGCGCCGGGTGGATGCCCGGGCGGTCCACGTGGCCGAGGAACAGCTCCTTGTCGACCTTGAATGCCAGGGAATCACCCCGCAGGTTCTGCAGGGCAAACATCTTGTTGCCGGCAATCGAAAACACCCGCACACCGCCCCATTTGTAATCCTCCCGTGCTCCGGGCAAGCCCAGGCAGAACTGGGCGACGTCGTTTTCGCTCATGATGCGGGTACTCATAGCAGGCGATCTCCACAATTGTTGAAAGCATGGGCCAGAAAGTCGATCCAGGCGCGCACCGCTGGGGATACACCGCGTCGATGCGGGTACACCGCTTGCAGCCAACCTCCGGGCAATGACCATTCGGGCAGCAATTGCACCAGTTGGCCGGTTTCCAGTTCTTGCTCGCAATACATCATCGGCAGCACGGTGAAACCCAGGCCGGCTAGGGCGCTGGCTTTGCGTACCAGAAAATCATCGATGCCCAGGCGTGCCTCCATGGCCAGGTCGGTGGCGTTGCCGGCCGGGTCGAGCATGCGCAGGTGCACCAGGCGATCGGCTTCCAGGGCGCCCAATACCGGCAGGTGCTTGAGGTCGGCCGGGGTGTTGATCTGGTGGCCACGCACAAACTCGGGGCTGGCAACCATGGCGGTTTGTGCCTGGCGCAGACGGCGGGTCACCAGCAGTGGGTCTTCATCCCCCAGTTCACGCACGCGCAAGGCCACGTCTACGCCTTCGGCCACCAGGTCGACGCGGCGATTGATCAACATCATTTCCAACTGCACCAATGGGTGTGCCGCGAGAAATTGCGCCACCACGGTCGGCAGAATTTCGTGGGCCAGGCCCACCGGGCAACTGACCCGCAGGCGCCCCCGGGGCTCGCTGGACATGTTGGCCACGGCTTCGTCGGCCATTTCGGCTTCCAGCAACATCGCCTGGCAATGCCCCAGGTAGCGCTCACCCACGGCCGTCAGGGTCAGTTGCCGGGTGGTGCGCTGCAACAAGCGGGCGCCGAGGCGTTCTTCGAGTTCGGCAATGCGCCGCGACAGCCGCGACTTGGGGATCCCCAGCAGCCGGCCAGCCGCCGCGAAGCCACCGGCTTCCACCACCTTGGCGAAATAGTAGAGGTCATTGAGGTCTTGCATGTTGGGCCTATTGTCCTGTCAGTGGGACGAACTATCGCATTTTAACCGGCTAATCGGCTATTGGATTGATCTGTAGGATTCTCTCCATCAGATCGCCCAGTGGCGGTCCTCACTTGGAGATCCCACATGAAACTCTTGCATATTGATTCCAGCATCCTTGGTGACAACTCGGCATCCCGTCAGTTGAGCCGCGAAGTGGTCAAGGCCTGGCAAGCGGCCGAGCCGGGTGTGGAAGTCACCTACCGCGACCTCGCCAGTGAAGGCATCAACCACTTTTCCGGGATTACCCTGGGCGCCCTGGGCACTGCCGCCGAACTGCGTGATGCGGTGCAAAAGCACGAAGCCGACCTGAGCGCCTCGACCCTGGCCGAGTTCCTGGCCGCCGACGCGGTGGTCATCGCCGCGCCGATGTATAACTTCACCATCCCCACCCAGCTCAAGGCCTGGATCGACCGCATTGCCGTCGCCGGCCAGACTTTCCGCTACACCGAAGCCGGCCCGGAAGGCCTGTGCGGCAACAAGAAAGTCATCGTGGTTTCTACCGCCGGTGGTTTGCATGTGGGTCAGCCTACCGGCGTGGGGCACGAGGACTACTTGAAAGTACTGTTGGGCTTCTTCGGCATCACCGACATCGAGTTCGTCCGTGCCCATGGCCTGGCCTACGGTGACGAAGCGCGCAGCAAGGCGCTGAACGACGCCAATGCACTGATCAGCGAGCAGTTGTTCGTCGCTGCGTAAGGCCTGTGTAAATTTCACCGCGGCTCGCTATCAATCTGATTCGAGGCGCCTAAACTCTGTATTCTGTTGGCCTGAAAACCAGCGGGATACGGAGTTTTTTGTTTTGGGCGGGCGAATCTGGCGCAGCTTATGCAGTACAGGGTCAAACCGCCCGAGCCTGAACCGACTCGCAGGCGTCACACAGCACAGGTGGACATCCCCATGATGCGTCTTTGTGCAGTCTTGCTGGTTTCCCTGCTCGGCGGCCTCGTTTCAGTGCAGGCCGCGGTGGCCCCGCACCCCCATTGGAGCGTGGGCTATCACCGGATGAGCTTTCCCGACCCGCTGGATGCGCAGCCGATGAAAGCTATCGCGTTCTATCCGTCCACGGGCCGCGAACATATCAGCCAGGTGGGCGCGTATCGCGTCGCCGCCACCGAAGATGCCAAGGTCGCCATTGGTCGCTTCCCGCTGCTGATGCTGTCCCATGGCAACACCGGCACACCCCTGGCCTTGCACGACCTGGCAACGTCGCTGGCGCGCAAAGGGTTTGTGGTGGTGGCGGTGCTGCATCCCGGTGATAACTACAAGGACCACAGCCGCTTGGGCACCTTGAGCAACCTGTATGGCCGGCCGATTCAGATTTCTGCAGCGATTACCGCGACCCTTGGCGACCCGATGCTGTCGCCGTTCGTTAATGTGCGACAAGTGGGCGTAATCGGCTATTCGGCGGGCGGCGAGACGGCGCTGATCCTGGCCGGGGCCAAGCCGGATTTCGAGCGTTTGCGCCGTTATTGCCAGGAACGCCCCGAAGACCGTGATGCCTGTACGACAAAGGGTGAGTTGGTGGTCGACCGCGATGACCTGCAACCCCAGGCGGACTCGCGGATCCACGCATTGATGCTGATGGCGCCGCTGAGCCTGATGTTTGGCCGGCACACCCTGGGTGACGTGCATGTGCCGGTGCTGCTGTATAGCGGCGATGGCGACAAGCTAGTGGCCGTGGATAAAA
Organism: Pseudomonas sp. 06C 126; assembly: GCF_001855215.1. Taxonomy (NCBI): domain Bacteria; kingdom Pseudomonadati; phylum Pseudomonadota; class Gammaproteobacteria; order Pseudomonadales; family Pseudomonadaceae; genus Pseudomonas; species Pseudomonas sp. 06C 126. The sequence continues at coordinate 65,186 of NZ_MIFU01000119.1, read as the reverse complement.
ACGCAGCCGCCCTGGCGCGCAAACTGCCGCAGCCACCGGACTTCAAACTGTTGGCCGGGGCTGGGCACTTTATCTTCATGGCCCCGTGCGATGACGAGCAACTGGCGCTGATGCCGGCGCTGTGTACGGACGCCGATGGCGTGGACCGGGAGGGCATTCACCGTGACCTGATTTCCGAGGCCGGGCGCTTTTTCGGGCGCACCCTCGGCCAGCATTCGCGGGCCGGCATGCAGACCGCCGATCAGTAGGCCCGGCGCATCAGCAGCAAGGTCAGGCCCAGGCCTGTGACGGACAGTAGCGCTGCACAGAAGAATATCCACGAATACCCCAGGTTCAACGCCACTGCGCCCATCAAAGGCCCGGCAATCGCCAGCGCCAAGTCAAAAAACACTGCATAGGCACTCAACCCGGCCCCTCGGCTGCTGTTGGGCACTTGTTTGATGGCCTCGACGCCCAATGCCGGGTACACCAGGGACAGGCCAAAACCAGTGAGGCCGGCGCCGATCAGGGCAATGGCGGGAGAGGGCGCGAGCCACAGCAGGGCCAGGCCGACGGTTTCCAGGGTCATACAGGCAATTGCCGCACGGAATCCGCCAAAGCGGGTGATGCTGGAGATAAACAGCAGGCGCGAGAGGATAAAGCAGATGCCGAATACCGTCAGGCACCAGGCGGCGCCGATCCAGCCGCGGCTCAGATAGAACAGGGTAATGAAGGTGGTCAGGGTGCCGTAGCCGATGGAGGCCAGGCACAGGCTGGCGCCAAACGGCGCGATGCGCCCGAACACTGCCCAGAACGGCAGGCGTTCGCCGCGTACCACGGGTACCGAGGGCTTTTTGCGGATCAGCACCAGGCCAAGCCCGGCCAGCACCGCCAGCGCGATACCCAGGCTGTTGTAGCCGTATTGCGCAACCATCACCACGCCCAGTGGTGCGCCAATGGCGATGGCACCGTAGGAGGCGATGCCGTTCCAGGAGATCGAGCGTGCGGTGTGTTCGGCGCCCACCTGGCCCATGCACCAACTGATGGTACCGACGCCGATCAGGCCTTGAGCCACGCCCAGCAACACGCGACCGACAATCAGAATTCCCAGGCTCAAGTTGGGCAGGCTCTGCAGCAGGGTAGCGATAAACGTCAACACCCCGCTAAGCAGGATGCCGCTCAAACCGAGCACGATCGCGCGCTTGGTGCCGACGTTGTCCGACATGCGCCCGGCCATGGGACGGCTGAGGAGGGTGGCCAGGTATTGCGAGCCGATGGTCACGCCAGCAACCACCGCGCTGAAGCCCAGTTGTTCGTGGACGTAGCCGGGAATCACCGCAATCGGCAGGCCGATGCAGATGAACGCAATAAAGGTATAGAACACGATGGAGACGATCTGCAGGGTGATCGACAGGGAACTGGGAGCGGTAGGCATGGAGGCTCATTCGCGGCAGGGCGGTGAACGCATCATGGCAAGGGCTTGGAGAAAAAGGAAGCAGGCTAACGATTGTCGCCGGCGCCTGGTGGTGATGAGTATGGCTGTGGTTGTGGCGAGCGGGGCAAGCCCGCTCGCCACTTTTTGCTGTGTTGCTGGGCTTAGAACACCACGCCCTGGCTACGCAGGTAGTCGTCATAGGTGCCGCTGAAATCGATCACGCCGCTTGGGCTCAACTCGATGATGCGGGTGGCCAGGGACGATACGAACTCACGGTCGTGGCTGACGAAGATCAGCGTGCCCGGATAGTTCTCCAGCGCCAGGTTCAGCGCTTCGATGGATTCCATGTCCAAGTGGTTGGTCGGTTCGTCCATGACCAGGACGTTGGGCTTTTGCAGGATCAGCTTGCCGAACAGCATGCGACCTTGCTCACCACCGGAGATGACCTTGACCGACTTGAGGATCTCGTCGTTGGAGAACAGCATGCGGCCGAGGGTGCCGCGGATCACTTGTTCGCCCTGGGCCCACTGGCCCATCCAGTCGAACAGCGTGACGTCGTCTTCGAAGTCATGGGCGTGGTCCTGGGCGTAGTAGCCCAGCTCAGCCGCGTCGGTCCATTTCACGCTGCCGGCATCCGGGGTCAGTTCGTTGACCAGGGTGCGCAGCAGGGTGGTCTTGCCGATACCGTTCGGGCCGATGATTGCCACGCGCTCGCCCGCTTCAACCTGGAAGCTGAAATCCTTGAACAGGGTCTTGCCGTCGAAGCCCTTGGCCATACGCTCGACGATGACCGCCTGGCGGTGCAGCTTCTTGGTCTGTTCGAAGCGGATGAACGGGCTCACACGGCTCGAAGGCTTGACCTCGGCCAGTTGGATCTTGTCGATCGCCTTGGCACGGGATGTAGCCTGCTTGGCTTTCGAGGCGTTGGCCGAGAAGCGGCTGACGAACGATTGCAGTTCGGAGATCTGCGCCTTCTTCTTGGCGTTGTCCGACAGCAACTGCTCGCGGGACTGGGTCGCCACGGTCATGTATTCATCGTAGTTGCCCGGGAACAGGCGCAGCTCGCCGTAGTCCAGGTCAGCCATGTGGGTGCACACGCTGTTCAGGAAGTGACGGTCGTGAGAGATGATGATCATCAGGCTGTTACGCTGGGTCAGGATGTTTTCCAGCCAGCGAATGGTGTTGATGTCCAGGTGGTTGGTTGGCTCGTCGAGCAGCAACACTTCCGGATCCGAGAACAGCGCCTGAGCCAGCAATACGCGCAGCTTCCAGCCTGGGGACACTTCGCTCATCGGGCCGAAGTGCTGCTCGATGCCGATACCCAGGCCCAGCAGCAATTCACCGGCGCGGGATTCGGCGGTGTAGCCGTCCATTTCAGCGAACTCGGTTTCCAGCTCGGCCACGGCCATGCCGTCTTCTTCGCTCATTTCCGGCAGCGAGTAGATGCGATCGCGCTCGGCCTTGACCTTCCACAGCTCTTCGTGACCCATGATCACGGTGTCGATCACGTTGAATTCTTCGTAGGCGAACTGATCCTGGCGCAACTTACCCAGGCGCACGTTCGGCTCCAGCATCACCTGGCCGCCGGACGGATCGAGGTCGCCACCGAGGATTTTCATGAAGGTCGACTTGCCGCAACCGTTGGCACCGATCAAACCATAACGGTTGCCGGCGCCGAACTTGACCGAGACGTTCTCAAACAGCGGCTTGGCGCCGAACTGCATGGTGATGTTAGCTGTGGAGATCAATTACTTTACCTATCAATAGCTTGGAGTGCGCTTATTTGGGCCGGGACCCATTCGGAGCCCGGGCCAACGGGCATGCGTCAACAGCGACATGAAGGCGTGAAGCCCAGTCGCCGAGCAGAAATATGGGGTGCATGTTGGAATTTGGCGCGCATTGTCGCATATGTCAGGCGCGAGTTATATGACAGTACGGCGTGTGAGGCGCCGAGAAGTGCCGGGATTGCCTGCTTTGAGTAAAAACTCCACAAAAAACATCGATTTGTATCGAAGTTGTATCCATTGTCGGTTCTGTAATTGATAACAGTTGAACATCCAATGGCCGTGGATTAAGTTCCCTCCGTTCGCCCTGCAGTGATGGCTCTTTACCGGTTCAAGGATGGCGAGGCTATCGGTGCGGGGCGAACCCCTTCTTTATTTTTGACGGCGCTCATTGCCATCCTGTTGCGCACGCTCAATGGTTTGGAGACGCAATGGACACGCTGTCTGCTCAACAGGCTATCGCCAGCAATAAGGCCGCCTGGAACGAATCCGCCGCGCACCATAAAGCTGGCGCCCCCTGGCAAAAGCTGCTCGCCGCCGTGGCCGAGCGCGGTTTCAACTGCCTGGATCCCACGCTGACCGCCTTGTTGCAGCAGGTCGGAATCTCGGGCCGGGATGCCGTGCAACTGGGCTGCAATAACGGCCGTGAGAGCCTTTCGCTGTATGGCCTTGGTGCCAATCGCGTGGTGGGGGTCGACCAATCCGACGCGTTTCTTGCGCAGGCGGCGGAGCTGGCCAGTCGTTCACCTCACGACCCTGAGTTTATCGAAACCGATATTCATCATCTGCCCGAGCATCTGCTGGGTCGTTTTGACGTGGCCCTGATCACCATCGGCGTGCTCAATTGGATGCCGGATATCGCGCTGTTCATGTGGCATGTCGCCAGCACCCTCAAGGAGGGGGGAACGTTGGTGATCTACGAGACCCATCCGTTCCTGGAGGTGTTCGATCCGGAAGCGGCCAACCCGATGTTGCCGGTCACCTCATACTTTCGCCGCGAACCTTTTGTACAGCACGAGGCGATTGTCTATGAAGGCACGAGCGACGACGCAACCGCTGCGTCGTACTGGTTCGTACACACCTTTGGGGAGGTTGTCAGCGCGGCCATTGCCGCAGGACTACAGATCAGCCACTTGCAGGAGTACCCGCACTCCAACCGTGAAGAACTCTACGACCGCTATGAGAACCAGTCGGCGCAATTGCCGATGTGCTACACACTGACCGCCGTCAAACGCTCTGCCTGAAGGCAAAAAAAAGGCCCGCTGGGGCGGCGGGCCAAGGGGTTCATCTGAGGAGTTGGGTTTAACCTAGCGCGTCAAACGTGAAGGGTTTGTGAAAAAACTGTCGTAAAAACGAATGCCTCTCATCTGCTCAAGACTTGCGCATGAACGTGCGCATTGTCTGCCCCGGTGTGGTACTGAAGCGGGTTGGCCGGGGCATGCCCTCATCCGCGGCGATAAAAACGAAGCGCTCGCCATCCAGGGTGTAGCTGGCGGGTAGGCGTTTTCCTGCGTCAGCCCCGATGGCGTCGATCCAAGTGATGCTCTTGGGTGTGGTGCTGGCATCCAGGGTAAAACACCCTTGCAGTAATACCTCGCCCTCCTGGGTCGTGACCCGGAACTGATCCCCCTCAATCGTAGTCAGCGCGCCAGGCGCACTGTGTTCATCCGGCGGGTTGGCGATGCCGCTGTCTTCCAGGGCGATTTGCTCCCAAGTGCCTTGCAGGGCTTGCCTGTCCAGTTCGCTCGGGCATGGGATCGCGTGGGCTGAGGGTGATGACATGCACAACTCCTTTTTGACCAGGCATAAATGAAGCTCTGCCTACATCAAGAAATGTTTCCTATCAAGTTTCATTAAAAGGTTTGCAGGAAATTTCCCAAAGTTGTGCTTTGGTCGGGTTTTTTCCTTTACCAGCAGATATTTAAAACTATTTTGACATACCGTGAGAGCGGTGTTTCTCGATATGTCGTCTACGCTGAGCAATGTCTATATGACATTACTGTTTCTGAAGGAAAACAATCTCAATGCTGTAGGGATTTTTTCCGTAGCTCAAAGGTCGGATAAGCGTTGCCTTATGTCGTATTAGCCATATCCAGGGCGTTGTCCCTGCTTTTTCAGTTGGTTATTCAGATCTATCGTGTAGTGGACAGCCAGCGTCCACTTTTTGAAGGGTGTCCCCATTTTGAATAGAACTCCCCAGGTTCAAGCCCCCGTGGCGTCTGATGAAATTGATTTATTTGAGCTGTTTCACTCGATTTGGCGGCAGAAGAAACTGGTAATCGGCTGTACTCTTTTTGCGGGCCTGATTGGAGTGGGTTACGCGCTGCTGGCTCCCCGTGAGTATCAGGTCAGCAGTGTGTTGCGCCCGGCAGCGATCAATGAGCTGGATGCACTCAATCGCTCGGAGGTCTACAAGTTGCCGCCGGCGGATGCCCTGGCCAAAGTCGGCGCGCAACTGGACTCGTACGATGCGCGGCTGAACTTCTTCAAGGCCAACCCGGCCTTGTTCGAAGCGTTCCAGAAACCGGGGCGCAGCCTGGAGCAGAGTTTCGAGGCGTTCAACCGCAACTCGATCAACCTGATTCTGCCCGACCCGAAGAAAGCGGACTCGTTGAGCAGCTATATCCGCCTTGAGCTGCAATACCCCACCGATATCGATGGCGTCGCGATTCTCAATGGCTTTGTCGACTACGCCATCGCCGCCGAGCGTGAGCAGGTGGGCGCCGATCTCAAGGTGATCGTCAACAACCGCCTCACCGAGCTCAAAGGCAAGATTGATGCGGCGCGCTCCAATTACGAAACCGACAAAGAATCGAAAATCGCCAAGCTGCTCGAAGGCGACAAGCTCAAGCGCGCACAGTTGGAAGATGAACTCAGTGCCCTGCGCCTGCAGATGAAAATGCAGCGCTCCAACCGCCTGGCAGAGTTGAGTGAAGCCATCTCGATTGCCAAGTCCATGGGCATCAAGAATCCGACCACTCCGTCGTCGATGGCCGACGCCGGGCGCAGCGGCTCCAGCCAAGTGATGCGCACCGAGGTCAACAACCAGCAGATCCCCCTGTACTTCCTTGGCACCGATGCCCTGGAAGCCGAGCGTACGGCCCTGCAACAGCGAACCAACGATGACTTCACCAACAGCCGCGTCGCGGAAATTGGCAAGGAGTTGCAGTTGCTGGAGGTCAATCGCCAGGTCGAGGTCATGAAGCGGCGGGGCAATGAAGACATTTTCTTGCAGGATGTCGAACCGTTGCGTGCTGAAGTGGCGCGTCTGCGTGGCCTGAATATCGACATGAGCGCCTTGAAACTGGTGACAATTGACCGGCGTGCCCAAGAGCCGCTGAGCCCGATCAAACCGAAGAAAGTCCTGGTGATTGCGTTGAGCCTGGTGGTTGGCTTGCTGTTGGGGATGCTCATCGCGCTGGTCCGCCATCTGGTCCTCACACGTGGCAAGCCAGTGGCCTACTCGCCCTTGGACGACGACCGTTTTACCCGGCGCGAACGCAAGGATGACCAGCCGCTGGGCTGAGTCAGCGCGCACCTTTCCCGGGCTGCATCGCAGCCCGGCACACCCGCCATCGTGTTTTCGAGGTGGCGCGGCTATACAGTTGGAAGACACCTTTTCACAATTCTTAGTTAACCTTTGGTTACAATCTAGGGCTAAAATAACTGCCATTGGCCACTATCCGAACTGTCTCCAAGACACTCCAGGGCCTGTTAATGAATTGTGATTTCAGGTGCTGCATTTTTCCTCTCGGGCCCGGCCTGAAGGAGCAGCCTGTACTCTTCTGACATGTGACGAATTCCCGTGAAACTCATCATTGTTGTTCTCTACGTTGTCTCCATCGCGTATGTCCACCTGCGTGGCAGGGTTCGACATAAGCTGGGCCGTCAATTAAGCGACCACTCGACCTTCCTTGCGCCGATCAATTGTTTCCTCTACCTGTTCTCCAGGCTGCCTGGCCGCCCGTACCTTTCGCCCAGCGACTTCCCTGACCTGAGCCCACTCCAGGAACATTGGCAGGAGATTCGCGAGGAAGGCCAGAACCTCATGCGCGCTGGCGAGATCAAGCGCTCGGACCAATACAACGACGTGGGTTTCAACTCGTTTTTCAAGTCGGGCTGGAAGCGCTTCTACCTCAAGTGGTACGGCGACAGTCATCCTTCGGCCATGAAGCTGTGCCCGCGCACCACCGAACTGGTGCAAAGCATCGGTTCGATCAAGGCCGCGATGTTTGCCGAACTGCCACCTGGTTCGAAGTTGGTGCGCCATCGTGATCCTTATGCCGGCTCCTACCGCTATCACCTGGGTCTGGATACACCCAACGATCCAGGCTGCTACATCAATGTGGACGGTGAGAACTACTACTGGCGTGACGGCGAGGCGGTGATGTTCGATGAGACTTACATCCACTACGCCGAAAACACCACGGCGCAGAACCGCATCATTTTGTTCTGTGACATAGAGCGCCCGATGAAATATCGCTGGGCGGCGGCGTTCAATCGTTGGTTCAGCCGCAACGTCATGGCCGCCGCCGGCTCGCCCAACGATGCCGGGGACAAGACTGGTGGGTTGAACCGCGCGTTTACCCGCCTGTACAAGATCCGCCTGCGGGGCAAGGAGCTGAAAAAGCGCAACCGCACCCGTTACTACCTGGAAAAGTGGGCGATCTTTGCCGGCCTGGCGGCGATTTTCATACTGATCTGATCGTCATCCCCTCGCGTCAAACAGACCTCCCAGCCGCCTGAAACCGACTATCAGCCGCTGGCTTTCTGTGGCGAGCGGGCTTGCCCCGCGCTGGGTGGCGAAGCCGCCCCAAGAGCCTCACTACGTTGTGCCAGGCACACCGAGGTGGCCGGTTTTAGGGCCGCTTCGCAGCCCAACGAGGGTGTAGCCCCCTCGCCACAGTGGGCGTTGCGGCAGCTTGGAACTTACTGTGGATCGCAGGTTTTGTGTGGCGAGCGGGCTTGCCCCGCGCTGGGTGGCGAAGCCGCCCCAATAGCCTCACCACGTTGTGCCAGGCACACCGAGGTGGCCGGTTTTAGGGCCGCTTCGCAGCCCAACGGGGGACAAGCCCCCTCGCCACAGGTGTCTGTAGGCTTGCTTAGGGCGAGGGCGGCTGCGCGCCGAGTTTCTGCCACATCTTCTTGCCGATTCGCTGGCGGTTGGCATAACCCGCCCAGGGATCGGCTTTCAGGCCATGCAAGCGTTCCTCTAGATTAGCCACGTTCCACTGCTGGGCGCTGCGTAGGCTGGCGAGTTCCTGTCTACTGATCGGCACCGAAACCGGCAACCCCGGGCGGGCGCGTACCGAATAGGCGGCGACGGTGCTGGCGCCACGACCATTGCGCAGGTAATCGATAAAGATCTTGCCGATGCGGTTCCCGGGGCCGCTGGTGGCAGTAAAACGCTCGGGCAATTGCTGGGTCATGAACACCGCGATGGCCTTGGCGAAGGCTTTCACTGTCTCCCAGCCATCCCGGCGCGCCAATGGCACGATCAGGTGTAGCCCTTTGCCTCCGCTGGTCTTGATATAGGCGGCCAGGCCCAACTCATCCAGCACCGACAGCACCAGTTGTGCGGCTTCGAGCATGCTTTTCCAGGGCAACGCCGGGTCGGGGTCCAGGTCGAGTACAAACAGGTCCGGAGTCTGGATCTTGTCAACCGTTGCCCCCCAGGTGTGCAGCTCAATGGTGCCCATCTGTACGGCGCCGACCAGTGCCGCCACGGTGTGGATTTCCATCAGGCGCGCATGGCCGGGGTCCAGGTTCGGGTCCAATTGAGTGATATGGGGGACGGCCAGGCGCTCGCTGTGTTTTTGGAAAAACTGCTCGCCTTCGATCCCTTCGGGCGCCCGCAGTAACGCGACGGGGCGGTGCCGCAGGTGGGGCAGGATCCAATTGCTGATGCTCTGGTAGAACTGCGCCAGTTGCGCTTTTTGTGTGCCGCTGGCCGGATCAATGATTCTCTCGGGGTGGCTAATGCTGATCTTCGACGCACGGTTTTGGGGGAGTACTTGCTCGCGCACGATCTGCTCCGGGGGTTTATCGCTGCGCAGGCCCACAAAGGCCGCCTGGCGCACCAGGCCTTCGCGGGTCCACTCGGCAAATTGCACTTCGGCCACCAGTTGCGGCCTTATCCACCGCACGCCGCGCGCCTGGCTACCGCTCAAGGGGTTGGCCAACGGTGAGGATTGCCGCGCAAGGGGCTGCATTTTTTTATACAGCGCTTGCAGGGTGGCCTGGTCGAAGCCAGTTCCCACGCGCCCGGCATACAGCAGGGCGTTGTCAGCATGGACGGCCAGCAACAACGCCCCGAAGCCGCCGCGCGATCCCTGGGGCGGGGTGTAGCCGACGATCACGAACTCCTGGCGCTGGCGGCATTTGAGTTTTATCCAGTCGGCGCTGCGCACGCCGCTGTAGGGGCTGCCGGCGCGCTTGCCGATCACGCCTTCGAGCCCCAGGCTACAGGCGCTTTGGAGGATATCGCGATGATCTGCCGCGAAAGCCTCGGAAAAGCGCAGCAACGGGCTCTTGTTGCCATCCAGTACCGCCTTGAGCGCTGCCCGCCGATCCTGCAGCGCTGTGCCGCGTTGGTCATGGCCGTGCAAAAACGGTGCGTCGAACAGGTAGTAGACGAGGTCCTGGCTGTGACCGCTGTCAAAGGCCTGCTGCAACCCCTGGAAATCCGGCAGTCCATCGTGACCGAGGCTGACCACCTCGCCATCGAGCCAGCAGTCCTTGAGTTTCAGCGCCTCGATTGCCTTGACCTGGCGGGGCAGGCGATCGCTCCAGTCGTGGCCGTTGCGGGTGAACAGGTGCACGCGGCCTGCGCGTACCCGCGCCAACATCCGGTAGCCGTCGAATTTGATTTCGTAGTGCCAGTCGCCCGCCGGCGCACGGTCCGCCAGAGTCGCCAGTTGCGGCGTCAGTTGGTCGGGCAGGGCGGTTTTTGCCTGGCCTAGCGCCGCACCGCCAAAAACGCTCTTGGGCTGGGCCTGGACAATGTCGTAATCGCTGATCGAACGTGCCTGTTGATCATTCTCCTTGATCAGCAGCCATTGCTCCTTGTCGCCGCTGCCCTTGAGCCGGGTACGCACCAAGGTCCAATCCCCAGCGAGCTTCTCGCCGACCAAGGTGAACTTCAGTTTGCCGGCGGTGTAGGCCTTGTGCGGGTCCTCATGGGGTTGCCAGATGCCACGGTCCCAGACAATCACATCGCCTGCGCCGTACTGCCCGGCGGGGATACTGCCTTCAAAGCCTGCGTAGCTCAACGGATGATCTTCCACATGCACCGCCAGGCGCTTTTGGCTGGGATCCAGGCTCGGCCCCTTGGGTACGGCCCAGCTTTTAAGGACACCATCAAGTTCGAGTCGAAAGTCATAGTGCAGGTTGCGGGCAGCGTGTTTCTGCACCACAAACGCCAATGCGGACGGCGCGCGCCGGCCAGGGCTCGACGATGATGGCTCCGAAGTGACCGCGAAGTCGCGCTTGCGTTGGTATTCACTCAGTGGCTTGGCCATGGCACGTTCCTCTGGGCTGCCGGCTCAGGAGGCCTTGGTGGTTTTTTTGCGCGCAGCGGGTTTACCGGCCAGGCTGCGCTTGAGCAGTTCCGTGAGGTCGAGCACGTCTGCCGACTTGCGCTCGTCTGCGCCGTCTTGTGCCTCAACGGTTTCAATCTTGCCGGCCTTGGCCTTCTTCTTGACCAGGGCCATGATCTTGTCCTGGAAACTGTCGCGGTAGTTCTCCGGTTGCCAGTCGGCACTCATGTCTTCTACCAGGCGCCTGGCCATGTCCCGTTCGCCCTTGGCCAGGGTTGGCTTGGTCACGTCCTCGCCCAACTCCAGTTCGTCGAGGTCGCGTACTTCGGCGGGCCAGCGCAGCATCACGAGCACCAGCGCCGATTCCAGGGGCATCAGGGCGGCCAGGTGTTGCTTGGTATGCAGCACCACGTTGGCCAGGGCAACCTTGGCGGTCTTGTGCAGGGTTTCCCGCAGGAGGGCGTAGACCTTGCCGCCGCGTTTGTCGGGGGCCAGGTAGTAGGGCGTGTCGATGTTCTGCAGGGGGATCTGGTCGCTGTCGATAAACGCGATGATCTCTATGGTTTGCGTGGCCTTGGGGTGGGCGGCGCGAATTTCATCTTCGCTGAGCACCACGTAGCGGCCTTTCTCATAGGCCACGCCCTTGACGATATTGTCTTTGGTGACCTCCTTGCCGGTGGTCTTGTTGATGCGCTTGTAGCCCACCGGGTCCATGCTGCGCTTGTCCAGCCAGTCGAAATCCACGCCCTGGGCAGACGTGGCCGACACCAGCGACACGGGGATGTGAACCAAGCCGAAGCTGATTGCGCCTTTCCAGATTGCCCGTGGCATAGGAGTGCTTCCTGATGGGGAATGGTCTTCAGGTGACCCGCAGCGGCTGGCAAAAGTTTCGGTGGTCGGCTGGCTGGAAGCGCGGCGTTGGAAAAGCCGTGTTACACCTGCCCGGAAAGTATTTAGTTACCAAACCCGAACCCTGCGCGTAGCGTGCTATCGAATGCAGGTATTCCTCGCCCCAGAGAGGCTTTGTCATGAACAGCCGTACGCGCAGCCTTGTGGTGTTGGCCCTGGGCCTTGCCTTGAGTGGCGGGGTGCAGGCCCAGAACCTGCCCGGCAACAACAACCCGTATAACAGCCCGATCAAGCGGGCCAACCCCAACAGCATGCAGGGCACCCAGCCCAATACACCGGCGACGCGTGGCACCTATACCGCGCCGGTGCCTCGCCCGCCGACCCTGGAAAACGGCGGCATCGGCAATCGTTATCCGCAGCGTGATGCCGCTCCCGCACGTCCTGCCACCCAGCCCTCAGCCCCGACGCAAGATGCCAATGGCAATCGTCGGCCCTGAATAAAAGGAACCCCACGGTATGTTTCTACGCACAACCCTTTTAGCGACCTGTTGCGCCAGCGCCCTGGCCACCGCGCTTCCGGCGCTTGCCGGCGATACCCGGCAGTTTCCCAGTGAGCAAGGCAGTGTCACCGCGACGGCTATCGTCAAAGGCCTGGACCACCCATGGGCAGTGGCGTTTTTGCCAGACCAGCAAGGCTTCCTGGTCACCGAACGGCCGGGTGCGCTGCGCTTTGTCAGCCGTGACGGCAAATTGTCCGCGCCGCTCAGCGGCGTGCCGCAAGTGTGGGCCAAGGGGCAGGGCGGTTTGCTGGATGTGGTGCTGTCACCGGATTTCAAGGAGGACCGGTTGGTCTACCTGTCCTACGCCGAAGGTGGCGGCCAGGGCGGCACGGCCGGTACGGCGGTCGGGCGTGGCCGTTTGAGCGATGACCTGAGCAGCTTGAAGGACTTCCAGGTGATCCTGCGTCAGGCACCCAAGCTTTCGACGGGCAATCACTTTGGCTCGCGCCTGGTGTTTGACCGCGATGGCTACCTGTTTGTGACCCTGGGCGAGAACAATGATCGCCCTACGGCCCAGGACCTGGACAAGCTACAAGGCAAGGTCGTGCGGATCTACCCGGACGGTCGCGTACCGGATGACAACCCGTTTGTCGGCCAACCCGGGGCCAGGCCGGAGATCTGGTCCTATGGCCAGCGCAACCCCCAGGGCGCGGCGCTGAATCCCTGGACCGGCACCCTCTGGGAAAACGAACACGGCCCGCGCGGCGGTGATGAAATCAATATCATCGAGCGTGGCAAGAACTACGGCTGGCCCCTGGCGACCCATGGCATCAACTATTCGTTGTTGCCGATTCCCGAAGCCAAGGGCAAGACTGCCGAAGGCACGGTCGCCCCCCATCATGTGTGGGAAAAGTCACCGGCCATCAGTGGCATGGCGTTCTACGATGCCGACCGTTTCAAGGCTTGGCAGCACAACCTGTTTATAGGCGCCTTGGCCAGCCAGGAGCTGATCCGCCTGCAGTTCGATGGCGACAGGGTGGTCCACGAAGAACGCCTGCTGGGTGAGTTGAAGGCGCGCATCCGCGATGTACGCCAGGGCCCGGATGGTTTCCTGTACGTACTCACGGATGAGGCTGATGGCGTGTTGTACCAGGTGGGGTTGAAGCAAGATTGACTGGCACTGCAGGGGCCGGCAAGCCGGCTCCTACAGCCCCAGCTCGGACAGCCCCGGATGATCGTCCGGGCGTCGCCCCAGGGGCCAGTGGAACTTGCGTTCGCTCTCCTTGATGGGCATGTCATTGATGCACGCATGCCGGTTGGACATCAGGCCGTCCTGGTCGAACTCCCAGTTCTCGTTGCCATAGGAGCGGAACCAGTTGCCGGAATCGTCGTGCCATTCATAGGCATAACGCACGGCGATACGGTTACCGGTAAAGGCCCACAACTCCTTGATCAAGCGATAGTCCAGTTCCCTGGCCCATTTGCGTGTGAGGAAATCCTTGGCTTGCTCACGGTTATGGGCGAATTCGGCGCGGTTACGCCATTTCGTGTCCAGGGTGTAGGCCAGCGATACGCGCTGCGGGTCACGGGAGTTCCAGCCGTCTTCGGCGAGACGGATCTTTTCAATGGCCGATTGTTCGGTAAAGGGCGGCAAGGGCGGACGCACTTGTGCATTGGCGGTCATTTGATTACTCCTTTGGATTGTCAGTCGTTAATTCAAAGTGCCAATAACAATTGCGCCATGCATTGCGCATTATCAGCGGCAGTTTCATCGCCCATTATCAGGGCCATGGTGATGGCGCCATCGACCAGGATCAGCAGTTGCGCGGCCTGTAGCTCCGGGGCCGGGGTGCCATGGGCGTTGCACAATTCAAGCAGGTACTCGAACAGTTTCTGTTTGTGCGCCTTGGCCAACAAACGGACCGGGTCTTGCGGGTTGCCGGTCTCGCCGCTGGTGTTGATAAAGGCGCAGCCGCGAAAGTCCGCAGAGGCGAACCAGGCCTTGAGCGCGCTGAACACGCCAAGCAGGCGCGCACCGCTGTCTGGCGCTTGTTCGACCTCGCTGCGCAGCCACTGCAGCCAACGCTCGTCGCGCCGCTGCAGGGCGGCGATTACCAGTTCATCCTTGTTGGCGAAGTAGCGGTAGATGCTTTTCCTGGAGACACCGGCGGTTTTCACCAGTCGTTCCATGCCGGTGGCCGCAATGCCGTGCCGGTAGATTAACTTTTCGGTGACATCCAGAATAATGTCGCGGGTTTCAGTAGTGGTAATATCGTTCATGCCGCCAACAGTAGAACGATCGTTCTTCATGGTCAATGAATTATTTTCCATGGTTCGTGGGCAGACCTGGGCACCCCCATGGTGTAAGCTCTCGGGCTCTTCGGATTCGATCATTGCGAGCCCTATGCCGTCGTTATTCAAACGTTCCCTGTTGCCCAAGTTGCGCGGTTTCCCCCTGGCTACCGATGCGATCGAGGTGCTGTCCGGCGCTGCCGAGTTTCGCCGCTGCCTGCTGGAGAAAATTGCCCAGGCCCAACACCGTATCTATATCGTCGCCTTGTACCTGCAACAGGACGAAGCGGGCCAGGAGGTGTTTGACGCGCTGCATGCCGCCAAGGCGGCACGGCCTGAACTGGATATCGTGGTGATGGTCGACTGGCTGCGCGCCCAACGCGGGCTGATCGGCGCGGGCAAGCAGCCGGGCAACAGCGCCTGGTACCAGGCGATGACCCAGTCACACTCGACGCAAGTGCCGGTGTATGGGGTGCCGGTACAGACCCGCGAGCTGTTTGGCGTGCTGCATCTTAAGGGCTTTGTGATTGACGATAGCGTGCTGTACAGCGGCGCCAGCCTGAACAATGTGTACCTGCACAAGTTCGACAAATACCGCTTCGACCGTTATCACCTGATCCATAACAAGCCACTGGCCGACTCCATGCAGCACCTGGTGGAACACGGCCTGGTCGCCTCCAAGGCGGTCCACCGCCTGGACCTGCCCAACCTGCCCACCACTCGCAGCCTGCGCAATGACATTGGCGACTTGCGCAGCCGGCTCAAGCACGCGACCTATGACACCACGGCCGGTCAGGCTGGCATTGGCGGGTTGTCGGTCAGCCCGTTGCTGGGGGTGGGCAAGAACAACCCGCTGAGCCGGGTGATCTGCGAGCTGATCGCCAGTGCCCAGCAGCAATTGACCATCTGCACCCCGTATTTCAACCTGCCGCTGCCGGTGACCCGGGAAATCAACCGTGCGTTGGCCCGTGGGGTGAAGATCGACATCATTGTCGGCGACAAGACCGCCAACGACTTCTACATCCCGCCCAGCGAACCGTTCAGGATCATCGCCGCACTGCCGTATCTCTACGAAATCAGCCTGCGCCGCTTTGCCAAGCGTCATCAGCGCATGATCGACAGCGGCCAGCTCAACCTGCACCTGTGGCGCGATGGGGATAACACCTATCACCTCAAGGGCATGTGGATCGACGAGCGCTATACCTTGCTCACCGGCAATAACCTCAACCCCAGGGCTTTCCGCCTGGACCTGGAAAACGCCTTGCTGATCGATGATCCCCAGGGCCAGTGGCTGGCGCCACGGCGTAGCGAGCTTGAGGAAATTTTCCGGCACGCCACACGGATCCAGGGCTACCAGCAGTTGGAAACACTGGTGGATTACCCCGAAGCCGTCGGCAAGTTCCTGCGCCGGGTCAGCCGGGTCCGGGTCGAGCGCTTGTTGTATCGGATCCTGTAACTGACCTGCCATTTTCTCGGCACACTTGAAACACTTAGCACAGTCTTTGGTGTATTCGGACTCTTCCTATAACCCCTCTAGGTTGGGTCTTGTAGCGTTGCATTGACAGTTCTTACGGAAAAGAACTCTCGCCCTCCATTAGGTGAAGAGAACTGGAAATGTCGACACACAGTGTAAAGAGTGCAGGCACGCCGTTTAACGTTGTGACAGGTGCAGGGCAGGGCTATCGACAGCCTGAGCCGACAGCCTCGATGCCGTCGTCCGAAGCGCCGTCTGCGCCCGAAGGCCAGGACTGGCCAGCATCCGAGCAAACCCCACACAACCCCTCGATGCCTGGCAGGCTGACGCAAGCAAGGATCGAGTTGGCGGCGCAGCGCAAAAAACGCGACGCGACGCCATTGCCTGCTTTTCCATCGTCCGTCGATGCGGCGAAAGGCGATGAAAAGCTGCAGGACACCCTCACTCATTGGGTGACCACCGGCAAGCTGAAACGCAAACCCATCCCCGACAATGCTTCGATCAAACCTTACGTGGACCTTTATCGCGACGCGGTGAACGAGCCGGCGGTGCAGGACTGGCTTGCGAGCAAAGGCTTCAAATGGTCGACCGTGCGCATCGACCGCGACGGCGTAGAGGGCATAGTGATTCGCGATGGGGTCGAGACCAAGCAGCGATTTACCACCAGCGATGGGTCTGGTTGGTGGGAAGTGAGTGGCAAGGTCAGGGCGGCTGTGCGCTACCTGTCTCCCAGCGATCTGGGGATTCTGCTACCAGACCCGAAAACGGGCGACTTTAATCACGTTGACGTCATTCTCGATTTTTACGGCGTCAAGACACCTAACGAAAGCGGCGGTGCCGCGCAGCTTGGCAGGCAGCTTACAGAGGACGGCTGGCCCGGGATTTCCGAGCAAAAGCGCACCGATTGGCGTGAGCAGTTCGACCAACTCGTGCAGCAGAGCCGCGACCAGGATGTTCGTACGCGCCTGGCTCCCCAGCTGCAGGCGCTGGTCGATGCAAAGGCTGAGGGCGCCGATCTTGACCTGACTGCGCAGGCTGTGGATATCGACCCCCAGTCGAGCCTGGCACAGAAAAGCCATCAGCCACGGGCGAGTTTTGCTCAGTTCCTGGCATCCCCGGCCTTCAGAACGTTCGTCGATAAAATCGGTTTTGGCCAGGGCGATCACGTTTACCGCATTCGCGACGGGCAGTTGGAACTACGCGACCGCGCCAATCATTGGACTAATCTGCAAGCCTTTCTCGATGACGAGATCAGCAAGACCCTGGTTGCAGGCAGTGCAGAAGAAAAGGCGCGCATTCTCGAACTGAATGCCAACTTCAACCAGTTGGTGGGCATGAGCAAGGAAACCGGCGACGCCCTGTATTCCATCCCCCAATATGACCTGCGCCAGGTCCTGGAGTATTGCGGGTTGGGGTCTCCTGGCTCCGTCGCGCAAGCACGCGTCGCGCTTGGCTGGCTGAACAATCAATTGCCTGCGGCGCCGCTGGCGGCGGACTACGCGAGTCTAACGCCCTATAGCTGGGGACCAGGGGCGTTGTCACCCAACGACCTGACGGTGCTCAGAACCCAAGCCGCCGGGCCGGGTTCGGTCACTGAACTGTTGCGCGATTTTGCGGACGGGGCGGACCTGCCCGCCGACCCGGATTTGCGGCTTCGGACGTTCTTCGACTCGCCCCAGGCCATTGCCAAGGCGCAGCAATTGGCGGGCGTGCTGAATATGGCGGAGGTCGCCGGTGGCGCGCCCCTGTCCAGGGCTTCTCGCCACCAACTGCTGGCTGCCGCGATCAAGGCCAGTGTGGCCGTCGATGTGCCCGGCGCGCCCGGCGTAGTTGCCGGCTACGAGATCTATCATCCCAGCAACCTGGGGCGCACGATAAATCAGGTGCGCGAGGAGATAGAAACGCATTTGATTGACCACAAGGCGGTCAGCGCCAGCGCTGCGCCGTTGGTTGCCCACCTGTTGCTGGCACAGGCTGCCCCTGAGTTTCTGATCAAGCCGACGCCCAGTGTGTCGACACTCGCACCTCAAGCACTGATGTTGCAGCCTGGGCAGGTGACCATCGGCTCGACCGCCTGGCTGAACCTGCGCCTGGGCACTGCCATGGCTGAAAAACTCGGTGGGGCGGGCAGTTCGCGGGCGCTGACTATCACCCAAGCCCTGGACCTGAGCCGACTCGATGCGACAGGGCCTGCACAGGCAGAGTTAATCAAAAGCCTTGGCGCCCAGCCCTTGCTGGACTGGGCGGTGATGGCCGGAATTTTTCCCAAGTCATCCGATGGGCGCTACTCGCCAGGGGATTATCTGGCTGCCACACAGGCATTCACCGACCGGGAAAACCGCACTCGCGAGGCATTCAATACCCTGACGAGCGAGCCACCCACTCAAACAAGTCTTTTAGTGCAACAGTTGGCGAAGCTGTTTCCTGAGTTGACCGAGGACGAGATCCGCAATTTCAAGCTTGAGCTGGATACCGACGTGCCTTTTGACCCAAGGCAACACGGGCATCTTCAGACCCGTCAGCCCTACTTGACCGAAGTGATCCTGACTCAACAAGCTGAAAAGGATCCGCTGGTTGCCTTTGGCGATTGGGTGAGCCGTCTTTTTGGTGACGAAAAAAAGTACAAATTTATTCACCCTAAAATTTCCCAGGAAACCTTTAACGAAAGAATCAAAAAACTGCCGCCAATCACCCCGTTGGTCGCACCGGCCGTGGACCAATACATTGCCGATACCCGTAGCGCCCAGGCCACGGTGATCCGCCTGATGATCGCCAATGCGCCGCTGGAGGTACGCCGGGCGTTTGAGGTCGGCAAGCTGGAGTTCTTTACCTTGCGCGAGGAGACCGGGCAACCCGTGGAGGACGATCAGGGCGAGCACTCCAAGGTGCAGGAGAAAAAGGGCAGGCATGGCCTGTTGATGCGTTACGAAACCGGGGCGACGACCCCGAGATTCGGCTACTACGAAGTGTTTCCAGGCTCAATGAAAATGATCCGGCGTGACGATCTGAGCTACAGCCTTGGGCTAAATGGCGTGACCCAAAAAGGCAGTGTGCCCTACGGGCCTTTTGCCTTTGTCCAACGGGATTTTCGTCATGCAAAGCTGGAGAAGTTCGACTTCCAGGCCTATTCCCAGGGCACCGAGCCGCGTCCGGGAGTAGATTCCAGGGTCATTATCGAGAAGGCTCGCGAGCCGTTGCCCGGTCAGGTCTTGTCGCAGTGGCCCGGCCCCGCGCCGGTCTATGTCCCCAACAGTTGGGCTTCGACAAGAACACGCGATATCACCAGGACCGTGCTCGACAACACGTTCGAGGACAAGCGCGAGTTGCTGCTGGAGTACGCCAATCAACCCACACGGCTGCAGAAGCGCCGCAGCTACCCTTTCGATTCCGGCAAGATCCTGACCCAGGAGAACCTTAGAGCGGTCCTCAGTCTTATCCCATTTGTAGGTGCGGTTGCGGACATTGCCGATGGCAATATCAAGGACGGTCTCAAAGGGCTGTTGATCGACTTTGCGTCATTTGCAGCGACAGGCGGCTTGGCTGCAGCCAGGTCATTCTTCAAGGGGATCAAGGCGGTTGTGCCCTATAGCGGTCGCGCATTTGGTCAGGGCCTGAAGGAGAGCGGACTGCTGGTGCGCAGCATATTCAACCCTCTGGACGGCAGCGTCGATGTACTCAAGTCCGCGCTTAAAATCACAGAACGCAGCAAAAGGGTGTTGTCAGGGGAGTTGATGGGGGTCGGCTCAGGCATTTATCTGCCTACCACCGCCTTTGAAAAGTGCCGCTGGGGGCTGGGTGCCTATGAGACGCTGCGTGGCAAGCCGCCTGCTGACCCACAACGGGTAGGTCAGTTGGGCGTGAGTCAACAGTGCGCGGTCTACGCCGTGAACATGAACAGCAAGTGGTATGCGATCAACCCGGCGACCCTTAAACCTACTGGCGCTCCCCTTGAGGACTTCACGCCAGAGAGTCAGACGTGATAACCGCTCAGGGGAGGGCTGCCAGTCGTTCAACGCGGTGCCGGCCAGAGCGCAATGAGCAGCAGCAGGGCGGCGGCTACCAGGTAGGGTAGTCGCGGTTCAACGGCATAGATCAGCGTCCCGGCCAGAGGCCCGACTACCACCCCCAAGCCTTGTGCTGCACCGACCGAGCCTGCGGTGGCGCCTTGTTCCGAGGCCTCCACCGCGTTGGCCGCGAGTGCGGCGAACGACGGGAAGATCCAGCCCATGCCGGCCGCCGAGACGAAGAAACACAGCCAGAGGATCCACGCCGTATCCGCGAACATGCTGCCGGCAAACCCCAGGGCAGAGACGATAGCGCCGACGCGGATCATCCGCAGGGGCGGCCATTCCAGTTTGCGCACCAGTAACTGCGAGCAGATCAACGCCAGGCCCACCATCGTCAGGGCAATCCCGGCGGTTTGCGCGGCGTCGGCGGGGTTCATCTGCAGGCGGTCCAGGGCGAAAAAGCCCACGGTGATCTGGGCGATGGACACACACAGCATGGCGGCAAACGCCACCACCAGTGGGCGCCGCAAGCGTGGGTCCGAGAGGTTGACGGCCTTGGGCGGTTGCTTGAGGTGCAGCTCCTGGCGCGGCAGTTTCAGCAGCAACACCACAAAGCCCAGCATCGGCAACAACGCCATCGCATAAAACGGCAGGCTCAGGCTGTAGCGGGCCAGCAGCGCGGCAATTGCCGGCCCCAGCACCAGGCCGCAGGCGTTGGCCGCGCCCAGCGAGGCCATGGCCTTGGCGCGGTGGGCCGGCTCGATATTGTCGGCGATCAGCGCATAACCGCCCACCGGGATCGCCGCGTAGAACACCCCGATCAACCCGCGCCCTAGCACCAACCCGATAAAGGCCAGCATGGCCGAGGGCAGCAGTTGCAGGGAGGCGTCGATAAACACGCACAACGCCCAGTACGCCAGAGTGAAACCACCGGTGCCCAACAGCAGCACCCGGCGCCGCCCCAGCCGGTCACTGGCCTGGCCCCAGGGCCGCGCCAACAGCATCCAGATCACCCCGGACACGGTAACGGCCGCACCCGCTTGCCAGGTCGCCAGCCCCAGCACCCGGGCGATGGGGCCGATCAGCGAGACAAACGCCATCATCGCCATGGTGCAGGCCATATTGGCGATCAGCAGGGGGCGCAGGTTGAATGACACTGAGGTGGGCAAGGCAGCATCAACGCTGGCGGCCGAATCGGGCATGGGAAATCTTCCGTGAGTGGGATCGATTGAACGTTATAGGTAAGACGGTTAAACGCATAGCGCGATTAGCCCCAATGATGAAGATCTACAGCTGTGCTGTGTGAGCACGGGCTCACCCGCGAAAGCTGTGGTGGCAGGTGTACCGCTATCGCAGGCAAGCCAGCTCCCACCTTTGATTTGCGGTGTGGCCACAATTTTCTGCTTCGCTGAGATCCCCTGTGGGAGCGGGCTTGCCCGCGATAGCGGTGTGTCAGGCACAGAGCCGCCACAGGCACGCCGTCATCGCATTTTAGCCAGTGCTGTCAGTTCAGGCCCAGTTTGCCACGCAGGGTCGACAGGTCTTCGGCCAAGGTGTTGACCGGGCCGACCAAGGCCTTGCGGTCGTTTTCCTTGACCTTGTCATAGGTCTCAAAGCCACCATCAGCCGTTTTGTATTTGGCCAGGATGCTGTCCACCGTGGCGAAGTTCTTGTCGACCTTGGCCAAAAACGCCTTGTCCTGTTGCTCGATCTGCCCACGGAACAGGTCGACGATTTTCTTCGCCCCGTCGATATTGCCCTGGAAGTCATACAGGTCGGTGTGGCTGTAGCGGTCTTCTTCGCCGGAGATCTTGGTGGCGGCTACTTCTTCGAGCAATGCGGCCGCGCCGCCGACGACTTTTTCTGGCGGGAAGGTCAGGCCGGCGACGCGGGTTTGCAGGTCCTTGACGTCCTTGTTCAAACCATCGGCCAAGGCGTCCAGGCCCTGGGTGCTGTTCTCGGCAAACAGGCTGTATTCGAGGCGGTGGAAACCGGTGAAGTCCTCGGCCTTCACGCCTTTTTCGTGATCGTCGACCCGTGAGTCGATCGAGGCGTCCAGGTCGCTGAACAACTCGGCGATGGGCTCGATGGACTCATAGTGCACGCGGGTAGGGGCATAGAGTTTTTTTGCGGTGGCCAGGTCGCCTTTTTTCACCGCGTCGGTAAAGGCCTGGGTCTGGGTGACCAGTTCATCGATCTTGTCGGTGACATAGATCTTGTAGTCCGACACCGGCCCCACCAGGTCCAGGGGCGCCGTCGCGGCAAAGGCTGCGAGCGGAGAAAGGGTCAACAACAATGCAAGAGACGACTTCTTCATGGGACGGTTTCCGCTGGGATGGGGTTTAGGTGTTGGCAGTGCTGAGCAGCAAGGTGCGGCCGATGAAATCCTGCGGCCCGGTGACGCCTGGCAGCGTGAAGAAGTACCCACCGCCCACCGGCTTGAGGTACTCCTCCAGCGGCTCGCCATTGAGCCGGGTTTGCACGGTAATGAAGCCTTTTTCCAGGTCGGCCTGGTAGCAGATAAACAGCAGGCCCATGTCCAACTGGCCGTTCTTGTTGACGCCGTTGGAGTAGTTGAACGGCCGGCGCAGGATCAGGTTGGCCTGGGTTGCAGCGGTGCGCGGGTTGGCCAGGCGGATATGGGCGTCGAGCTTGGTCAGCTTGCCTTCTGGGTCTGTGCTGTAGTCGGGCACCTGGGCTTCGTTGTGACCGCCCATGGGCGCGCCGCTGGTCTTGATCCGGCCAATGATGCTTTCCTGTTCCTGCAAGGGCGTGCGGTCCCAGCGCTCGACGAAGTTGCGGATGATCCGCACCGCCTGGTAGCTGCCATTGGCGGCCCAGGCGGGTTCGTCACTGCCGGGCTGGACCCACACCAGTTGATCCATGGCCTTGGCATCGTTGGAGTCTGGGTTGGCGGAACCATCGCGAAAGCCCAGGAAATTACGCGCACTCTGTGCCGGTTGCCCCGCCCGGGCAGGCGCCTGGGGCGGCACGCTGCCTTCCTGTTTCCAGCGCACCAGCAGCAGGTCCGGAAGATTTTTCACGATATCGCGCAGGGCGTGGATGTTGGTGTCAGGGGTGTTGGAGCTGAACTGCAGGCTCAAGTCGCCATGGCACTGCGCAGGTTCCAGGGCGTCATTGGGGAAGCCGACCATGCGGCTCAGGCGCTTGGGCTTGGCGCCGGCCAGGCCGAAACGTTCGTCGAACAGCGACTCACCCACCGACACGGTAATCGTCAGGTTATCCGGGGTGACCACCGGGCCAAGGATCCCGGAGTCAGTGGGCGGTAGTTTCGGATCGACTTGTGGCACCGTACCGCCGGTCATCAGGAAACCGATACGCTCGTTGAGGGTGCGAAACAGCCGCTCCAGGTCTTCGCGGTCGCTGGCCAACACATCGAACGCCACCAGCATGCCGCAGGCCGGGCGCGGGGTGACAATGCCGCTCTGGTGCTTGCCGTGGAAGGCGTGGTGGTCCTGGGTTTTTTCGCTGCTGGGGGCGGCGGTGACCTGGGCCGCGCCGGCCGCCATGGCCGGGCAACTGAGGCTACTGCCGGCAATCGCCGCACCGGTGGCGGCCATGCCCAGCAATACGCGGCGGCGCTGGGCGTTGAACTGTTCTGAATCACTCATTTGTTCGGTCGTCTTCACTTAAGGCCTGTGAGGCCAAGGGCTGGGTCGATTCCATCGAGTGCGGCGGCCAGAGCCTTGGCCTTGTCGGCGATCTGTTGGCGCTGATCGGCGGTAACGCTGTCATAGGTGCGGTAGTTGCCATCGACCTGCAGGCCGTCGAGTTGCCCGGCGAAGGCGCTGATCGCGCTATCGATACCTGGCAACAGGTCGGCAGCGGACTTGGTCAAAAGCGGACGCATCAGCTCAACCACCTTGCGCGTCGCCGCCAGGTTTGCGGCAAAGCCATTGAGGTCGAGGTGGCTGTAGCGTTCCTCTTCGCCACTCGCGGCGCGCACGTCGGCCAGGCTATTGAGGTTGCGCACCAGGATGCTGACCAGTTGCTCGGGCGGCAGTGACTGCGCGAGCAACTGCTGCTTGAGGGCGGTGACATCACTTAGCAAGCGCTGGGCAATCGGTGCCAGGCTGTCGAGGCTGTGCTGCGCGAAGAGGCCGTATTCCAGGCGATGAAAGCCGCTGAAGGCCGGGTCCTGTTCGCGTTTTTCGAAGTAATCGGCGCGGGCATTGATCGCGTTGTCCAGCTCGGCCAGGCGCTGGGCTGCCGGGGCCAGGCGCTGGTAAGCCTCGCGTGCTGGCAGGTACAGGGCCTGGGCTTGGCTCAGGTCGCCCGCAGCAATCGCTTGTTCGAGGGCGCTGACGGCCTTGATCAAGGCGCTGCCCTGGCTATTGAGGTACACGCGAAACTCCGACAGCGGGCCGATAAAGGCCACCATCGACGGCTTGGCTTTGGCCTGGGCGTCGGACTCGGCGGTGGGGGTTACCTGCAGGGTGCCGCGTGGGTTGCTCAACAGGCCGCAGGTGATGGCGTAGTCGCCCGGCAGCAGGTTGGCGTTGATCACCTGGCTCAGGCCGGGGGCGATGTTTTCACGTTCTTCGACCACCAGTACGCCGTCGAGGATTTCCCACTCCACTGCGCGATCCGAGCGATTGATGATGCGAAAACTCGCACGACCGGCCGGCACCGTCAGGGCGTTGGGCTCGCAGGCGTGGGCGTGGATGATCACGGCGATTTCGTTGTGATTGACCTGGCGCTTGGCAGCGGCCAACTGCGAGGCGTAGTAGAACAGGCCACCGGCGGCGATCATCACGATCACCGAACCGGCTAGCGCCCAACGCAAGGCGCGAGGTGGCGAGGCGGGGGCAGGGGCTTGGTTTGGCAAGGGACGACCTTACTGGCTGGAGACGGAAGAGGAGGTGGCTGGCGCGGCGGGCATAAAGAACATCACCAACGCCAGCACCAGATAAGTCAGGTAGGCACCCAGGGTGCTGACGGTCGGTGCGTCCTGATAGCCAAACATGCCGGCCAGTACCGAACCCAGCGGGCCATCCATCGGCAGGGTGGCGCTGAAATCGAACAGCACGCTCTGCCAGTGGTTCCACACCCCGGCTTCATGCAGGGCCTGCACCGAGTTGGCGAGGATGCCGGCGGCTACTACCAGGATGAACAGCCCGGTCCAGCGAAAGAACGCGGCGAGGTTCAGGCGCATGCTGCCGCTGTAGATCAGGAACCCGACGACAATCGCCAGCACCAGGCCGAGCAGGGCGCCGATGGGCGCTGCCGGACCTTCGCTTTGCTGGAACACCGCGAGCAGGAAGAACACGGTTTCCAGGCCTTCGCGGGCCACGGCAAAAAACACCATGGCGATCAGCGCAATCACTTGGTTGCGCGAGCCGGCCAGCGCGTGATCCAGGGATTGATGCAGGGAGTGCTTTATCGAGCGCGCGACTTTACGCATCCAGAACACCATGGAACTGAGAATGCCCACGGCCACCAGGCCGACAATGCCTTCGAACAGTTCCTGCTGCTTTTGCGGGAACTCGGCGCTGACCAACTCCAGGCCACCGCCGACCAACAGCGCCAGGGCGGCGGCCAGAAACACGCCAATCCATACTGCCGGCATCCATTGGCCACGGCCGGTCTGTTGCAGGTAGCTGGCGATGATGCCAACGATCAATGCGGCTTCAATGCCTTCGCGCAGCATGATGAGAAAGGGAACGAGCATCGGGCACCGCAACGTAATTAGTTAGGGTGCTAAGTTGTAACATAATGATACTCATTGCTAAACAGAGGATCTTGACGTTTCCTGAACAGCCGCTGAACAGCCCTCTATCTCCTGGCTTCTGCAAGGATTGATGAAATGCCAGGCCTCTCTGTTCCTTCCAGGCCAGCACACTCCTACAATGGC
Source organism: Pseudomonas sp. 06C 126 (assembly GCF_001855215.1). Taxonomy (NCBI): domain Bacteria; kingdom Pseudomonadati; phylum Pseudomonadota; class Gammaproteobacteria; order Pseudomonadales; family Pseudomonadaceae; genus Pseudomonas; species Pseudomonas sp. 06C 126. The sequence continues at coordinate 39,453 of NZ_MIFU01000119.1, read as the reverse complement.
CGACCTACAAGATTGAGCCCTTGCCCATGTCGGAAAAAGACACAATCTCCATCCACCTGGTTCGCGAAGCCTTGTTGCAAAGTTGCGCCCCCGGTGCGGCGACGCGAGAGGCCCTGAACAAGGTAGGGATCGACCCAGCGTTGCTGGAGCAGCCCGCCGCCCGGGTTCCGGCCCTGGCGTACGCGCGGCTCTGGCGCTTGCTGGCGCGCCGCCGGGATGATGAGTTCTTTGGCATGGACCCGCGCAAGTTGAAGTCTGGCAGCCTGGAGTTCCTGTGTGGCGCCGCTATGGCCCAGCCCACCCTGGGTGAAGCCCTGGAAACCGGCCTGAGCTTCCTGTCGCTGATGCTCGAACACCTGCCGGCGCAATTGGTGCGCCAGCAAAGCCTGGCGGAAATCGTCTTGCTGGAACACGAGCCCGAACCGCGCCGGGCGTTCACCTATTTTTGCTACTGGATGATCGTCCACGGCGTCGCCTGCTGGCTGGCCGGGCGGCGCATTCCGATCCTGGCCATCGAATTGCGCAGTGCGCAGCCGGCCTTTTGTGATGATTACCAGGTGATGTTTTCCGACAACCTGCGCTTTGATCGCACCCGTACGCGGATGATCTTTTCGGCAGACTGCCTCGACCTGCCGGTCAAGCGCAGCCCCGAAGAACTCAAGCGTTTCCTGGCCCATGCACCGGCCAATATCCTGGTCAAATACCGCGACCCCGACAGCCTGGCGATGCGCATCAAGCACGACCTGCGCCAGCGCCCGGCCCAACACTGGCCGGAAACCGAAAGCCTGGCCCAAGAATTATGCATGTCCGCCTCGACCCTGCGCCGGCGCCTGGCCGAAGAAGGGCAGACCTACCAGGGCCTCAAGGACAGCGTGCGCAAGGAACTGGCGGTTGTCTGGCTGGCCGAGGCCGATATCAGCTTCGCCGAGATCGCCAGCCGCCTGGGTTTTGCCGATGTGAGTTCGTTCTATAAGGCGTTTCGCAAGTGGTCGGGGTCCAATCCTGGGCATTACCGTAGCTTGATTCTTACCGACGCCAACTAAGCCGTCGGCACTGCGCAGTCTGCATGGCAACAGAGCTTCTGTGACAAGGGGGACAAGCCCCCTCTCCACAAAAGCCGCCGCAAACACCAGAGCAAAAAAAAGCCCCGTGACCGAATGGACCACGGGGCTAAAAATTGGCTGGATGCGACCAACCAAAGGAGCTCTTTACATCACTTGAGGGTGGCGACCACCGTGTCTGGCTGCCAGCCACCACCCAATGCCTTGTAGATCGCCACGATGCCGCGATACAGGTCTACTTCGGCCAGGGCCTGGGCGTCTTCGGCCGCCAGGCGTTCACGCTGGGCGTCGAGCAGCACGAGGAAGTCGGCGGTGCCTTCGCGGTAGCGGATCTCGGCCAGGTCGGCCGCAGCACGGCTGGATTCGCTTTGGCGGATCAGCGAGATCAGGCGCTGTTGGCGTTTGCCGTAGTCGCTGAACGCGTTCTCGGATTCTTCCAGCGCTAGCAACACTTGCTGCTCGTACGTCGCCAGGGCGCCGTCGGCCTCGGCATCGGCGCCGCGCAATCGGGCGCGCACGCTGCCCAGGTCAAAGGCGGCCCAGGTGATGCTCGGGCCCAGGGCCCAGGCATTGGCGGCAGACGAGCCGATCTGCGAGCCCCGGCCGGCGGTAAAGCCAAGGAAGCCACTGAGGCTGACCCGAGGAAACAGGTCGGCCTTGGCCACGCCGATACGCGCGGTGGCCGCTGCCAGTTTGCGTTCAGCGCTGAGAATGTCCGGGCGCCGTTGCAGCAGTTGCCCCGGGTCGCCAATCGGCAAAGCCTTGGCAATCGCCGGCAGGTCGGCCGGGCTCAGGTCCACAGTGAGTTTGTCCGGGCGCTGGCCGAGCAGGGTGGCGATGCGGTTGCGTTCGCGCACTTGTTCGGCCTGCAATTGCGGCACGCTGGCTTCAACCGCCGCCAGGCGTGCGTCGGCCCGTACCACGTCCAGTTGGTCGCCGACGCCGGCATCGCGCAGGCTTTCGGTGATGGTGCGCGAATCCTGCTGGTTCTTCAGGTTGGCCAGGGCGATTTTTTCTCGCAGTTGCGCACCGCGCAATTGGCCGTAGGCGTCCACCAGTTCGGCAATCATGCTGACTTGCAGTTGATAGAGGTCGGCTTCGGCAGCTTGCTGGTCGGCGTCGCTGGCCTCCAGGTTACGCTGGATGCGGCCAAACAGGTCCAGCTCCCAGGCCATGTCCAGGCCCAGGTCATAGCGCTCGCTGTTGACCCGGCGGGTGGTCTGGCCCGGGATCTGCCCTTTGGCCAAGTCGCTGCTGGCGCGGCTGGTGATGGTGGGCATCGCGTCATTGCTGGCGTCATCCCGAATCGCCCGGGCGGCCCGCAGGCGGGCAAACGCTACGCGCAGGTCGCGGTTGCCGCTCAACGATTGCGTCACCAGCTGGTTGAGGATCGGGTCCTCGAACTGCTGCCACCAGATGCCTTCGAACTTGGCGTGGTCGTACTGCTTGGCATCGGCGGCGGCCGTGATATTGGCCGCCTCCAACTGCTGGGTTTTATAGTCCGGGCCCACGGCACAGGCGGCGAGCGCCAATACCAACAGGCTCGGCAAGAACACTTTCACACTCATTGCTGTGTCTCCAGCTTCAAGGCCTTGGCCGCTTTGCGTGCATCGCTGCGCTCCACATAACGGCGGATCAACACGTAGAACACCGGCGTCAGCAACAGGCCGAAGAAGGTCACGCCGATCATCCCGGAGAACACCGCCACACCCATGGCGTGCCGCATCTCGGCACCCGCGCCGCTGGAGAACACCAAGGGCACCACGCCCATGATGAAGGCGAACGAGGTCATCAGGATCGGCCGCAGACGCAGGCGGCAGGCTTCCAGCACCGCAGCCAGCGGGTCGAGGCCTTCTTCCTGTTTGTCCTTGGCGAATTCTACGATCAGAATCGCGTTCTTACAGGCCAGGCCCACCAGTACGATCAAGCCGATCTGGGTAAAGATGTTGTTGTCGCCACCGGACAGAATCACCCCGGTAATGGCCGACAACAGCGTCATCGGTACGATCAGGATTACCGCCAGTGGCAGGCTCCAGCTTTCGTATTGGGCGGCCAGTACCAGGAACGCCAGCAGTACGCAGAGCGGGAACACGAACAGCGCGGTATTGCCCGAGAGGATTTGCTGATAGGTCAGGTCCGTCCACTCGTAGGTCATGCCGTTGGGCAGTTCTTCCTTGAGCAGTTTCTCAATCGCCGCCTCAGCCTGGCCCGAGCTGTAGCCAGGGGCCGCGTTGCCGTTGATTTCGGCGGTGATAAAGCCGTTGTAGTGCATCACGCGGTCCGGCCCCGAGGTGTCGCTGACCTTGATAAAGGTCGCCAGCGGGATCATTTCGCCCTTGTTGTTGCGCACTTTCAGCTGGCCGATCTGGTCTTCGTCGAGGCGGAACTGCTGCTCAGCCTGCACGTTGACTTGATAGGTACGGCCGAAGCGGTTGAAGTCGTTGGCATACAACGAGCCCAGGTAGATCTGCAGGGTGTCGAAGATGTCGCTGATCGCCACGCCGTGGGTCTTGGCCTTTTCACGGTCGATAGCCGCATCGACCTGGGGCACGTTGACCGTGTAGCTGGTGAACAGGCCAAACAGTTCAGGCACGTTGTGGCTCTTGGCGATGACGTTCTGCACTTCTTTGTACAGTTCTTCGTAGCCAAGGTTGCCGCGGTCTTCGACTTGCAGGCGGAACCCGCCAATGGTGCCCAGGCCCTGTACTGGCGGCGGCGGGAAGATCGCCATGTAGGCTTCCTGGATATCCGCATACTTGCCGTTCAGTGCCCCGGCAATCGCCCCGGCGGACATGCTCGGATCCTTGCGCTCGCCGAAGGGCTTCAAGGTCACGAACACGATGCCGCTGTTCGGGCTGTTGGTGAAGCCGTTGATCGACAGGCCCGGGAAGGCGATGGCGCTTTCCACGCCGGGCTGTTTCAGGGCGATGTCGGACATGCGCTTGATCACGTTTTCGGTGCGGTCCAGGCTGGCGGCGTCCGGTAACTGGGCGAAAGCCACCAGGTACTGCTTGTCCTGGGCCGGTACGAAACCGGTCGGCGTATGGGCAAACCCGAAGAAGGTCAGCACCATCAGGCCGCCATACACGAACAGCGCGATACCGGTGCCGCGAATCACTCGGCGCACGGTGCCCACATAGCCATGGCTGGCTTTTTCAAAAAAGCGGTTGAATGGACGGAACAGCCAGCCACCGAAGAGCTTGTCGAGGAACCTGGAGAACCGGTCCTTTGGCGCGTTATGGCTGCGCAGCAACACCGCCGCCAGGGCCGGCGACAGAGTCAGGGAGTTGAATGCCGAGATCACGGTAGAGATGGCAATCGTCAACGCAAACTGTTTGTAGAACTGCCCGGTCAAGCCGCTGATAAAGGCGGCCGGAATAAACACCGCACACAGCACCAGCGCCGTGGCAATGATCGGCCCGGTCACTTCGCTCATGGCTTTTTCCGTGGCCGGGAAAGGCTCCAGGCCCAGCTCGATGTTACGTTCGACGTTCTCCACCACCACGATGGCGTCGTCCACCACGATCCCGATGGCCAGCACCAGGCCGAACAGCGACAGCGCATTGAGTGAGAACCCGAACAGGTGCATCACCGCAAAGGTACCGATCAATGACACCGGCACCGCGACCAGGGGAATGATCGACGCACGCCAGGTCTGCAGGAACAGGATCACCACCAGAACCACGAGGATCAACGCCTCGAACAAGGTGTGGACCACCGCCTCGATCGAGCCACGCACAAACACGGTCGGGTCGTAGGCGATGCGGTAATCCATGCCTTCAGGGAAGCTCTTTTTCAGCTCCGCCATTTTGCTGCGCACATCGTTGGAGATGTCGATGGCGTTGGAGCCCGGCCGCTGGAAAATTGGAATCGCCACCGCCGGCTGGTTGTCGATCAGGGAGCGCAAGGCATATTGGCTGGAGCCCAGCTCGATGCGCGCAATGTCCTTGAGGCGCGTGATCTCGCCGTTGTCGCCGGCGCGAATCACGATGTTTTCGAACTCTTCCTCGGTGACCAGGCGCCCCTGGGTATTGACCGACAACTGGAAGCTGGTGTCATTCGGCGCAGGCTGCGCGCCCAGGGCACCGGCGGCCACCTGGCGGTTTTGCTCGCGAATCGCGGTCACGACATCGCTGGCGGTCAGGTTGCGCGAGGCGGTCTTGTTCGGATCGAGCCACACCCGCAGGGAGTAGTCGCCCATGCCGAACAGCTGCACATCACCCACACCACCCAGGCGTGCCAACTCATCCTTGATATTGAGGATCGCGTAGTTGGACAGGTAGAGCATGTCGTAGCGCTGGTCCGGGGAGGTCAGGTGCACGACCATGGTCAGGTCGGGGGAGGCCTTGTCCACGGTGATACCGATGCGCGTCACTTCTTCAGGCAGTTTTGGCTGAGTGCGCGTCACACGGTTTTGCACCTGCACCTGGGCGTTATCCAGGTCGGTACCCAGGGCGAAGGTGATGGTCAGGGTCAACTTGCCGTCGGCGGTCGACTGCGAGGACATGTAGAGCATGTTCTCGACGCCGGTGATCGCCTGCTCCAGCGGTGAGGCCACGGTCTCACCGATGACTTTGGGGTTGGCGCCCGGGAAGTTGGCACGCACGACCACGGTCGGCGGTACCACTTCCGGGTATTCGCTGATCGGCAACTGGAACAGCGAGATCGCGCCGGCGATCAGGATCAGCAGTGAGAGCACCGCTGCGAAGATCGGCCGTGATATGAAGAACTTGGAAAAATTCATCTTGTGTGTAGTCCCTTAACCGCGTGGAATCGCGACACTGGCGAGCTTGGGCGCGGCTTTGTTGTCCGGCGTCACTTGCTCCAGGTTGCTGGCTTCAAGCGCTTGTCGTTGTTGGGCCAAGGCGGCGAGAGTGGCCTGGCTGGCCATCGGGATGGTTTCCGGGGCGACCGGCGATCCCGGGCGCACCCGCTGCAGGCCCTTGACGATAATGGTGTCGTCCTTGCTCAGGCCGCTGCGTACGATGCGCAAGCCTTCGATCTTTGGCCCCAATTCAACGGCGCGGTAGGCGGACTTATTGTCGCCATCCATCACCAGTACGAATTTCTTGCCAAGGTCGGTGCCCACGGCCTCGTCGGTGATCAGCACGGCGGAGTAGGTGCCGCTGCCCACCAACTTGAGGCGCGCGTACAGGCCTGGGGTGAAGCGCCCGTCGCTGTTATCGAACACGGCGCGGCCACGGATGGTGCCGGTGGCCGGGTTGACCTGGTTGTCGACAAAGTTCATCTGGCCCAGGTGCGGGTTGCCCTCTTCGTTGGACAGGCCCAGGTACACCGGGGTGGTCGCGCCGCGACGGCCCTGGCGCGCCAGTTCGGTGTACTTGAGGTACACGCGCTCATCGGCGTCGAAGTAGGCATAGACCTTGTCGGTGGAGACCACGCTGGTCAGCTCGGTGACGTCGGCGGTCACCAGGTTACCGGCGGTGATCGCGGCGCGGCTGACACGGCCACTGATGGGCGAGGTGACGCGGGTGAAACTCAGGTTCAGGCGGGCCAGGTCCAACTGCGCCTGGATCCCGGCCACGGCGGCGCGGGCTTCCTGGGCGGCAGTGGTACGGGAGTCGGCCAGCTCGGCGGAAATCGCATTGCTCTGGCGCAGGCGCTCGCCACGCTGGGCTTCGTTGTCACTGCGCGATGCCGCGGCTCGGGTCTGTTGAAGTTGGGCTTCAAGGCGCCGCACTTCGGCCTGGAATGGACGTGGATCGATCTGGAACAGCAGGTCGCCTTTCTTCACCAGCGCGCCTTCGGTAAAGGCTACCTGGTCGATCTGGCCCGACACCCGTGGGCGGATCTGTACGGTTTCCGGGGCTTCGAGGCGGCCGGTGAACTCGTCCCACTCGTTGACGGGTTGCTCCAGCACCTTGGCAACGCTGACTTTGCTGGCGGGCATGGCGGCCGCTTGCTCGGGGGCCTTGCCGCATGCGCTCATCACCAGCACGGCCAGAAGGGCCAGGGGATAGCGCAAATGTTTGAGTGACTGTTCCATGAGGTGCATCCGCCAATGTATTTGAGATGGGCGGATCATGCTCGGCGGTGTGCTATCTCACGAATCGAATGAAACAAAGGTAACTATCATTCGGAATGATATAAGCCTGGGGAAAGCCCTCTAGCATGGGGTTTTCGTTAGGGTGCTATCAATCCCATTGATAGCAAAACACCTTTGCGCGATCTGCAGCCAATCTCGAGTGCCTACCCTGAAGATATTCCCTGTGGGGCTGCGTCAGTTCAGCCAGAAATGCATTAACTGACCCATCGCCATCGCAGGCGAGCCACCTTCGTTCTGTGGTGTAGCCGAAATATCCAGCACCACCAAGATCCCCTGTAGGAGCGGGCTTGCCCGCGATGGCGCCCGCTCAGCCAGACAAGCATCAACTGACCCACCGAGCTCTCATAAGGCGACAAGCAATACCCCAGCGTGTACCGTTGCGGCCTTTGTGCCGCAGGTGCTGTGGCTGTGGACATTCTTAGAGAGGCATCCATGCAGATCAGGGGAGAGCGGGCCGCGACGGTGTGTGGTTTGGTGGCAATCCTTTTATGGAGCACCGCCGCCGGGTTGATCCGCAGCGTCAGCGAGGTGTTCGGGCCCCTGGGCGGTGCGGCGCTGATCTATACGTTGGGTGCGGTTCTGCTGGTGTCCTGGCTCGGACGTCCACGCTTGCGCGCCACGTCCTGGCCTTACTTGATCATGGGCAGCGGGTTGTTTGTGGCCTACGAGGTCTGTCTGTCTCTGGCCCTGGGCTTTGCCAGCAGTCGCAACCAGGCCATTGAATTAGGTGTGGTGAATTACCTATGGCCGTGCCTGACGGTGCTACTGGCGATTGTCATGAATGGGCAAAAGGCGCGCTGGATCATCGTGCCGGGCAGTGCGTTGGCGTTGTTTGGCATTCTCTGGGTGGTGAGTGGCGATGGCCTGGCATTGGCAACCATCGTCGCCAATGTGCAATCCAACCCGTTGAGTTACAGCCTGGCCCTGGGTTGCGCGATTACCTTTGCCTTGTATTGCAACGTCACACGGCGCTACGCGGGTGGGCAAAACCTGGTGGTGCTGTTTTTCATCCTCACCGCAGCGGTGCTATGGGTCAAATACGGCTTGAGTGCCGAGGTGCTGCCGGCTTTTAGCCTGGGCAGCAGCCTGGAATTGCTGGCCACGGGCGTCGCCATGGCGGGTGGTTATGCCCTGTGGAATATCGGCATCCTGCGCGGCAACCTGACGTTGCTGGCGACCGCGTCCTACGGCGCGCCGGTGTTGTCATCGGCCTTCGCCGCGCTGTGGCTGGGCGCCCACCTCACCCCGCAATTCTGGCAGGGCGCGGTGCTGGTCACGGCAGGTTCGCTACTGTGCTGGCACGCGACGCGCGAGCAGGCCTAGGCCCGCCAGACCAGGGCCGGAATCACGCGGATATAGATCAGCTCACAGACCAACTCGATCAATGTCTGGGTGATGATCGCCGCCGCAGCCAGCATGCGCATGTCTTCCGGCAAGGCCAGCGCCAATGGCAGGACCACCAGCGAATTGCGCGTGGCACTGCTGAAGGTGACTGAACGCGCCGTGGCCGCCGGCAGCCGGAAGGCCCGTGCCGTTAGGGCGCCAACCACCGGTGCCAGGAGCATAAAACCCAGGTACACCGGGATCACTGGCAACAACTGCTCGATCTGCTGCGCCACGAACGCGATCTGCGAGCCAATCACTACCAGCAGCACCGTCGCCATGGCCGGCACCGGCATCCACGCCCAGCCCTGGTTCCAGCGCGCAATATGGGGTGAGCGCCGGGCCCCGGCACACGTCAGTACCGCCAGCAGCAGAGGTATGGCGATCAGCAGCACAAACGCCTCGACAAATGGCCCGAGGGTGATCGTTACCGCAGCCTCACTGGGAATAACTGTCAGGTACAACGGCAGCAGCGCCAGTTGTAGCAACAGCAGCAAGGGCGTGGCGGCCAGGGTCAATCGGGCATCGCCTTTGCCAATATGGGTAAACACCACCACGTAGTCGATGCAGGGCGTGAGCAGCACCAGCAGCGCGCCGATCAGGATCGCCGGTTGATCATGCAGGCCAAGGGTAAGCGCCCAGACGAGCAGGGGGATCAACACAAAGTTGGCCACCAGCAACGCTGCGATGAAGCGTCTGTTGGCCAGGCCCTGGCGCAGTTGCAGAAACGGGATTTGCAGGAACATCGCGTACATCAACACCGCAATCGCCGGAGTGACGAGGCCGCCCAGGCCCTGCGCAGCCTGAGGGGCGAGCAAGCCGCCGACGGCGGCGACGATGACCACCACGAAGTAGATCGCGATCTGGTGCTGCTCCAACTGGTCTCGGTTCACGGCGTGTCCTTTGGCGCGGGTTCATTGCTGGCGTAAAGCGTGACGGCGCGCAACAGAGTCTGGTGTACGTGGGTGCGCAGGGTGGCCGGGGCCAAGACTTCAATATCCGCCGCATTGCTCAGCAAAAACAGGCGCAGGCCCTGGGTGTCGTAGAGGCTGCAACTCAAGTCCCAATGCTGGTCACCCTGGGGCACGATCACTTGGTCGTCGGTCAGCGGGTTCTCGCTCAAGCGGTTATGCAGATTGGCACTCAGGCGCAGCTTGAGCGGCACCGGTGCCTCGCCATGGATGGTCATCAGGTGCTTTTGCGCGTCCAGCGAATTGACGTCGTAATGCGGCGGGCCAGGCACATCCAGCCAACTGGTCTTCACCGCCAGCATGCGATGCAGCATCAGCGCACACAGTGTGCGCGGCCCGTTGCTGCTGTACTTGCCACGCTGATCTGCAGGCACGTACCCGGCCGGCCAATGCTCCTGCTCCACATACGCAGACAGATAGACATTGGAGTCCTGATAGGAGAGGGCCAGGGGTTTCAACAAGTACCGACATTCGACGCCGCCTGCGTCCCTGGGCAGGTAGGTCACTTCCAGGGACACGTCTTCGAGGATCGCCGTTTGAATCGTGGCCAGGTGCGCGGGGTCGTGCTTGCCCGGCTGGAGCAGGGTAAACCGCGTGCCGCTGGTGATGCGTTGGGACCAGGCCAGGGGGCGGGCCGAATGCTTGGTCATCTCCGACGCCGCGTATTCGCGCAGTTCACCGAGCTGTTCGGTATGGGCGTTGAACCCGAAACGCTGGGCATGCTCGAAAATCGCTGCCAGGGTCATGGCTTCTGTGGGAGAGAGCGTCAGGTCAAAACTCTCGCGGCCGGACTTCCAGTATTTGGCCTTTTTATCCGGGCCTTTTTCCCCCACTGCCACCAGTTCGGTTTCGGTCAGGGCTTCAAGATCACGCAGGGTGGTTTTGCCATGGAGGCTGAAGTCATCGAACCACTTGCACAGCGCTGTATGGATGTCTGCGGTCTTCATCGACGTGCCGCTGCGCTGGAGAATCTTGCGCAGCGCGGTGCGGCGTCGGTGATAATTGATCATGGCCGATACTCAAAGACAAAAAGTGGGTTTATTCGCTGGGACTATGTGCTCGCTGGCAAGCAAACCCGCGATTTAGAGCGCCAGCCCACAGGAGCATTTCATGAACTGCAAAACCTATCTAGCCCTGCCACACGTTATTGCGTTCACGCGCTGGTTGGCCTCGGAGCTCGAATCCCCGGTGCTGTTCAAGCATCAGTACGTCAACCGCAAAACCGGCGTGCATTGGTCGTGCAGCAGCTTGTACAACGCATTCGAACACTATCGCTGGAACCATCCGGGCAATGCGCGCCTGGACTTTGCTCCAGGTACCAGTGCGCTCAGCAACGGCAAGGCCCTGGCAGCCTTGGGTAAAGACCTGGTGGCGGCTGCCGGCGACGACGCTCGCAGCGCAGCAGCGGCAAGTGATGTGATGCGCTGGGGTGGTGTCACGGCGCACAACGTGGACTGGTTGCAGACAAACAAGGTTGGCCTGGCGAGCATGCTGCAAACCATCGTGGCAGCGCTGGACGCCGGTGATGAGCGTGCATCGGTGTTGCGCTCCGACCAGTTGCGCTTCAACGCCGGGATGACCAAGGTGTATTCCCTGCTGTGCAAGGACTTCATTATCTATGACAGCCGCGTGGCCGCAGGCCTGGGCTGGTTGGTGGTGAAATACTGCCATGCACACGGCCTGGTAAAAGTACCGCGGGACCTCTGCTTCCCCTGGGCCAAAGCCAAGGAAGACAAAGATGCCCTCGCGCCAAAACGCCGCAATCCCGGCGGCGATGGGTTCAAGTTCACGGGTTTGCGCTCCGGGCACCACCACGCCATGTGGAACCTGCGCGCCAGCTGGTTGCTCAGTGCCGTGCTCAAGCATCCAGACGCTGCCGGTAGCCGCTTCCAGCAGGTGGCGGCGCCGAATGATCCATTGCGTGCCATGGAGGCGGCGCTGTTTATGATTGGCTATGACCTGGGCCAGGAAGCCGAGGCGCCATACCAGGAATACAGCGCCGAGTTTGCCGAGAAGATCCTAGCGGCTGCCCGTGGGAATTTTGTCGAGGTCAGTGCCGATGACCTGATTGCGCAGTTGGATGACATGCTGGCCAAGGCACGGGTGCCAGGCTAGCAATAGCATCTTTAGGCCGGTCTATTTTTGACTGAGTGCCGCCACCGAAAGCCCGGACGCGACGAAGGTCAGTCCGGCGCCCACGTTCAGGCCATTGACCACTTTTGGCTTGCGCTGCAGCCATGTCGACAGCCGCGTCGCAAAAATCCCCATGAGCGCAAAGCCCAGTGCGGTCAACGCGGCGAACCAGGCACCGTAGACCATCATCTGCACGGTGACCGAGCCCAATGACGGGTTGACGAACTGGGGGATGAATGCGAGCACAAACAGCCCCGGCTTGGGGTTCAGCGCCGCCGACAGGAAGCCAGTGAGGAAGATGCTTTTGAGCGGTTGCCGCGCAGCCGGCTTGAAGTTGATCAGGCTGCGCGAGCGCAGGACCTTGATGCCCAGCCATAACAGGTAGCTGGCGCCGATTACCTTGACCACCCAGAAGGCCACGGCGGATGTCTGCATCAGCAGGGTCAGGCCCAGCGATGCCGTAGCCACGTGAAACAGAATCCCGGTGCCTGACGCGATCCCCGAAATGGCTGCGGCCATACGCCCTTGGCTCAGGCCCCTGGCGATTGCCAGCAGATTGTCCGGTCCGGGGGAGAGCACCAATAACAGGCAGGCAGCGCTATAGGTCAGCCAGATATCCAGTGGGAACATTACGACAGTCCTTTCGTCAACGGTTCAAGTCCGCCATCGTGTTCCAACCGGATAACCCGGATCAAGCTTAATTCAACTGCCTGAAAGCTTGCGCTTCAGAACGTCGCCTTCACTTGCAGGCCCAGTATCAGCGCGTTGTCGATCTTCTCCCCGGAAAACGCCCCCGGTTCAATGATGTATTGCACATCCGGGCGCAGGATCAGCCAAGGCGTGGCTTGGTAGCCGTAACTCAGTTCGAGCAACTGTTCGGCACTGTCCAGGTTGGGGAAAGCATTGTCGCTGGCTTCTGCGGCCTGTTGCAGTACATCGCGGCTGCGTGGGTTGGGCACCGCACGGCCATATCCCAGGGCAACGGTGTCCCGTGGCCGGCCGGCGAACGGTTTGTACAGCACCAGGCCGGCGCCGTACCAGCGGCTGAATGGCGACGCTGACTTGCTCGCGGCCGAGTACTGGCCGAACGCATGCAAGGTGCGGCCCTCCGAGGTCTGGGAGTTCCACAGGGCCTGGTCGATCAGCAGATAATGGCCGCCGCGGCCGCTGACGTGTTTATCGCTGCCGATGCGTTGCACGTTGGAGCTGTCGTAGTAATAGCCGAGCTTGTACTCGCCGGGCAGTTCGCTGGCGTGCTTGTAGACCAGTTCGATGGGCACTACGGTGCCGGTGGTGTGCTTGGGCCCCACATGCCAGGCGCGGCTGGAGTTGCCGTTGCTTTGCGGGTCGACATTGAACGCCGCCACGCGCAATTGCCAGGCCGGCGAAAAGTCATACTTCACCCGCGCGCCCAGGTGTGCGTTGGGGTAGTTGGTCCAACCGCTGCCGCCGGACATGTTCAGCGGGTGCCCGCAGAAACCGGCGTTCATGAAGTTGCACAGGATCCCGCTGTCGAGGCCGCCCAGATCGTTGCCCATGGCCATATAACCGAGCTTGAGGTTCAGCGCCGGGGTGAACAGGGTGCGCTCATAACTCAACTCGGTAAGGCGGGTGTAGAGCCCACCGTAGTTTTCCTGGATCGGCAGGCGGTTGCCCACCAGATCCTCGGAGGCGCTATTGCCACGGCGGTCGTTGACCGTCAGTTGGATCTTGTCACCGTTGTGCAGGCCATACAGTTTGCCCAGGTCCAGCTGCACGCCAAGCTTGATGTTTTGCGAGTAACGCGCCGAACGATGCTGGCCGCCATGGGCGTTATAGGCGGTTTCGCCGCTGTAGTCGCCGGTGAACTTGATGCCTTGCTCGTCGAGCTGATGGCGCAGCCCACCCCAGTCGCCGGTGAGGGTGCTGCCGTAGGCGGGCAATATGGCGCCCAGCAGCAGGCTGCCGAGCAAGCGGATAGAGAGAGTATTCAACGCGAGGTCTTCCTGGAAAAATCACACTATCAGTGGGAGCCGGGAAGTCCGGCTCCCACCTTCAAACAGCGGCGCATATGCGCCGCGTGGGGCTCAAGGCAGGGCGTAGGCGATTACGTAGTCGCCACGGTCGGTGGACTGGCGCGCGCCACCGGCCGTGATGACCACATATTGCTTGCCGGTCTTGGGCGACACGTAAGTCATCGGCCCACCCTGGCTGCCCACGGGCAGGCGGGCTTTCCAGGCTTCCTCGCCATTGGCGCTGTTGAAGGCGCGCAGGTAGAAGTCCTGGGTGCCGGCGATAAACACCAGGCCGCCCTGGGTGGACAGGGTACCGCCCAGGGTCGGCAGGCCCACCTTGATCGGCAGGTGCATGCGAATGCCCAGTGGGCCGGTGTCTTCAACCGTGCCAACGGGTACTTGCCAGGCAATTTTCTGGGTTTTCATGTCGATGGCGGTCAAGGTGCCGAATGGCGGTGCCTGGCACGGAATGCCGGCCACCGACAGGAAGCGGTTCTTGTTCACGGCGTAGGGCGTGCCCTTGAGCGGGACCGCGCCCATCCCGGTGTTCAGCGCTTCGCCACCGGAGGAGGCCTGGGCCTTGTTCTGCGACGGGATCATCTGGATCCACAGGCCCAGGCGCATATCGTTGACGAAGATAAAGCCATGCACCGGGTCGGTGGAAATGCTGCCCCAGTTCATACCGCCCAGGGAACCCGGGAAGCTCAGTGACTTATCGGTACCCGGTGCGGTGTACAAGCCTTCGTAGCGCATGCTTTTGAAGTCGATGCGGCACAGCAACTGGTCATAGGGGGTTGCGCCCCACATGTCCGATTCGCTCAGGGTTTGCGCGCCGATCTGCGGCATGCCCACGGACCTTGGCTGGGTGGGGGAGTATGGCTCATTGGGAATATTGGCAGCCTTGACGGGCACTTCTTCTACAGCGGTCAGCGGCTTGCCGGTGGCGCGGTCCAGTACATAGATCTGCCCGGCCTTGGTGCCGATCACCACGGCCGGTACGGTCTTGCCGTCGGCCAGGGTGAAGTCGATCAGGCTCGGTTGCATCGGCAGGTCGAAGTCCCAGAGGTCGTTGTGGACGGTCTGGTACACCCACTTTTCTTCACCGGTGGAGGCGTCCAGCGCCAGTACGGAGGCGCCGTATTTGTGGTTGAGCTGGGTGCGTTCGACACCATAGATATCGGTGGACGAGCTGCCCATCGGCAGGAATACAGTATTCATCAGCGGGTCATAGGACATCGGCGCCCAGCTGTTGGGGGTGCTGCGCACATAGGTACTGTCTGCGGCAGGCGCTTGCTTGTCTTCAGGGTTGCCCGGGTCGAACGCCCAGCGCATTTGCCCGCTGATCACATCAAAACCGCGGATCACGCCGCCTGGCATATCGGTCTGGACGTTATCGGCGACGCGCCCGCCAACCACCACGGTGGTGCCGGCCATCAAGGGCGCCGAGGACAGCTGGTAATAACTGTCCGGCACATTGCCCAGGCCGGCTTTCAGATCCACTTGGCCGTGGTTGCCAAAGCCTTCGCAGAACTCACCGGTATCGGCATCCACCGCAATCAGCCGTGCATCGATGGTATTGGTCAACAGGCGTCGCTGGCATTGCGCACCGGCGGGCACGCTGGCGGCAATGATCGGCGAACTGTTGGCCTGGGTCGGTTGGGCGATTGGCGCACTGGCGTCGAAATAGGCCATGCCACGGCAGCGCTGCCATACCGCTGATTGGGCGTTGATGCTGTTCTTCCACAGCTCTTTGCCGGTATCGGCATCCAGCGCGATCAGGTTGTTATGGGGCGTGCAGATAAACACCTTGTTGCCGATCTGCAGGGGCGTGAGTTGATCTTCGGCGCCGTTGCCGTCGCTGATGGCCACATCACCGGTGCGATAGGTCCAGGCCACCTTGAGCTTGTCGACGTTGCTGCGATTGATCTGGTCCAGGGCGGCAAAACGGCTGCCGCCTTCGGTGTTGCCGTAGTGTGCCCAGTCCTTCTGCGCCTCTGCCGGCGCAACGGGTGTCAAGCCTGGGCCATCGCCGTTTGGTGCGACGCTGGGGTGGGCGACAAACATATTGCCCGCCGCCACGGCCAGCGCCACCGCCAGCACGCCCGCCACACCGTAGGCACCACGGCCTGCGGCCGGTGCCAGCCACGGATAGACCAGCGCTACCGCCAGGCCAATAACGGCGAACATGAACAGCCGCGAAAACAACGGCCAGAACACCAGGCCTACATCCAATACAGCCCACACGGCAGTGCCGAGCAGAAAGGCAGCGAACAACCAGGCACCCGCCGGTTTGCGCTGTGCAATCAACAGACCCGCGATGGCCATGACCACGCCGCCGACCAGGAAGTAGCCCGAGCCTCCCAGACTCAGCAGTTTTGCGCCGCCGACAGCCAAGGCCACGCCGAGCAGGACGATAATGACGCCCAAGCCCAGCAACAGGAATCGAGAGGCGCCAGTGGCGCGGAGTGTGTGTTTCATGTCGAGAAAGCCCGAGGGTGATGGTCCAGGGGGGTAATGATAGCAAGCTAATTAACTGCTTGGTACATTCTATCTGCGCTCAAAAGCAAAAGCCCCGATTAACGGGGCTTTTGCTGGGTGTAGGGCGGCGGGTCAGCTCCCACATTTGATTGTCGGTGTGACGCAAATTTGTGCTTGGCAAAGATCCCCTGTGGGAGCGGGCTTGCCCGCGATGGCGGTGGTTCAGTCACTACATTTGGTGGCTGATAGACCGCTATCGCAGGCAAGCCAGCTCCCACATTTGATTGTTGGTGTGACGCAAATTTGTGCTTGGCAAAGATCCCCTGTGGGAGCGGGCTTGCCCGCGATAGCGGTGGTTCAGTCACTATGTTTGGCGGCTGATAGACCGCTATCGCAGGCAAGCCAGCTCCCACATTTGATTGTTGGTGTGACGCAAATTTGTGCTTGGCAAAGATCTCCTGTGGGAGCGGGCTTGCCCGCGATAGCGGTGGTTCAGTCACTACATTTGGTGGCTGACACACCGCTAGTATCCGAAATCTCCCGCTGCCCCTTAGAAGGAATACTTCGCCGTAACGGTAAAGTTACGTGGGTCGCCAAATACGTCGTACGGGCTCCAGGTCGAGTTGCTGGCGATGCCCTGGTAGTACTTCTTGTCGAAGACGTTATTGATGTTCAGCTGGGTATCCAGATGCTTATCCACCTGGTAACCCGCCATCAGCCCGACCAGGGCGTAGGCATCCTGTTCGATATGGAATTTGCCGAACACGTTGCTGCCTTTGTTGAACGTCGCGCTCTGGCTATAGAGGTTGGCGCCGATGCGCCATTGGCTCATGTCGCCTTGCAGACGGTAGGTGGTATTGGCCTTGAACATGTGGCGCGGGACGTCGGTGTCGAACAGCGTGCCTTCCTTGCTCTTGTCCGCATCTTTTTCGTACTTGGCCTGGGCGAAGGTGTAGCCGGCAGCCACTTGCCAGTTGGGCGTCAGGGCACCGTTGATCTCCAGTTCCAGGCCCTGGCTGCGTACCTTGCCGGCGGCTTCATAGCAGCCGTAGCTGCCGACGGGGATGACCCGGCAGACGCTGGAGTCGGCCACTTCCGCCGCCCGATTGAGCTGGTCGATCTGGAACAGCGAAGCGCTGGCGTTCAGCGCGCCGCCAAAGTATTCGCCCTTGATACCCACTTCGTAGTTTTCGCCGGTGATCGGCTTGATCCCGTTACCTTCGCCATTCTTCTCGGTCTGGGGCTGGAAGATATCGGTGTAGCTGGCATAGACCGAGTGGTTGTCGTCCAGGTCATAGATAACCCCGGCATAGCGGGTGACGTGGCGCACTTCCTTGGTTTTGCCCGAGGTGTAGTACTGATCGTTGGTCTGGTCATAGATCGAGGTGGCGTCGTACCAGTCCAGGCGTGCGCCGAGAATGACTTTCAGTGGGTCGGCAAGGTTCCAGCGGGTGGTCAGGTAGAGACCTTCCTGATCCACTTTGTCATTGAGGGAGTAAACGTCCGGAACGGTTGGTCTAGCCAGGCCCTTGGGGCTGAAGCCGTTGATGTCGGGCACGCCGACGAACACGTGGCCGCCGGTGGCCTCGGTCTTGAGCTGGCGCTTGCTGGCGCCCACCACCAGTTCATGTTGGCGGCCCAATAGCGAGAAGGGGCCACTGGCAAAAAAGTCATAGGTGGACTGGTCGAAGTCACGGCCCTGGTTGAAGATGCGCTGGCGGTAGGTGGCGTCGTTGTTGCGTTCGAGGACGCCGCCCATCATCTTGAATTCGGACCAGTTTTTTGAGGCGCCCAGGTGCAGGCGCCAATCGTTATCGAAGCGTTGATCGAGTTCGACGAACAGTGTCTTGTTGTTGACGTCCTGGTGCGACCAGCTGTATCCGAAAGTCTTGGAGCGGGAGAAACCCATATGGCTGCCATCCGGATTCACCGGCAAGCCGCCCCAGTTGATGTTGTTATTGTCGTTCTGGTCGGACGCCCCCACGGTCAGGGTCGTACTGTCACTCAGGTCGAACTCGCTGATCCCGTAGAACACGCCGCGCTCGCGCCCGGCGTAATCCTGATAGCTGTCCTTGTCGTTGTAGGCGCCGACAAAGCGGCCACGCACGGTGCCGCTGGCATTGACCGGGCCGGAAACGTCCAGTTCGCTGCGGTAGTTGTCCCAACTGCCGGCGCTGCCGGTGATGCTGGCCTGGAACTCCTTGGTGGGACGCTTGCGCACCATGTTGATGGCGGCCGATGGGTTGCCGGCGCCTTGCATCATGCCGGTGGCGCCGCGTACCACTTCGACGCGGTCGTAGGGGGCCAGGTCGGCGGCCGCCACCCAGTCGGCGTTATAGGTGGTGGGCAGGCCATCGAACATCAGGTTGGTGATGGGAAAACCCCGGGCAAAGTACTCGCTGTTGGCCGGGCGCGAGGCCGACAACCGCAGCCCAGGCGTGGCCTGGACGACGTCGTCAAGGCTGCGCATGCCCTGGTCGTCCATGCGCTGGCGGGTGATCACTGTGACCGATTGCGGCGTCTCGCGCAGGGACAATGGCAGCTTGGTCGCGGTCTGCATCGCCCCGGTGGTGTAGGACCCGCTGTTTTCAGTGGTCGACCCAAGGGCCAGGCCGCTGACGGTAGTCGCGCCCAGCTCGACAGCGCCGCTGGCTTGGCTGCGCGGTATCAGCAGGTAGTTGCCGCTGGCATTGCGCGTAACGGCCAGACCACTGTCCACCAGCAGGCGGTCCAGACCCTCATGCACCCCAAAGTCACCCCGCAGCGCCGGCGCGCGCTTGCCCTGCACCAGGGCCGGATCAAAGGGCAGGGTGATCCCGGCCACCTGGGCGAAACTGTTGAGTGACTCTTCCAGCGACCCGGCGGCCAGGTCGTAATGGCGGCTCTCGGCCTGTTCGGCCTGGACGGCAAAGCTGGCCAGCGGCAGGCCAGTCGCGGCGCCCAGCAACAGGCTCTGGAGGGTTAGCGCCAGAACGCTGCGATGCAGGGGGCGAGGGGGAATCAACGCTTGGGACATGAACGGCGAGCTCCTTTCGAATGACGAGGTGTGTTGCCTGTCTGTCGAAGGGCTGGGCAAAACCCGTAAAAGTTTTTGCGATTTTTTCTCATCCGGCTCAACGAGCGACGACACGGGTCCAGAGCGGCGTAAAGCGCTCGATGCGTACCGGCAGCGAATCACTCAGGGCGCTCAAGGCGCGGTCGATGTCATCGAGCTGGAATACGCCCGATACCTCTAACTGCGCGATGGCGGGATCGCAGTGCAACCAGCCATGGCGATAACGCGCCAGCTCGGCGCTCAGGTCCCCCAGGGGCATGCGTTTGGCGACCAATTGCCCACGGGTCCAGGCGCTGGCGTTGAGGGTGCTGACCTGGACACGGTGGCTGCCGTTGGCATCAATCAGGTATTCCTCACCGGCGGCAACCAGGACCGGCTCGCCAGCACCTTGAATGGCCACCACGCCATCCTCGACCCGCAGGCGCGTACCCTGCTGCTCGTCACGCACTGCAAAGGCGGTGCCGATGGCCTGTAACTGCGCATGCCGGGTGCTGACCCAGAAGCTGCGGCGCCCACCGGGATCGGCGCTGTCCTTGCCGGTATCGATGAAAATCTCGCCACGGCGCAGGGTGATCAGCCGACGCTGGGCGCCCAATTGCACGTCCACCGTACTGGCCGTGTTCAGTTGCAGGCGGGTGCCGTCGCTCAGCAGGAACTGCCGCCGTTCGCCCACCCCGGTGGCATAGTCCGCGCCCCAGGGCACCAGCGTGCTTTCGCGCAGTGACCAGCCGGTAACGCCACAGGCAAGCAGCCCCACCCCCAGCAGCTTGAGGGCCTGGCGCCGGCTGTGATGATTGCCGTTGAGGTGCTCGAGGGTATCCAGGGCCACGGTGCCGGGCAGCGCGGCCAGGTTCTGGAAGGTGGCGTCGCTTTTTTGCAGCGCTTGCCAGACGGTTTCATGCAGTGCATCGGCCTGGCGCCAGCGTTGGCAGGCTTCCAGGACCTCTGGGGTCGCGCCGTTGGACTCGATTCGCACCAGCCAGCCGACCGCCTGGTCCAGCACGTCATCTGGCGCGATCATCGTTGCGCCAGGTAGCAGTGGCGAATGGCAGTGGCCATGTACTTCTCCACCGAGCTGAGACTGATGGCCAGGCGCTCGGCGATCTCCTTGTAGCTGAGGCCTTCGAGCCGCGACATCAGGAACGCCATGCGCACCTTGGGCCGCAGGCCATCGAGCAGTGCGTCGACGCGCACCAGGGTTTCCAACAGGATCAGCTGCGACTCCGGTGACGGCACCCCAGCTTCCGGGAGGTGGGCAATGGCTTGCAGGTAAGCCCGTTCGACTCGCTGGCGCCGCACGCGATCTACCAGCAGCCCGTGAGCCACCGTACTCAACCAGGCTCGTGGCTGACGCAACTCCTGCAACCGCTCCGGCTTGCCGAGGATGTGCACAAAGGTGTCGTGAGCCAGGTCCGCAGCGTTGTCGCCATGGCGCAGCCGCTTGCGCAACCAGTCCAGCAACCACGCGTGGTGATCGATGTATAGCGTGCGGATTTCGGCGTGAGGGGCTGAAGGAGTGGATGGCGACGACACGAAAAGCCTCCGCGCGATAACTGGATGCATTTGAGAATTCGTCGCATCTTAGTGTGGGTGTTGGTGTTCAGCAAGCAAAGTTGCTCACAAACCGGATAAACCAACTGGCGCATTTGCGTGTCGGTGCCTGCACGATCATCCGGCGGATGGGAGCTCAAAGCCGGTATTACCCACCGCAAGCCCAAGCCAGTAAACTGCGGGCCGACGTCGAATCAGGGAGAAGGCGCTCTATGTACATAGGTGAACTGGCATAACGTACTCATGGGTTGCCTTATCCGCTGACGATGAAACTGAAGTAGATAAGGCAGGGTAGAGCTTGTCCCAGGGGACAGAGTCAAGTGCGATGGTTATGTGAGGCGGCGCAGGTTTGAATACGCCTGTAGCCACCCACATTTGCACCGCAGGTAACTGGCCCTCTAAGTAGATCTCAAGTACCGATAAAGTGTCTGGCGGCTTATTTCAAAATCACGCGCTAGTTTGGATTTACTTTCTCCAGTGCCGGCGCGGTCAATTAAACTTACAACCTGATTGTCAGACAGTTTTTTCTTTCTGCCTCTATAAGCCCCACGCATTTTTGCGCTGGCAATGCCTATTGCCTGTTTTTCCCTCGTTGCTGCGCGCTCGAACTCTGCGATCAGTTCCATTACCGCAATGATGGGTTCCATGACTTCAAGGCAGTCATGCCGAAAGACCAGGTTTTCGTTCAAAAACTCCAGGGTTACCTGTTTTTCAATCAGCCGGCGAGTGATGGTGCACAGTTGCTCGGTGCTTGAGGTGAGCGATGTCATGCTGTCGACCACCACAGTGTCCCCGCACTGTGTGTAGCGAATCAGCCTTTCCAGGCCAGGGCGATTCGCGGCATGGTCTGCAGGGTCATCGCAAAACACTGCGTCAAATACATCATGGCTCGTTTTTTTCTCCGCGCTACCCTCGGATTCTTGTAGAGAGAGCCGAAAATATTTGATGCGATGCAATCTCATGATGCCTCCTTGGCAATACTTGTACGCAGTTATTTTATCCTTGTACAAACTGTAACTAAATTATTAAAAATTACACAAATGCCTGTAACACTAAGCTCGCCCAAAATACACAGTTGCAAAGAACTGAACTTGTCTTATCATTTTGAAGCTTGGAATGATCCTAACAAGTTTTTCGAAAACAGTCGATTTCATATTTATTGAGTGGCGCGAGTGAGTTTGCCCAATAAAATTGAATGCCTGCTGTTTATCGCTCAGACAATTGACTTGACCGGCTTGACGAAGCTGGTAATTCCCCGACGCAAACAGAGGATGAATGGATGAAAGTCTTGGAAGACACCAGCGGAATTGACCGCCAAAGTACCGATCAGGAAAAGATTGATAATGTCACCCGGCGAATTACCGAACATGGGAACTACCTGCGCAAGCGCTACCCGATCCTGCAGCATCAGGATGCTTTGGGGGCGGGTGTCATGGTGTTTTCCCTGGTAGGGATGGCGGTCACGGGAGGGCTCTACATCAAGGGTTTTATCCCGGGGTGGATGTGTATTTTTATCAATGCTCTGCTGACTTCGTTTATCCATGAAATCGAACATGACTTGATTCATCGGCTTTATTTCCGAAAACAACCCCTGGCCCATAATGCCATGATGTTTTTTTGCTGGTTGGCTCGACCGGGAATGCCCAGCCCTTGGCTAAGGCGCAGTCTGCACTTTCATCACCATAAAGAGTCCGGAACTGATTCGGATGTGGAGGCCTGGATTACCACCAGCGGTAGCCCTTGGGGAATGCTCCGGTTATTGAAACTGATGGATGGGTTTGTATTTGGTTTCCTGAATGCGGTTTTTGCTCCGGGGTGGCGGCAAAAGGTAAGATTGTTAGGCAAGATATTCGACTCAATACACCTTTCGGGCTTTTGTACTGGGGGTGCTGGTATGTGTTCCTCGGTTACCACCTGTATGTCTGGTTTGGTTCAATCGTGGGAGAGGAGGTTAATAGTTCTGCTACGACATTGGCGTTAATGGAAGTCGTCAATAGCGTAGTCGTTATTCTGATCGCTCCCAATCTTATAAGGCAGTTCTGTCTGTTCTTTATCAGCTCCAATATGCACTACTACGGTGATGTTGCCCCGCGTAATGCATTACAACAAACCCAGGTAATGAACCCTTGGTGGTTGTGGCCGTTCCAGATGTTCTGCTTTAACTTCGGCAGCACTCACAGTATTCACCACTTTGTTGTGCGAGACCCATTCTACCTGCGTCAGATGACGGCCCCTTATGCGCATAAAGTCATGGCGCAGGCAGGTGTCAGATTCAATGACTTCGGCACCTATAAACGCGCGAACCGTTTTTCAATGGACCACTCTCAAACGCGTTCGCGGGGTTGAATGTTCCACGCACATTAAATGGTTGAGTTCGCGAGAATAACGTTGTTTTAGTAATGGCCGGCCAGGCAGCAGGATCGTTCCTGCCGCCTGGCAAACCAAGGGCAGTACTTCAAATACCAGGAGTTTGATGCATGAAAGCGCAAGGGATATGTGCCAAGCAGTTTGAAGCGGTCCAGCAAGCCTTCGAGGACATGTTTGATGATCCACAAGAGCGTGGCGCCGGGCTCTGCGTGCAAGTAGATGGAGAGAGGGTTATCGACCTGTGGGCCGGTATGGCGGACCAGGAGGGGTCCAAGCCTTGGACCCGCGATACCCTGGCCAATACGTTTTGCGTGGTAAAACCCTATGTCGCGGTGGCTGTGCTGATGTTGGTCGAGCAGGGCAAGCTGGAGCTGGATGCGCCGGTGGCCCGTTACTGGCCCGAGTTCGCCCAAAGTGGCAAAGCCAAGGTGACCTTGCGCCAGGTGATGAACCACACTGCGGGCCTGCCGGCGCTGCGAGCCCCCGACCATAACCCCATGATGTTTGACTGGGACCATATGATACGGGTCCTGGAGGCCGAGCCGCTGTGGTGGGAGCCGGGCACAGACCTGGGGTATGGCACCACCACCTTCGGCTGGATTCTCGGCGAGTTGATTCGCAGGGTGGACGGGCGCGATGCCTGTGTCTTTATCCACGAAGAGATTCTGGACCCCCATGACCTCGACGTTCACCTTGGCGTGGACGAAAAGCACTTTCACCGTATCGCTCGTTTCGTCAATGCCACAGGCCGGGTCGGTGATCCCTACTCACAGGCGTTGCGGACCGTTCTGAAAAACCAGCCATTGCATATCGCGACATTTGCCTTCACCAACCCCGGCATGGTGCCTAGGCGCACAAATGACCCTCGCTGGTGGGCGTATCGGCAACCGGCGATATGTGGACACGGCACCGCTCACGGCCTGGCCGGTTTCTATAGCGCCTTGCTGGCGGGAAATTTTATCGGTCGCGAACTGCTCAACGAGTTCACCCAAGAGCACAGTCACGGCATGGACCGGACATGGATGCGCCCAATGCGTTATGGATTAGGTTGCATGCTGGAGCAGCAAATCGATCCGACGGCTTCGCTGGCCATGGGCCCCAATGCCTTTGGCCATCTCGGGCTGGGGGGGCCGGTGAGTTTCGCCGACCCCGAAAGTCGAGTGAGCTTTGGTTTTGTCACTACGACTTCGGGTAGCCATACGATGATTGATCCCCGTCCTGGCCGGCTATCGGCTCTTGTTTATGCGGCGCTTTGAAGGGGGCTAATGCTCACCCGTGCTTGATCTTTCAACTGGCGCAGAGGCGTTCATCGTGCAAGCGCCAGCGTGCTGGCCTTGCCCGGCAGGATGAGCGCCGCAGCTATCATGCCGAGCACGACCATGCACGCGGACACCAGAATGGCATAGCTAAAACCCTGTACCGAGCTTCCTCCGCCGGCCAGCACTGCAATGCTCACGGCCACACCCACAGCCAGGCCCACCGCAGAGCCGACTTCCTGGGTCGTGGTCAGCATGCCTCCCGCCAGCCCGTGATCCACTTCAGCCACGCCCTCGATACCGGCCACGGTCCACGCCGGAAACGCGATGCCATAACCCACGCCTGCCAACACCGTGCCGGGGAGGATGGAGAGAGCCCAGGACGTATCCACGGCCAACGACATGCCCAGCAGCGCAAGGCCGGCAATGAACAGGGTCATGCCGCCGAGAATGACTGGCTTGGTGTCTACCCTGGCAATCAGTGCCGGCCCGGCCCAGGCGCTGGAGAGGGTGAAGGCGACCGCCATCGGGAGCAGCCCAAGGCCGGTCTGGGTGGCCGTAAAACCGAGGATTTCCTGCATATACAGCGCAACCACGACAAACGTCGGCCCCAGTGCCGTGTTCGCCAACAGCGACACCAGGTTCGCGCCGCCCGTCAGGCGCCTGCAAAAAATCGGAAGGGGCATCAACGGGTATTCGACTTTGCTTTCGACCCAGACGAACAAGGCCAGTAGCCCCATGGCCAAAGCAATCAACCCATAGGTGACGGGAGACGAAAGGCCGACGTGCTCGCTGTTGGCAAACGCGAACACCAATGTTGCGGCCCCCGCAGCGACCAGAATCGCTCCGCCTATGTCCAGGCGCCTTGCGCCTATTGCGGCATCGCGTTGGCCCACCGGCAGGTTGCCTGCCAGGGCTATCACCAACATACCCACGGGCACGTTGATCCACAGCACCCAACGCCAGCCCATGAGGTCGGTGATCATCCCGCCGAGGATCAGGCCTGCGACGAATCCGCTCGCAGCCACCGCAGTCCAGGCACCCAGGGCTCGATTGCGTGAGGCCTGATCGGGGAAAAGCGCCAGTAGCAACGAAAACGCGGCGGGCGAAAATAAAGCCGCGCCAAAGCCTTGCATGGCCCGAGTGGCGATCAGCATGGCAGGGGTCTGTGAGAAGCCGCCAAGCAGGGAGCCCAGGGTAAAGATCATCAACCCGAGCAGGAACACCCGCCGGCGACCAAACATATCGGCGGCGCGCCCCCCCAACAGCAAAAAGCCTGCAATGGCGACGCCGTACGCGTTGATGACCCACTGCAAGGCGCCGGGCGTAAAGCCGAGGCTTTCCTGGATCTGCGGCAAAGGGATCATGGTGATGGAGAAGTCGAGCAGGGCGACGAATTGCGTCGTGCACAACAAGATGAGGCAGAGCCGCCAACGAGGGTGATTCATAGGGGTATCCTGATTGATATAGTTTTTCTAATGATGTTTAACTTCGCTAAACAAGGCTTATCATCAGACGCCCGTTGGCACAGTGGAAACGATCCTTTTTAGTCGCTGAATTTAGGAAAACTAAACTTCATGGCCACATCCCTTCCTTATCTGGCGTTACGTACCTTCGTTGAGGTAGGCCAGCGCGGCAGTATCAAGGCGGCTGCCCAGGCCCTGAACGTCACATCGGGTGCGGTCAGCCAACAGATTCGGCTTCTGGAGGATCGGGTAGGCATGCCGCTCTTCACCCGTGAGCGCAGCGGCTTGCGTCTTACTGAGGCCGGGGCCAGCGTGCATCCCGCCTTGCTCCAGGCGTTCGAACAGATCCAGGAGACGCTGCTGTCGCTGGAACAAGCCAAATCCTGGCAAACCCTGACGGTCAGTACCGTTGCCACGTTCGCGGCGTCGTGGCTGGTGCCGCGCCTGGGCCGTTTCAACCAGCGATATCCACACATCGAAGTGCGGGTCGAAGCGACGTCCGCCATCGCGGACATGCGCCGGGATCGAGTCGACGTTGCATTGCGCCATGGGCTTGGGGTCTATCCCAACCTGCACGTCACGCACTTGATGGCGCCGGTATTGGTGCCGGTGGCCAGCCCCTCCCTTGTGCCCGCAAACGCGGTGCTCACGCAGCCGCAGGATTGCCTCGAGTACCCTCTGTTGCACGACGCTGACCGCGCAGATTGGCCCTTATGGCTTTCGGCCCATGGCGTCGGCAACGACCCACGTGCCGAACGTGGGAGCGCTTTGGAAGATGACTTCCTGCTTATTCGCGCAGCAGAAGCCGGGCAGGGGCTCGCCCTGGTGCCAGTGGAATATGCGAAAGAGGAAATTGCGGCGGGCCGCCTCGTGCAAGTTTTGGACAAACCTTGGCCTGCACGATTTGCCTACTACGTCGTGACCCGGCCGGAGGCGATGCAACGTGATGAGGTCAAGGCGTTTGTGGAGTGGGTTATCGAAGAGGCCCAGGGCACTAGATAGTCCCAAGCCAAGGGGCCACGAGGCGCAAAAGTGTAAATCAGCGGCTGTTTTCGGCGTTGCGTTCACAACCCGTCACTTGAGGATAAGGTCGACAAACCAGCACCATATCCTCCTTCGGCTCAAAGCTGTGATCAAGCATGCAGCGTTGCGCCTGGGCTGTGCGCCCGATGCTGGCGACCTCCAGATTCGACCCGAGTGGTTTTGGATAGCCGCAGGCGTACATCACTGGCAGCGTTTCCTGATCATTGGCAAGTTCCGCCGAGAAGTGGCGTGATGCACCCGCTTTACGCCAGGTGACCTGCATACTTTCATACCGACCAGAATCGGGTTTTATTGGATAGAAGCCTTTATCTTCGCCATAGGGCAATGCTTCAAGTTGGGCGAGACTAAGCGGATGACCATTTTTTTCTTCGACGCAAGCGGGAATGTCCTTCGCTAATTCACAATACTCAAACCCATCTTTACGCTTGAAACCCAGGCGCTGCATACACTGGAAGTGCAGCACACGCTCGTTTATTGGGTAATGCATCATCGAACTGCCTACCGGGTCTCCACATTCCTCCATAGCCGCCCTGACACCGTCTGTGGTCGTGGACGTGCGTTGCCACCGCGTGAATTCGGCTGACGGCGGACAACCGGTGAGTAACAAAGACAGTGCGATCAGGGCCGGGAGGGTGATGATCTGACTTTTGCGGAACATACTGATCCTTGTTTGCTTGAGGCTGCGTCAATGTGCTTTGAATTTTTGGAATTTCAGGCGCGGTAATAGTCGCGCCACAGAGACATAAGGTGTTTTCAGCATGGCCTCAGGCGCATGAGCTAAATTCGCCCGGGCCTGAACGTACGCGTCGTACCCCCGGTGCCTTGGCGCAGGGGGACGCTGTACTGCCGAGGAACCGCCTAGAAGCTGTATTTCACATTGAACATCACGTTGCGCGGCGCCCCCCAGAACACTGTGCCGTAATTGCCAATACCACTGTAGTAGTGCTTGTCGAACAGATTGTTGACGTTGAGGGTAGCCTTCAGGTCGCGGGTGACATCATAGCCGCCAACCAGTCCCACCAGGGCGTAAGACTTCTGCTCGAATTTGGCGGTTGGGTCTTTGATCTCGTACCAATCCTCGTCGCTTGGCTTAAAGAACGTCGAACTCTGCCAGTAGGCATTGCCGCCCACGGTGAATTTGTGCCAATCGCCCTGCAAGCGGTAGTTGGTTGCCATCTTGAGCAGGTGCTGCGGCTGGTTGGTGGCCACGCGCCGGTCAGCCGCGTTATGGGACTCGGCAAAGGTGTAGCCGGCCATCACCTGCAGGTCATTCAGAAGTTCGCCGTTTACTTCCAACTCGACGCCGCGAGTCGTCACGCCTTTCTCTGCCCGATAGGCACTGCTACCGCTCGGTGTGCTACCGCCGGTGGGTACGGCGAAGTTGTCCTGCTTGAGCTCGAACAGCGCCATGCTGGCATTTAGGCGGTTGTCGAAGTAGGCGCCCTTGATGCCGACCTCATAACTTTCGCCGGTGAGCGGGTCGATAGGTTTACCGTCCGGGCCGAGGCTGTAGGCCTGCGGTTTGAAGATGTCGGTGTAGCTGGCGTAGACCGTGTGGTAGGCATCCAGGTCGTAGGTGATACCGGCATAAGGCACGATTTCGCTTGAGTTGGTGGCGCTGGCCGGAAGGCGGCGACCGATGGCGTTGATCGTGTCGATGTCCCATTTGTAGTCGACGATCCGTGCGCCCAGGATCACTGCCAGCGCGTCGGTCGGTTTAAGGATGGTGGCCGCGAACCCGACTTTCTGCCGTGCTTGGATATTGAAGGTCGACCACCATTCGAAGTCCCTCGGTGTCTCGCCATAGCCATCCCACTGGAATACATCGTCGATGATGCCATTGGTAACCCCGTCGTGGCGCTTGGACGTGGATTCGGTACGGGCGATGCTGTAGCCGAATACGGCTTCGTGCATGCGACCGCCCAGCGAAAACGGGCCGCGGGCATACAGGTCCAGGCCTTTTTCCTTGCTGGTAGTGTTGAACTTGCTCGCGGTGCCGCTGTTATTCACGTAGCCGCTGTCGCGGTCGACGTTGCCGCCGATGAAACCGTGGGAGATGCTTGCGTCGGCCTGAATGGCCTCACTGCTGATGCCCGAGATCAGCTCCCGCGAACGGTAGTCGCGGCTACTGGCGACCCCCTTGAGGACCCAGTCGTTGTCGAAGCTGTGGGCCAACTCCACGAAAGTGCGCTGGGTTTCCTGATTGCGCCAGGTCCAGCGATCGGCAGCGTTGGTGTCACGGTCGAACCTGGCCCTGCGGCCATCTATAAAGAACGCGGGCAGGGCACCGGTGGTGCTGCCGTTGTCATAGTTTTTCTGTATGTCGTGGCCGAGTGTGAGCAGGGTTTTCTCGCTCAAGTCGGCTTCCAGCACACCGTAGAAGGTATTTTGTTCGCCGGTCAGGTAGTCGACATAACTGCGCTGAGACTGCGTACCCGCGACCATGCGGCCACGGATATTGCCGCTGTCTGTCAACGGCCCGGCGAAGTCAAAATCGGCCTGGTATTTATCCCAGGAGCCTGCGCCGACACTGATATGGCCCTGCGCCTCGGCAGTCGGGCGCTTGCGCACCAGGTTGATGACCCCCGACGGATTGCCGGAGCCGTTGACCAGGCCGGTCGCACCCTTGAGTACTTCGACTCGGTCATAGATCAGGCTGTTGCCGATACTGTAGTTGTCGCGCAATGAGCCGCCGTCCGAGGACAGGCTGGGCACGCCATCGAACTGGAAGTTATCCAGCTTGAAACCGCGCGAATAGAAAGTGAAGGCCTCGGAGCTTTCCTGGTTGACGGTGATGCCGGGGGTTTGCTTCAGGACATCGGAGACACTTTGCAGATTCTGGTCGTCCATCTGCTGGCGTGTTACTACGCTGATTGACTGTGGCGTCTTGCGCAGGCTCAGGTCCAGGCGTGTGGCGGCGGCGGTTGCGCCGGTGGTGTAGGAACCACTGCCTTCTGTGGTGACGCTCAAGCTTTGGCCGGTGATGCTGGTTGCATCCAGTTGCAGCGCTGAACCGGCCTGCGCCTGAGGTGCAAGCACCCAATTGTTACCCACCAGCAGGGCCTCTAGCCCGCTGCCAGCCAGTAGTTGGGAAAATCCCTGCTCGGTGCTGAAGCGACCTTTTAGCCCGCGACTCTGCAGCCCCTCGGTCAGCGCTGCATCAAACGATAGCAGCACCCCGGCCTCGCGGGCGAAGCGGTTCAAGGTTGCTACCAACGGCCCAGGGGCAATGTCGTAAACGCGGCTGACCTCTTCGGCATGGGCCTGGGCGTCCGGTGACAGCAGCGGGGCCAGCATCCCGGCCTGCAGCGCGATGGCGCTGCCAAGCAGCAGGGGGGTGAGGTGTGTTCGGCGCGCGTGTGAGTAGATTGTCGCTCTAGACATGACAGCTCCTTAAAATGCCTGTTTGGGCGGTTTTCAGAAGAGCTCGTACGAGAGTGGCCAATCCGACAATGCAACTGAGAATTTCTTTCATTCGTTTGGTTTAAACGGCCGGGGTGAGCCTGACCCAATAGCGCGTCCAGGTATTGACCTTCAGCTTTAGCGCCCCGGCGATTGCCACCAGTGCGCGGTCGGTGTCATCCAACGGGTACACCCCAGCGAGACGCAGCTGCGCTACATCGTCACTACAGCTCAACACACCCGGGCGGTAACGCTGGAGTTCGGCCAGGGCGCGGCGCAGCGGCCAGCCGTCCAACACCAACTGACCATCGCGCCACACAGTGCTGGCAAGGTCAGCCGGACGGGGCTTGGACAGCGGCCCGCTGTTGAACGCCAGGGCCATGCCGGCATCGACCCGCACCTCGTGTTCGCTTGCGGCGTTGTGCACCGCGACAGCATGTTCGATGACGATCAGCTCGGTGCGGTCTGCATGCAGGCGCACGTTGAAGCGGGTACCGAGGGCGCGCATTCGGCCATGCACCGTGTGCACGCGCAACGGGCGTGGGTCGTTAGCGGTGTAAACGGCAATCTCGCCCTCGACCAGTTCTATCAGCCGCTGGTCTGCGCTGTAGCGGATATCGACGGCAGAATCTGTATTGAGCGTCAGCCGCGTGCCGTCCTCCAAGGTCAGGCTGCGGCGTTCGCCCTTGACGGTGCGCACGTCGGCCAACCAAACCGGCGAGTGGCGATAACCCGTCCAGACAGCCCCTGAAACGCCAAGACCCAGCACCAGGCCCTTGAGTAGCGTACGCCGCCCCAGTTCCCCATGGCCTGCGACAAGGGTGTGCCGTGCCAGCGGACCGGGAACACCGGCAAGATCTGCCTGCAACCGCTCAAGGCGCTCCCACGCCCAACCGTGCAACGGCGACTGATCGAGCCAGACCTGCCACTGCCTGCGGTTATCCGCACAGTCACGCGCCGCGTGGAGCCGCGCATGCCATTGCGCCGCCTCGCGCAGGGCTTTGCGTTGATCGGAAGGATTCATAGTTGCGCATCGAAAGCAAACAGCAGGCACCGCTCTGTCGCCTTGGCCATGTACTTGGTCACCGAGCTGACGGACACCCCGAGGCGCCGCGCGACATCAGCGTAGCTCAGGCCATCGAGCTGTACGTACAGGAAGGTATCGCGCACTTTCTGGCCCAGGCCGTCGAGCATGGCGTCCAGTTGCATCAGGGTTTCCAGCATCAGTAGGCGCTGTTCGGGGGAGCACTCCTCGAGGAGCGGCTGGCTGCCCAGAAACTCAATATAGGCCTGCTCCAGGTTGCGTCGGCGCAATTGGTCGATCATCACCCTGCGGGCTACCGTAGCCAGGAAGCTGCGCGGCTCTCTCAATGGTTGGCGCAGTGCGCTGCTGATCAGGCGCACGAACGTGTCCTGGGTAATATCCGCCGCACGATCTGCATCACCTAGGCGCCTACGCACCCAGCCCTGAAGCCATTGGCTGTGGTCGCGATAGAGCGCATGCATATCATCCTGGGGGGAGGATTCGGGCGACTGAGGGTAGGACACCTAGATCTTCCTGGTTACAAGATGCGGATAAGAATGGATCTTAATTATAAGCGGACGAGGAAGGTTTGCAATGCAGTAGAAGGGGGCGATTCAAGTACGCGAATAGGTTGGGGACGCTGCCAGGCCCTCGGCAGTGCTACAGCGTCCTGCGTAGGGAAGGTATGCCCGCACCGTTTCTGCGCGGGCTCGGTCATATACTGGGTGACGCCATCCGCGCCTGAACGAATGCATCTACAAGAATGGTAGTACGCGAGTTTGGCACGCGATGCTTAAAGCCCCCATCGCCCAAGCTCAGGCCTGCGCTCGTCAAGTAACAGCGCAGGTGCCATCGCGCTCGCGATGTTCAGCAAATGCATGTCGGTAAATACCGGGGATAGCAACTGCACGCCAATCGGCATTTGTGCTTCGTCGAATCCGGCGGGGAGGGCGATTGCCGGCGTGCCGAGGTAGTTACTGGCTCGACTGAACTTGCCAATACTGGCGTGATCAGCGTCCTGGTCATCAAGGGGCAGGGCCCCATGGCCGCTGACAGGCATCAATAGAACCCCGGATGAGCCGATCGCTCGGGTGAATGCCTCGGCTGCGTATGCACGCTGTGCAACGGCGCTTTCGTAGGCGTCACGGCTGATATCGGCGCCGGCAAGGATTCGATTGCGTACAACCTTCCAGAGCAGTTGTTCGGGGTCATGTGCAAGGTGACCAAACTCGCGATACCCCTCATAAGCAATGATCATCGAGTTGCACTCGGAAAGCCGACCGATCGCTAACTCATCATCTGGAACCCAGTACTCCAGCGTCCAGCCGGCCGTGCCCAGCTTGGCCAAGGCTTGATCCCACACCCTGCGGGCGCCAATGGACAGGGCACTGGGGAACGCACTCTGGTCCAGTACCAACACTGTGCCCGGCTGGGGTGGCACCAGCTCACTTGCAAGTTCAGCCTGAACGTTCAACCCATTGTCCGTAGAAGGGCTGGCAAGGATGGCGGTAAGTGTGTGGGCATCGTAAACGTCGCGGGCGATTGGGCCCAGCACGTCCAGGCTGGGAGCGAGTGGCACGACACCGTCCAGGCTGATGAGCCCGCTGGACGGTTTGAAGCCGACCAAGTGATTCAGCGATGCGGGAGCCCGTATCGATCCGCCGGTATCACCACCCACTGCAATCGGGACCAGGCCTGCTGCAACAGCAACCGCCGCGCCTGAAGAGGATCCGCCCGGCGCGCGATGCAGCTTGGCGTCCCAGGGGTTCCAGGGCGTGCCTCGGGTCGGATTCTGCCCGGATAAACCGAAGGCAAATTCGGTCATCTGGGTCTTGCCCACGATCACCATGCCGGCCGCTTGTAATCGTTGCGCGACGGTGCTGGTCACGGAGCTGATCGTGGTCAGACGGCTCAACGACCCTGCCGACGCCAGGGTGTTGGCGATCTCGATATTGTCCTTGATGGCAACCGGTACGCCATGCAGTGGACTCAATGTGTGTCCGGTATCGAGCGCGCGGTCGGCGGCATCGGCTGCCGCCAGGGCCTGCTCGGCGAAGACTACAGTGAAGGCGTTAAGCGCACTGCTGCAAGCAATACGGTCCAGAAAGTACTGGGTGACCGCGCGTGAGGTGGTCTGCCGGGTAGCGATCAGATGGGCAATCTGCAGGGCAGTCTGGAAACAAAGGTCTTCGGATGGTTCGCGCATAATTTCTATCTAAGATA
This sequence comes from Pseudomonas sp. 06C 126, assembly GCF_001855215.1. Taxonomy (NCBI): domain Bacteria; kingdom Pseudomonadati; phylum Pseudomonadota; class Gammaproteobacteria; order Pseudomonadales; family Pseudomonadaceae; genus Pseudomonas; species Pseudomonas sp. 06C 126. Next base: position 5,978 of record NZ_MIFU01000119.1, on the reverse strand, counting down.
TGTGGGTCGGTATCCCCGTGTTCGACCGTCGTTCACGGGGATCGCATCGCGGTGTCCGAGCCAGTGGCTATTTCAGTGGTTTCCCGGCTGTTTCTGGCATTTTGATGAACGTAATCAGGGTGAGCGCGGCGCCCGCGAGCACGTAATAGAAGAACCAGCTCTCTTGACCGTGGCTCTGCAGCCAGGTCAGCAGATAAGGCGTGGTACCGCCGAGCAATGCCACCATCAGGTTGTAGGGCGCACCAATGCCGACGGCGCGAACGCTGCTGGGGAATTGTTCAGACATGATTGCGGGCGCAATCGAGGTATAAAGCGCGTAGAGCAACAGGCCGAACAACTCCACCATCAGGATCGATGAGAACGTCGGCTGCATGCTGGTGATAATCGGGTAGAAGAACAGCAGGTAACCCAGGGCAAAAGCGATCAGTTGCGGCTTGCGCCCGAACTTGTCCGAGAGCATGCCGAAGAGTGGGTGCACGAGCATGAACGCGACCATTGCCACCGTATTCGCCGCAAAGGCTGTGGAGGACTCCACGTGCAGTGCTCGGATGGCATAGGTCGGGATGTAGATGACGAACAGGTAAAAGGCAAAGGTGCTGAGGATCGAAAAGCCCACGATCCGCAGGGTTTCGCGCGGATAATCACGCAGCAGGGTGCGCAGCGGTTGCTTCTCTACCTTCTTGGTTTTTTGCGTTGAGGCTTCTGCTTCAGGCACCGACATACGCAGCCAAATGCCTGCGATACCGCCCAAGGCGCCGAGCAAGAACGGAATGCGCCAGCCGAACTCCCTCATCTGCTCGTCGGTGAGGACGGTGGTCAGTGCCCAGCCAATCGCCGAAGCGGTCAGAATGCCCGCAGCGGAACTAAAGAATACAAAACTCGAAAAGAAGCCGCGACGGTGGTCTGGCGCCAACTCGGCAAGGTAAGTAGAGGCTGACGCGTATTCGCCGCCCAGCGACAAGCCTTGCATCAGTCGCGCGATTACCAGCAAAACCGGCGCCAGCAGGCCGATCTGCTCGTAGGTGGGGGTTATGCCGATCATCAGGGAGCCGCCGGCCATCAGCATGATGGTGACGCCCAGCGCTGATTTGCGGCCATAGCGATCAGAGTAGATCCCCAGGGCCCAGCCACCGATGGGACGCATGAAGAAACCTACGGCGAAAATAGCGAAAGTCGCTAGCAATGACGCCGTTTCGTCAGTTTTCGGAAAGAATTGGGTAGAAAAGAACACCGCGAACGACGCATAGATCGTCCAGTCAAACCACTCCACCGCATTGCCAATGCTGCCAGCAGCAATTTTGCGCGCGGTTGATACCTGCGGCTTTGCCGCGTGGGACGTTTGAGTCGCATAATTCATTGGCTTGTGCCTTTGGGTTTGAATTGTAATTATTTTTAGACATGTGCGGCCTTGTTTTGTTTTAATTTAGCCACTTGAGCGAAGGTATTGTAAGAATATGGTCTCGTCAACCGTTGATGCGGATGAAAAAAGACATGTTGCGCTGGATGAAACGGATCTGGCCTGCCTGATTGCACTGCAAGCCAACCCTCGTGGCACCTGGCGGGATCTGAGTGCCTGCTGCGATGTGGCGGAGCGTACGCTGTCGCGGCGCCTGCAACGCTTGATGGACAGTGGTTACATCCGGGTCATCGGCGAGCTCGATCCGGTTGTCGTCGGGAGCGGCCCGGTGCTGCATGCATGGATCCGGGTAGCCGACGGGCGCCAGCGGGAAGTGGCGGAGCATCTGGCGCAGTTGCCGCAGACCCAGGTGGTCATGGCGACAACGGGAGAGTTCGACATCTTCACCGAGATCAACTTACCCAGTGTGGAAGCGCTTTCTGACATGGTGGTGCAGGAGTTGCCGCTGGTGCCTGGGGTAAGGCAGGTGCAAACGCAAGTGGTACTCAGATCGTTCAGGCGAGCCAGTCGCTGGCGTATCGATGGTTCGGTGCCGACTGAGCCGGTGCTGGCCGGGCCGGTAAGCCTGAGTGCTGACGAAATGCGGCTACTGGGCGCGTTAATGCTCGATGGAAGGGCCAGCCTGGGCGTGCTTGCTGAAACCTGCGGCGTCAGTGAGCCCAAGGTCCAGCGCATGCTAAGTGGGCTGGTCGACAGTAATGCCCTGACATTTCGCGTGGAACTGGAGCCTCTGTTGGTGGGCTACGGGGTCGAGGCGATTGTGTCGCTCCAAACCCGACCGGGTGCGGCAGAGGGTATTGCCCAGGCGCTGGCAAAGGATGAACACACGCGTTGCCTGTTTGGTACCAGTGGCGGTTCGCAGTTGTTTTGGCATGTCTTGTGTCGTGATATTCATGATCTGTGGAGCGTCTCAACCACGCGGATGGGCGCCTTGGAGGGGATCATTTCTTGTGAGACCAATACGGTGGTAAGAGCCTACAAAAGAGCGGGGCGCGTGCGTCGAGGGCTTATGGTTGAGTAGTGTTGCGGCCCATCGACAAGGAGTTTGTATGCAACGGGTGATGATTGTGGGCCAACCTGGGTCTGGCAAAAGCACGTTGGCGCGTAAGCTTGGCCAGTGCACCGGATTGCCAGTGGTTCATATCGACACTATCCACTGGCAGCCAGGATGGGTTGAACGAACCTGGGACGAGAAGACGCGGCTTTGTCTTGAGGTCGAGGCCCGCGATAACTGGATATTCGAGGGTGGCCATTCAGCCACGTGGGACAACCGAGTGGCCCGTGCAGATCTTTTGATCTGGATTGATCGTTCAGCGCCGCTTCGATTCTTGCGCGTCCTGCTCAGAGCGCTGCTCCATCGCGGGAAGTCTCGGCCTGACTTGCCCGAGAACTGCCCCGAAATGCTGGCGAACCTGCCGGAGTTTTTTGCATTCATGTGGCGGACGAAAAAATCAGCGCGGGCAAAGATGCAGCACCTCGTGGCAACTGCACCAGCCGCTTGCCGTGTGGTTCATCTGCGGTCCAATCGGGACACCAGGATTTTTCTCGCAAGCATTGGAAGTTCGACTGGCCCGGCTCCGCGAGATTGATCGGCGCTTACCTCATTGTCACGGTGACTTTGCCTCTCGATCTGCCCTGTTCGACGTACCGCAGCGCCTTGGCTATGGACTCAAAAGGGAACGTTCGGTCAATGACCGGCTTGATGACACCTGTCTCGATAAGCGAAGTGATTTTCTGCAGTTGTGTCCCGTTGGCACGCATAAACAAAAATGCATAGTTCACCCCCTGTTTGCGCGCTTTCCTGCGAATGCCGCTGCTCAGCAGGCGCATCACTTGCCCCAGCACCCAGGACAAGCCTTGCGCTTGGGCAAATTGCGCAGTCGGCGGCCCCGAAAGGGAAATAAGCTGTCCGCCCGGCTTGAGCACCTTGAGCGACTTCTCCAGTAGCGCGGTGCCGAGGCTGTGCAACACCACGTCGAAATCGCGCAACTCGTGTGCAAAATCCTGATGTGTGTAATCAATCACCACATCCGCCCCGAGTGCTTTCACCCATTGGACGTTCGCCGTGCTGGTGGTGGTCGCGACGAAGGCTCCGAGGTGTTTGGCAAGTTGAATGGCCAGCGTGCCGACACCGCCGGATCCGGCATGAATCAGCACCTTTTGGCCTTTTTTCAGTTGGGCGGTCTCGACCAGCGCCTGCCAGGCCGTCAAGGCGGCCAAGGGGATGGACGCCGCTTGGGCCATGTCCAGGTTCGCCGGCTTTAGCGCGAGGGCGTTTTCGTCCACGGCGATCAGTTCGGCAAACGTCCCGATCCGCGCCTCCGGGGGACGTGCGTAGACTTCGTCGCCCGGCTTGAATCGCTCCACCGCCGCGCCTGTGCGAATGACCACTCCGGCCAGGTCGTTGCCCAGTACCAATGGAAAGGTATAGGGCAGGATCAGTTTGAAGTCCCCCGTTTTAATCTTCGAGTCCAACGGGTTCACGCTTGTCGCATGCACCTGGATCAGCACGTCGTGCACACCCACCGCAGGGTCAGGCATGTCGCCAATCATTGCGCTCTGCTTGCCGTAGCGTTCGATAAAAAATGCCTTCATGTTGCAGCTGCCCTTGTCGGTGGATCGAGAGTGGGGTGAGGCCGGCCGGCTCGATAATAGTCAGACTTGCGTCAAATAGCGTTGCGCCACGGTGGACTGCCTGATTTGCGACAAAAGGCCCTGACGTGCGGTTTGCAGGGTATCCCAGCGCTCGCCTTCCTGCAGCGCGGGAATGCTCACCGGTTCGCGACGATCGAAGCCGACCAGCGCCGCATCGACCAAATCACCCACTTCCATGATTTCGCTCAAGGTATTGATGTCGATACCGGCGCGGTCCCAGATCTCTGTGCGGGTGGCGGCTGGCAATACGGCTTGCACGTAAACCCCCTGAGGCGAAAGCTCCAGGCTCAGGCCTTGGGAAAGGAACAGCACAAACGCCTTGGTCGCCCCATAGACCGACATGCCGAACTCCGGTGCCAGCCCCACCACGGAGCCGATATTGATGATCGCGCCTTCACCTGCTTTGGCCAGGCGTGGTGCGATGGCGCTGGCCAACCGCACCAACGCGGTGGTGTTGAGGGCCACCAGTTGCGCAACACTATCCGTGCTTTGCTCGATGAACGTGCCGGACTGTGCGGCGCCGGCATTGTTGACGAGGATGCCAATGCGCGCGTCATCACGCAGGCGCGCTTCGACGGTGTGCAGGTCGCTGAGTTGAGTCAGGTCGGCCTGAAGCACTTCAATGGCGACGCTGTGTTCGCCACGCAACGTCGCAGCCAGCGTTTCCAGGCGCGAATGGTCGCGAGCGACCAACACCAGGTCGTGCCCGCGTTGGGCGAAACGCTCGGCGTAAACCGCGCCGATGCCAGTGGACGCACCAGTGATAAGAACGGTAGGGCGAGTAGTCATGATGTGGGCTCTTGGTCTGGAATATGGATTGGGATTGCTGCAGCGATAAACCTGATTCGGTGGGCATGTCGCTGGCATTTAGGATGATGATCGAAATCTAAGCTGTCAACAGTTTTGATTATGATCAGCATCTATGTATGATCGGCTGATGAATTTCAGCGGTGCAGAGGTATCGAATATGCGAGTGTCCAAGGTCCAGGCCCAGGCAAATCGGGAGCACATTGTCGAAACAGCCTCAAAGGTGTTTCGCGAGCGCGGTTTTGATGGTGTCGGCGTGGCCGACCTGATGGCCGCCGCCGGTTTTACCCACGGCGGTTTCTACAAACATTTTGGCTCGAAGGCTGACCTGATGGCGCAAGCGTCGGCCAACAGTCTTGCGCAGTCATTGGCCAGCGCCGAAGCCATGAGCGTGAAGGATTTCATTGACGTGTACGTGTCCAGGGAGCATCGCGACGGGCGCTCCACGGGTTGCACCATGGCAGCGTTGTGCGGTGACGCGGCGCGTCAGTCCACCGAGTTGAAATCGGCCTTCGCTGAAGGTATCGAGCACATGTTGCAAACACTCGGTGAAAAATACCCGACCGGGCCGGATGCGGCGCCGGGGGAGGCGAGGGTGAAGATGATCGACCTGCTGGCGCGCGCGGTCGGTGCGATCATGTTGTCGCGCGCCTGTCCTGACGACTCGGCGTTGGCCGATGAAATTCTGGCGGTATGTCACACGCAAATGAGCGAATCATTACCTACTCAGTCGTAGGCTCATTTCGTCTTTGGCCCATACCTTTCAAAAACAGCTGTTTGGCCAATTGCCCTGAATTAAGGGCCAGTACTGACCTGTGGCGAGCGGGCTTGCCCCGCGCTGGGCGGCGAAGCCGCCCCAATAGCCTCACCCCGTTCTGCCAGATATATCGAGGTGGCTGGTTTTGGGGTTGCTACGCAACCCAGCGGGGGACAAGCCCCCTAGCCACATGGGGGTGAACAGCTGGCTTTTCGTGGCGAGCGGGCTTGCCCCGCGCTGGGCGGCGAAGCCGCCCCAATAGCCTCACCACGGTCTGCCAGATATACCGGGATGGCTGGTTTTGGGGCTGCGTTGCAACCCAGCGGGGGACAAGCCCCCTAG